>CASBQF010000058.1 GCA_949127775.1 Oscillatoriales cyanobacterium PMM_0080
AACTTACGCGCTTATTTGCAAACTGCACGGTTATTTGCATTTCTGACAATCGTGCCTACTTTGCCATTAATCTGAATCGGGTTTTTGGTGCTAGCTCGGATCAACCGGGGCTGTTTTGCCAGACATTCTTTGATGGATGCTGACCAGGCGGTGAGAGCACTGGTGTATTCTGTACGAGTCGCTGGGGCGCGAAACTCGTCGGTAATTAGGTGATCGGAGGTGATGCTAGTGTCAGTAGCAACATTTAGAATAATTGGAAAGTCAAAGGCTTTGGGCAAGGTTCTGTCAGGTATTTTGCCCGGTAGCATTTGGTACTTCATCGAGCCACCCTTATAGTCAATACCTGCTTGAGGGCTGGCTGGAGGGCTGGTTTGAGCAAACGCTGGAATAGGCAAAGCTGCTACCAAAACGGTGCAGAAACTCCAAAATAATTTAGATTTCATCGGATTCATCTCCTCAACTTTATGACGATTAGCACTAATTAGGTAGGCTCCACAAACATTAGCTTCAATTTTGAAACGACCTGATGATACTGAGCTTTTGGGTTTGAGTTTAACCCACCTAATTTATTGTCAGACATCCTCAAAAATGTTAAAACTGGTTGGTCTGACAAACTGTAGAATAGCTTCAATTGAGTAAGATATTTACACTTGTGAAGTTGTTACAGCGTTGGGGACTCGATTTTACCAGAATGATTCATTTTTGATCGATGTCATTGGAACTTTATCAAATTTTGTCTCAAATATCAAGTTTTACAAAGCAGATATCAGGTTTTAATACTGGTTGGCGGCTCGATCGAGCTTTGAGTGTTACAAGCTATACCAGAGCGAAAAAGATGGTAAAGTGCATCTTTCTGGCGTTTGAGTATTTTCAGGCGACAATAGACAGAGAAGGGGCTTGAAAATAGGTGATTTTAGTGGAAGATAGTAAATTTATAGACGTATCGGAAATCATGGGTGTTCCCGCAGCTCCGGCGGGCTACAAATCGGGCTTTGTGGGTATTATCGGGCGCACGAATGTCGGCAAATCCACGCTGATGAATCAGTTGGTGGGGCAGAAAATTGCGATTACTTCGCCGGTGTCTCAGACGACTCGCAACAGGCTACGGGGCATCCTGACGACGGATGAAGCACAAATTATTTTTGTCGATACTCCGGGAATTCACAAGCCACACCACGAACTGGGTAAGGTTTTGGTGCAGAATGCGCGCGCGGCGATTCAGTCTGTGGATGTGGTGCTTTTTGTGGTGGATGGTTCGGTGGAGTCGGGTGGAGGCGATCGATATATTATCGAAATTCTCAGCAATTGCAAAATTCCGGTGATTTTGGGGATGAATAAGCTGGACGAACAACCGGAGGATTCTGTGTTGATCGATCGCACTTACGAACAAATTGTCAATCCTGAGTGGCCAGTCGTCAAGTTTTCGGCTCTCACGGGCGATGGTGTGGAACCGCTACAACAATTGTTAATCCAACATCTGGAGGTTGGGCCCTATTATTATCCGCCCGATTTGGTCACAGATCAGCCGGAACGCTTTATTATGGGCGAGTTGATTCGGGAACAGATTTTGCTGCTGACGCGGGAAGAAGTGCCGCATTCCGTCGCAATCGCGATCGACATTGTTCAAGAAGAAGCGAAAATTACCCGCATTCTGGCGACGATTCACGTCGAACGAGATTCCCAAAAAGGTATTTTAATCGGTAAGAGTGGCAGTATGCTCAAGTCGATCGGCAGTGCGGCCCGGGAACAGATTCAAAAGTTAATTGAAGGTAAAGTGTATTTAGAGTTATTTGTCAAGGTGCAGCCGAAATGGCGGCAGTCCCGCACTCGTTTGGCAGAATTGGGCTATCGCGTCGAAGAGTAAAACTTTGGCAGTTGGCAGGTCGTTTCCCTCTCAGGTCTGAAGATGCGATCGTTTCCCACTTATAGTAATTCTGTATGAAGCTGCACAGAATGGGAAGCCTGAAATCCTTTCCTGTAAAAGATACATTCTATGCAGCTTCACAGAAAAATGGTATTACCGAGTGTTTTTTATGAACTACCGAAACCACATCACGATCGAAGCAAATAAACGCGGTGGTAAGCCTTGTGTACGCGGCTTGCGAATTACGGTTTATGAAGTGCTTGAGTACCTGGCTTCGGAGATGACAGAAGTAGAAATTCTAGATGATTTCCCCGATTTGACGCGAGAAGATTTAAAAGCCTGCATTGCTTATGCTGCTGACCGCGAGCGTCGGTTTATGACCGCGACCTTATCCGCATGAAATTACTTTTTGATGAAAACTTGTCGCCCAAGTTACCGAAGCTACAGGAAGTATGCCAACCTTCTAGGGTGCTTAGTGGTGTGATGGCTCTTACGAAGCTGTCGTGGAGGGAATCAAGCTGGTCATGGAGAACGCAATCGTTCATACTAGACGGTAGACACCTTCAATCTTAGGAGCCGTCTATGTTGCTACAAGAAGTCAAGGAGCAGGTCTTCAAACTGCCACGGAGCGATCGCCTTGCGTTAGTGGGCGCCATCATTGAGTCCTTACAAGATCAGCCAGTTGCCAGGGCAGATCGTTCTGGTGCGATTCAGCGGATGCGAGGCTTGCTAAAGACAGACCAACCCGCACCGACAGATGAGGACGTGGCTGCAATGTTGGAAGCGCGACGAGTGGAGAAGTATCTTTAGTGAGAGTTTTAATTGATACCAACATTGTCCTAGATTTTCTGTTGCAGCGAGAGCCATTTTTCCAAGACGCAGAGTTGTTGTTTCAAGCGATTGATGTTGGGCAACTCATCGGTTATGTTACGGCGACAACGCTCACGGATATTTTCTACATTTCTCGCAAACATACTCGCAGCGTTGAGCAAGCACGGCAAGCGGTTTCAGAAACGCTGACTGCTATGGTCATTTGTCCTATTGATCGAGCCGTTTTGGAATCAGCTTTCAACTCTGGTTTGGTTGATTTTGAAGATGCTGTTCAAATTTTTGGTGCAGTTGCTCAAGGGTTGGATGCGATTCTGACCCGCGATAATAAAGGTTTTTTGAGTTCGCCTATACCTGTTTTATCCATTCAAGAGTTGTTGCAGCAGTTAGGGACGTAGAATAGGGGTTAATTGGTTAGGATGAAAACTTGTGGCCCAAGTTGCCGAATCGTTTGAGCGATTTTTTCCCAAATTCGCTTCACGTCCTTTGATGTGGGAATGAAAGCCACGATCGACCCAATTGTTTGGGATTATGCAAAAGATAATAATTTGATGATTGTCTCGAAAGACGCGGATATGCACGATCTGAGCTTGGTATTTGGGAATCCACCGAAAGTTATTTGGCTTCGACTTGGAAACTGTTCGACATCACAAGTTGAAAATTTGCTGCGTCGGGATTTTAACGCGATCGAATTATTTTATGAAGACGAGAATTTATCGCTGCTTGCTTTATCATAATGCACGGATCGCCGAGGGTGTGCGATCGACTCTCATCTAAAATATAATAAAGATAGCTTTTTTCGGTACGACGGCTTAAGTGATTGAGTCGAATCGTGCGGCGAGTTCGATCGAGGAAAGGAGATTCTGATGGGGAGTAAGAAGGGGTTGACATACATCCTTGAGCTGCGGTATTATTCGATTATATCTAGTATTATACCGCAACTGCGATACAATTATAAGTTATGCGGCAATATCATAATTGAGAAAGGCATGAAAGCTACTGTATATATCGCAACAAGTGTTGATGGCTTCATTGCACGTAACAATGGTGGCATTGATTGGCTGCCTAGTGAAGGAGACACAGATAGCGGTGAAGACTACGGATATCAGGAATTCATTGATTCAGTGGATGCGCTTGTCATGGGGCGCAATTCTTATGAGTCGGTAATGTCCTTCGATTCATGGCCTTATGGTGAAAAGCCAGTATTTGTTCTAAGTAGTCAGAAAATTTACATTCCTGACGACATTGCAAAAACATTCGAGTCCATGTGCGCGCCTCCACGAGAAGTCGTTCGCCGTCTATCAGAGCGTGGATTCCAGCATTTATACATTGATGGCGGAAAGACGATTCAAGGGTTTCTTAGTGAAGGCTTAATTCAGCAATTAATTATTACTAAAGTGCCAATTCTTATAGGAACAGGGATTCCACTTTTTAGTTCGCTTCCTCACGATGTCAGATTACATCATCTTGAGACGCGACAGTTTGAAAACGGCTTGGTGCAAAGCAAATATGAGGTGATCGAGGATGCTGCATAACAAATCAAATGCAGCGGACAGACGAAAGCCTTGGGTGCTAAGCTTAAAACATCTGCTGCCGCTGATTTGAGACGTTAGACCGCTTTGTACTATAGTTGTAGCCATGTTGCGTATTCTGCCGACAAGACGGTCAGGAGGGATCTCTTATGAGCCTTGTGGAGAAAGTAGTTGCACAGTTCGCTCGTCCCACAGGATTTTTGGGGAATATCGCTGGCTTCATCATGTCGCATAGGACATCAAATCTTGAACGCAATGAGTGGGCAATTTCCCTGCTGAACCTGCAACCCTCCGACCGTATCCTGGAAATCGGTTTCGGACCTGGAGTAACGATCCAAAAGGTGAGTGAAATTGTAACGGACGGGCTTATTTGGGGGATTGATCATTCTGAAGTGATGTTCAGGCAAGCTTCAAAAAGAAATCAACGCGCTATTTCCGCTGGAAGAGTACGATTGGTTCTCACTTCGGTATCGCAATTGCCCTCCTTCGACAACCCATTTGACAAGATTCTGGCTGTCAATAACGTTCAGTTCTGGGATAACAAGACTGACGTGCTGAGACGGCTAAGAGAGCAGTTGTGCACGGGAGGAATCATCGCCCTCGTTCACCAGCCCAGAATCCCTGGCGCTACAGAAGATGATGCGACTAAAGCGGGAGAAAGGTTCGCACACTATCTGGAAATAGCTGGATTTAAAGACATCAAAGTGGAACGGAAGATGATGAAGCCTGTTTCGACGGTGTACGTGCAAGGAAGAAATGTTCAATAGGGACGACAACAGAAGACAGTGCACGAAAATACACCAGGTCTCCACAGCATTCTGAGTATAGTTAGGTGCGGGCTAACAATCCCAATGCACCGGAACAAAGTCAAGTGGTTGGTGAGTTGCAAAAGTTATCTGTGTCCGGTGATTGAAACGTTATCTCGTAAACACTGCCTGACTTTGGAGATGGTTCGGAAGCTCGATCGACAGCTTGACCTACAGAAAATTGGTAGAATCAATAGATACGCTTCGATCGCGCAAGGTCGCAGAACGATCGAGTGATTCGGGGATTTTGTGAAGAGTTGGGGATTGAGGTGCTTTTATAATTTAGGCAGTAAAAAATAATTTTTGCTAAATTGTTAACAACACTCAAAAAAAGTGAACACCATGCTTAACCTCTCCCGTAGCTGTCCCCTGAACCAATTTCAACAGGAAGCTCCTGAGTTGCTTCATCAGTTTGAAATAGATAAAACACCAATCGTAATCACCATTAATGGTAAAGCGGTTGCTGTGCTTCAGGATGCGGAAAGTTATGAAAAACTACTTAATCGGTTAGAACTTCTTGAAACTCTTGCAGGTATTCGTCAAAGCTTAGGGGAATTTGATCGAGGCGAAGGGGTTTCTATTCATCAAGCTTTTGAAGAGCTTCAAAAAAAATATGACCTACCGAGTTGAGATATCTCCTACTGCTATTCATGACATAGAAAATATATTTTTGTGGCTCAAGCTCAATGCTCCTGAAAAATCCTATCGTTGGGTTGGGGCTTTTATGAAATAATGCTCAAACTGGAAAGCTTTCCTAGTCGTTGTCCCTTAGCATTAGAAAGTGAGTATTTCGATCTGGAAATACGTCAAATTTTATATGAGAAGAAATATCGTATTTTATTTAGTATCGTAGAAGATGAAAATACTAGAATGGTTAAAATTCACCTCGTTCGCCACAGTTCTCAACAAAATTTTGATTCTTTAAAACAGCTTTTGGATAATGATGATGAAGAGTAAAAATGTTCTTGTGTTGTGAGTTCTAAGTTTAAGGGTGATTGAACATCGAAAGCTCGATCGACAGCTTGACCTACAGAAAATTGGTAGCATAAATATATATGCTTCGATCGCGCACCCATGCAACCAGCTAGTAGATCCAAAAAAAAGATGTTTGTGTAAATCGTTCAAATAGTACCAAAAACAACTAAGGAGAAACCCATGTTAACCCTAGAAATGGCAATCCAAAAAATCCAACATTTTTCCCCCGAACAACGCAATAAAGTTATTGAATTTATCGAATTTCTAGAATTTCAAGCCAGCCAAACTAAAACGATAGAACAAAAAAACGATGACTCCGATCGAGAACCATCCTTTTTCGATCTAGCCGGAATCTGGGAAAGAAAAAATATCACCCTAGACGACATTCGCAAAGACGCATGGGGTAAAGAAGTCGCAAAGCATGCCTATCGAGTCTACGAAAGCAGAATTCGGCAAAAGGTTGAGACAGAGGAAAATATCGGAAAAATGGTCATTATCAATATTGAAACAGGTGACTATGAGGTTGATGAAACGGGGCTACAGGCAGCAAAAAGCCTCCAAGCCAAGTCTCCCTACGCAAGACTTTTTGGCATCCGCATCGGCTATAATGTAGCGGCTTCTTTTGGCGGTGTTATGGAGCGGGTGAGCAGTGATTTCCGGTATTGTGACTGACAGACATGCGATCGTCTCGTTGACATTTCTCTTGGTGAATGGCGCAACCTTCCCGATCGAGTTTGTCATCGATACAGGTTTTTTCGACTATATCCAGTATTGTACCGCAACTGCGATACAATAATAAGTTATGCCTCAAAATTCTCAACCATAGGATCGATACAAATGGAAGCATCCACAACGATCAGAGCAATGATGGCTGGGAACAAGATTGTCGTACCTGCCTATCAGCGTGCGTACTCGTGGGACACTCCCTTTCAGAAATCGGATAGAAATACTCAAACGAATGTATTCCTAGAAGACTTAGAAGAATACGGTAAAAGCAATGCAAACAGCCCCTATTATTTTGGACACTTCCTTTTTGAAGAAAGAAATAAGGAATTCAACGTTATAGATGGGCAGCAACGCCTTACGACTATTGTCATTTTCCTATCTTCTCTTTTTGCAAAACTAAAAGCTATAAGGAATCTGACAGAATCAGAAGAAATTTGTTACGAAGACATGGTAAAGCGGCGCAATGTAATACGCTTTTCTACTGTTGATTACGACAACCAGTTATTAATTGATTATGTAATAGATCAAACTAAAGCCGATCGTAATAGTATTTATACAGAATCATCGCGACGAATTGTTAGGGCATTTGATTTTTTTAACGAACAACTTGCAAGTAAGAATGAAGACTATCTAACCAAAATGCTTTTAATAATTAGCGAGGCAGCTTGCAGTACCCATCTGGTTCAAAATGAGTCGGAAGCAATTCAAATGTTTATATTTCAAAATAGTAGAGGAAAGCGACCTTCAAATCTGGAAATTATAAAAGCTCAATTTATGTACAATGTTCACTTGCATGGAAATGAGGATAGGGATGCACTTACGATAGAGATAAAAAATCGTTTTGAAAGCATCTATAAGTCTATATCATCTATAGAATATCGCATCAATGAAGATGATATCTTACTGTATACTCTGCGAGTTCATTTTAACTCACTTTGGGAAACAAATTCGATAGAAAAAATCAACAAGATTTTGGCGAATGGCAATCCTATTGATTTCATTCGGTCTTTCACAAGGTCGCTCTCAACGAGCTTTGAACAGTTGTCTCAATTTTTTGGAAAACATGAACGAGAGAATTTCGCAATACATTCTTTAATAGCACTTGGAGGAATTGCAATTGCAATTCCGTTTATCATAAAGGCATATAAATATACCCTAACTACCGATGAAATCAGTGTGCTGTGTTCTGCTTTGGAAAACTTGGTGATTCGTCACCGATTGATCGGTACTCGTGCCGATATAACCTCAAGAATAAATGATGTTTTTGAAAAATTTACTGAGGAGAATAAAGAAATTTCTCCAATAATTGAACGTATAGAGTGGATGAAAACGACATCAGAATGGTGGTGGGCTTATTGGAACAACGAAAAGCTTAGAGATTCTCTCCAAGGTGGAATAAATCATGCAGTCGCAAAATATCTGCTTTGGAAATATGAAGTACATTTAGAGCAGCAAGGCAAAAGCGGTTATTTGCCTACTCGATTTGACAGAATCATAAGTCCAGAACTTGAACACATCGCTCCAACCACTGAACCTGAAATTAAGCCTCATGGCTATGGTAATTACGATGAAGAATTTAGGAATCAATATTTGAATTGTCTGGGCAACTATCTGTTGTTATCGAAATCACATAATTGTGCAGTTGGCAATATCTCGTTTACCCGGAAAACGGCTACCTATACGCAAAACGAACAACAGAGAGAAGTAAGGAGCTTAGTACCTGAAGATGGAATATGGAGCAAAGAAATTATACAAAAACGGAAAGATAAGATTATTGCTGCACTCATAGCTATGTGTTGAATGAGGCATAACAAATCGCTGAACCCGATCGTATAAAAGCTATCTGTTGAGAGTCAAAGGCTATCTGCGGCGGGTTAGCTCAATCGTTATCTCGTAAACGCTGCCTGACCTTGAAGATGATTCGGAAGCTCGATCGAGAATTAACCTATAAATAAAACTCCGAGTTCTGCATCGACGTTTATTAGAAGCGAATAATTTCGATCGTGCATTGCGATCGTTGAAAACAGACATCAAATTCTCGAAAGAAGTTTGTTTGCCCGAGAATTAAGGGAATCTGAGAAGCTTGCGCCCAGGCAAATGCTAGGCGAACTGGTTCCAGATTCCCAATTTGAACATACACAAATAAACCCCGTGCTTCAACTCTTGCGAGATTTCCAGCCAATGGCAAGCGGATAGTTTGTTCCTCCCAAATTGCACCCAATTGTAGCCCGATGTCATAAGGTAATAGATTGACCGTAGACCCAGTATCTAGCAGTGCATTCGCCGAGACAGAAAAGCCTGCATGACGAGCGAGTGATGGGAATCGTGGGTAATGCTTCATCGTCAGAAAAGGGAAACTCGATCGAACTAGGCATGAGTAGATGCCTCTCGATCGTCGCGAATCATCTGCATCATAATGTTTGCAGCTTCCGTTGCATCGTAGGGCGACCAAATCGGATACTCTGATGCAGAAAAGATGACTTGTAGTTCAGCGTCTGGGATTTCCACGGCTAGGAGTTTGAAGAGTGATAATTTGTCTGACTGGCTCAGATTGTTCACCAAAGGAATTAACTCAGCGAGAGACATGGTTTAAACTCCCAGAAGTACGAGAATACATCAATCATAAACGCTGTCTGACTTTGGAGATGATTCGGAAGCTCGATCGACACCTTGACCTACAGAAAATTGGTAGAATCAATAGATACGCTTCGATCGCCCACCCATGCAACAAGCTAGTAGATCCAATCTTTTCGCCAAACCTCAAACGAGGAGATTTTAAAATGCCATTGGCTGAACTCAAGTCCAAAATCCAGGAACTTTCAAAAATTGACAAGCTTCGGCTGATGCAGTTTCTGGCAACAGAACTGGTCAAAGAAGAAGATCCAACAAACTTTTTTGTTGTCGATCGAGAGTATCCGGTCTGGTCGCCTTACAATTGCTCTGAGGCTGCCAATGTTTTAATGAATCTTCTGACGACAAAACAACAAGAACAGAATGATTGACGCTCATAAATTTCCCTACAAAATCATTGACAGCAGTCTTGGCATGGTCGATAGAATGCCGTATCTGCCATTGACACTCAGCCTGAACGGTCAATCCTTGAACGCTGAGGGCTTATTAGATACAGGCGCAAGCGTTAATGTTTTGCCCTACGAGTTAGGGTTACAACTGGGCTTAGTCTGGGAAAATGAGACACTCTCAGTCGTATTGGCTGGGAATTTGGCTCGATTTGAAGCCCGCGCAGTCGTTGTTAATGCTCAAGTTAGTTCATTCCGAACGCTTAACCTGGCATTTGCCTGGACAAAAACAACCAATGTACCTTTGATTTTGGGGCAAGCTAATTTCTTCTTCGAGTTTGAGGTCTGTTTCTTCCGGGCACGTTCAGAATTTGAAATCCGTCCTAAGCAGAGTGAATAAAAATGAAGACACTCAAACTATACCGTTATCTCGTAAACGCTGCCTGGCCTTGGAGATGGTTCGGAAGCTCGATCGAGTGTCAAATTAAAGCCACTAACGCTTTCATTATCGCCTTTTGAGCATTTATCAATCTCGCCCGGCCTCGAATATTCATGCTTTCATTACAGTCAATCGCCGAAGGTGTTCGATCGACTCTCTTTCACCCATAAAGTGGACTTTTTACAACGATTATTACGCCCTAACTCTCGATCGTAGACGCTAGTAAGGTGAGCATTAGCTCATCCTACCAACCTGTGAGATATCATAGAGAAGTCTATAGAAGCCGCATCGTAATTGGGAGTCAGCATATGCAAGCGATCCTTTTAAGCCGTGAAGAGGTTGCTCAACGTGCAGAGCAACTGTACGAAAGCAGAATTCGCCAAAAAGTGGAAGTTGAAGAAAATATTGGCAAGATGGTGATCATTGACATTGAAACAGGTGACTACAGAGTCGATGAAAACGGCTTACGCGCTGCTGATTACTTGAGCGAGAAACACCCCCATGCTCGACTCTTTGGGATCAAGATTGGGTACAACGTCGCTGCTGCTTTTGGTGGCGGTCTCATGGAGCGTGTAGTCAAGTGATTTCAGGTATTGTGGCTGATGGACACCCGATTATTACCATCCCATTTCGGATTCCGAATCGCGCTGACTTCCCGATTGAATTCGTGGTAGACACAGGATTTACCGATGAGCTTTGTTTGCCACCTGAAGCAGTGGCACTACTGAATCTTCCTTTCAAATACGATATGCGTGTGAATTTGGCAGATAACAGCCGAGTGATGCTGCCTCTTCACAAAGCAATTATTATTTGGAACGGAGAGGAGCGAGAAACTCGTGTGTTTGCGACAGGGCGGCGACCCTTAGTTGGAACTGCTTTGTTAGATAGCCATGAGCTTGTAATCCAGTTTACAGAAGGTGGATTGGTAACGATTGATGAGTTGTAGTCCTCAGCATCGGTGCAAACGCAGGCTAACAATTCAAATGCAGCGGATTGAGTGCCGTTAATGTTGAGTTTGAGGTTATCTGCCACCGCTGATTTGCGCCGTTATCTCGTAACGCTGCCTGACTTTGGAGATGGTTCGGAGGCTCGATCGAGAATTAAGCTATAAATAAAACTCCGAGTTCTGGATTGACGCTTATTAGAAGCGAATAATCTCGATCCTGCATCGCGATCGCTGAAAACAAACATCAAATTCTCGAAAGAAATTCGTTTGCCCAAGAATTAAGGGCACCTGAGAGGATTGTGCCCAGGCAAATGCTAGACGAACTGGTTCCAGATTCCCAATTTGAACCTGCACAAATACACCCCGCGCCTCAACCCTTGCCAGATTTCCAGCCAATGGCAAGCGGATAGTTTGTTTCTCCCAAATTGCACCCAATTGCAGCCCTATGTCATAAGGTAATAGGTTGACCGCAGACCCAGTATCTAGCAGTGCATTCGCGGAGACAGAAAAGCCTGCATGACGAGCGAGTGATGGGAATTGTGGGTAATGCTTCATCGTTAGAAAAGGGAAACTCGATCATACTAGGCATGAGTAGATGCCTCTCGGTCATCCCGAATCATCTGCATCAGGATGTTTGCAGCTTCCGTTGCGTCGTAGGGCGACCAAACCGGATACTCTGATGCAGAAAAGATAACTTGTAGTTCAGCCTTTGGGATTTGCACAGCTAGGAGTTTGAAGAGTGATAATTTGTCTGACTGGCTCAGACTGTTCACCAAAGGAATTAACTCAGCGAGAGACATGGTTTAAACTCCCAGAAGTACGAGAATACATCAATCATAAACGCTGCCTGACTTTGGAGATGGTTCAGAATCTCGATCGACAATTAAGGATTTCGTAGTAGATTCCGATCGAGCTTTATCCTGCACAAAAACTGAGAAACCTGAAGGCCAAGAAAAAGCCGCCCTCAAAGGACGGGACTTTAGCACTCGGCTAATTATCAACTATTAAGGCAATTCAACCGAACTGGGTTTAGCAATGTGAGGCAAGCCCCAACCTAATTTTTCCCGCAAAATGTGGAAAAATTCAAAAGGTTGCACCCGCACGAAGCGGGCTTTGTACGGAGCTCGCTCGATTTGTACCCAATCCTCGGGCAGAACATAACATCCGCCGTTCCCATCTACCACCATTACCAGGCGGCTCGGACTTGCCGGCAAAATCTTGACCGGTTCAGTGTTGCTAAAAACTAAAGCCCGAGAAGCCATTGAATGCGGGCAAAGAGGCACTAACTGTAACACTGGCACTCCCGGAATAATTACAGGCCCGCCGGCTGACAGCGCGTAGGCTGTCGATCCCGTCGGAGTCGAGATAATTACCCCATCGGCGGCAATGTCCACAGAAGCGTGATTCCCGATCGCCACTTCAAAATGACACATACAAGTCAGTGGTTCCCGGTGCAGCACCATTTCATTGAGACAAAGGGCTTCCCAGAGGCAGTCGTTTTCTCGAAACAGCCGCACGGCTAGCATCGATCTTTCTTCTATTTCGTATTCTCCGGCGATCACCTTTTCCAAAGCTTGCGGGAGCAAGTTCAGGTAAGTTTCTGTTAAAAAGCCCATGTGGCCGGTATTGATAGTTAGCAGTGGCACTCCAATCGGAGCAACTTGGCGAAATGCCGACAGCACCGTACCGTCGCCGCCCAAAACCACTGCAAACTCCATGTCGCTGTCAAAACCGGGGGGGACGAGTTGGTCGATCGGAGTATGGCACATCGGGCGATCGGGGCTAGAATAGCCGAGAATTCCTCCTGAACCAGAAACCGAGCAGACCTCCCAGCCGCGGGCAATCAGCTTGTCTTGCAACTCTGCGGCGATGCGACAAGCCACAGGTTTAACATCGTTGTATATAATTCCTGCTTTCGGCACTTTAAAAAGTAAAGGGCATTTTTTGTTTACTCCGTTTTTTAGTCTTAAGCTGCTCGTACTCTATTTCCTTGAGCTTCTTCATAATCAGATTAAAGTATTCTTCCAGGTAAGATTCCAAAGTAGTAGTTTCTTTGGGATCTAATCCGAAGACGCTGTAAACTTCATCCATCGGAGCTTTCAAGGGTTTTCCGGCTGATAAGACTTCTGAAAAAGCCAACCTGTCAGCTACATTCCAACTCCACTCAAAGAAATTAGCAAATTGACGAGTAGCCTGCAACAAGGCATCTGGGGTACGCGTGATTTTCGCGGGCTTCCCTGAAAGCCGCTCGCACAACCGCACGATTTCTTCAGCATCCCAAGCGCGATTTCCCACCACCGGAAAGGTTTTTTTGATGGTTTCGGGAACAGAAAGAGCTCGGACGGCAAATTTAGCAACATCCTGAGTGTTCATGTACGCAAGGGCGGATGGCTTGTTAGGCAACCAGACTCCTTGATTGTCCAAAATCGGCATTGCATACAGACTCAGTATTCCTTGCAAAAAGCCGCAAGGTCTCAAGACTGTATAATCTAGACCGGATTCTGCTAAAAACAGCTCGGTACAACGCTTGATTTCCAACAAAGGGACTTGTGGATATTTCTCAGCGTCGAGAAAGGAAATGAATACGTAACGCTTGATGCCCGCTGCTACTGCTGCTTGGATCAGCGATACTTTTCCATCCCAATCTGCTCTTTTGACATTCACAGAATCGACTGCACTGGCTGTTGCTGCATCAATGATAGCAGTGACGCCTTCTAGTGCCGGAATCAAAGTGTCTGGCTGACAAAGATTCCCGGGTACAAGTTCAGCGCCCCATTCTTTCAAAAATGCCGCTTTTCTGTAATTTCTGACTAAACACCGCACCTGGTAGCCCTCGTCTAGGGCGCGGCGGGCTATTTGGCGGCCGAGAGTGCCGGTGGCACCTACAATCAGTAAAGTCATCTAGGGATTAATTAATGAATCTTAAACTTTCTATAAGATGGTATCAGGTCTTTCTCAGTTTTTTATAAAAACTTAACAAAAACCTGAAATTTTCTCATCAAAGGACGGGGAGGAGAAGCAAGGTCTAAGCCCGAAGGCTTATGGCGTCTAGCGTCCTGTGTCGGGGACAAGACAGCACTCAAAAATAAATCTGGGAGCGAGAAAGCCGTACTTATTTATCGACTGCTAAAAATTTTGCCTTTAGTCTTGATACTTTTGTTGTATTAGAATCTGTTGAAATCGATCGGGACTTTGGCAATAAATCTGACTCAACCGGGTTTTTCTAATCTTGCGGGTGCTGCATGATATTTTTGGGTAGAAAAACCAGGTTTTCGGATATGAGATAAAAACTTATTCTTCGCCGCCTTGGAGTTTGAGGAGCAGGAAGCCTCCACCGATACCGACTAGAATTAGGGCAAAGGACAAAAAGGTTGCGCTGATAAATTCAGGGTTCATTTTTTTAGAGTTCCTTGACGATGTTTGCAAATTTAATCAACACAATTTGACATTCTCCGTTCTACATTAGACATCGCAATAATTGCTAGATGTGAAGAGGCTTTCGGGCCTATTCCACAAGAAATATGATCGATGTCTATTAAAGATGGAGATTCTTAATTCATGGAATTAGCTAAAAATTGGCTATCTATTGCGAACAATTTCTGAACTATTTAATCGTACCAAAGTACAAACCAAACAATTGAGTTTAGACAATTAGTGCGGACTCATCTGAATTAAGCTTACTAGGATATTGACTAGCGAGTTTGGGCGTGTCCCGCCCTACTTTATCAAAAATTTTAGTTTTGCTAGTTTTTAGGTCAAGTTTTACTTGGCCTAACTGTGTTTATAGTGGCTGGGTTGCTCACTTTAGATTAACTTTTTGACCAATGGTTGCACTTGCCGATCGCGCTTTAACGTATCAACTGTTTAACAGTCATTGGTTATGGTAGGTATTTTACTGTATCAGGCTACTAAGATCAACAGATCGACCTCAAAGAAGCTAACAGCCAGTGTCCAGCCTGCTGCGAGCTTTGATCCGTCTCGGATTCGCGGGGTTTTCGGTCTTTTTATGCGATTTTTGGGAAATCAGGTAGCTAAATGCTAAGATTTCAGTGCGAAAATTCCTGTGTAGTGTTGGAGAAAACTGCTTTGAGTCTCGATCGGCAATCAAAACTAGCTGTAACTCTCGGAGATCCGGCGGGAATTGGGCCGGAAGTGATTCTTAAGGCTTTGGCAGATCCGGCTGCTGCTTTGCGGGTGACGGTTTTCGGCTCTCAGGCAATTTTGCAGCAAACTTACGATCAGTTGCGATCGAGCAATCTAGCCACAGAAGCAGCAAATCCCGCAACATTAAACATTATTGATATCGAACCCGACAGCAAGTGGGGATCGATTGTCCCCGGTGTCGGGAGTGCTGCTAGTGGCGCGGCTAGCTTTGCGTATATGGAAAGGGCGATCGCCCGTACCCTCGCGGGTGAATTTGGTGCGATCGTCACAGGCCCAATTTCCAAGACTTGTTGGCAGGCAGCCGGTTACAATTATCCAGGACAAACAGAACTCCTCGCAGAAAGGGCGAAATCGCAGCGTTTCGGAATGCTGTTTGTCGCCACATCTCCTCACAGCGGCTGGACTCTGGTAACTTTACTCGCTACCACACATATTTCCTTGCGTCAGGTGCCGGATGCTTTGACTCCAGAATTGCTAAGCGAAAAACTAGAATTGCTGGTAGAGTGTTTGCGGGAAGATTTTGGGCTGGAAAGACCAAAAATTGCGATTTCTGGCTTAAATCCTCACAGTGGCGAAAATGGCAAACTGGGAAATGAAGAGCTTTCTTGGATGATACCTTGGTTGGAAACGCAGCGCGATCGCTTCCCTCAAGTGCAGTTAGATGGGCCAGTCCCTCCCGACACCTTGTGGGTAAAACCGGGTAAAGTTTGGTACGGTTTAGCCAAAGAAGCTCATGATGGTTACTTGGCAATGTACCATGACCAAGGATTAATTCCAGTAAAATTGATGGCTTTCGACAGAGCAGTCAACACCACAATTGGCTTGCCATTTGTCCGCACATCTCCAGATCACGGCACAGCTTTTGATATTGTAGGTCAAGGGATTGCGGATGCTTCCAGTATGAAAGCAGCATTGGAGTTGGCCCGCCAGTTGGCTAGTCGCAGAGCAGCAGTTAGAATGGGGCCATAGCTTTACGCCTGACGCTGCGAAAAATTCTGTCCTATTGATTTTCTTTCTTGGTGAGGCGGTAAGCAAGCTGGTAATTTCCGGCGATCGGTCAAAATCAGATTTGGGTAGCACAGTATGGCAGCATCTAATGATAATTCAGGCAAAATATATCAGTCAGAAGCAGAAGTTTCTGACGCAACTCTCTTCAATCCTAAAGCTGGAGATCAACTTCAGGAATTGCTAATCATACTGACTGAATTACAGTTATTGAAGAAATCAAGAAAGGAACCAACCGCACTAAAGTTACCATCCTTTGACAATCCGATCGAGCGAGTTGAGGGCGCAGAAAATCAGCGCAACAGATTGTCTTTTCCGATCGAATCACCGGCTATTGTACCCGAAGTATTGACTAACAACGAAGAGATACCATCTCAAAGACAACAAAATAATAATCAGGAACCAGATTTATCTAGAACTGCCAAAGAAGTAGAAAAAAGATATCGACCTTCGGAGGAAGAATTAGAACAAGCTGTGGAGCAGTTTAAGCAGTTGCAGCAACTACTCTTTGAACGGGATTTGCCGGAATTTTATAATAATATTTTGAGTGTAGAACAAAGGTTAGAAAGTTTTGAAAATCTAATGGCTGAACCGAAAGAATTGATGGCTTTACTGAAGCCATTAATTCCTGAGTTAGTGAAAGAAGAATTAGAAGTGTTGAAGTCTGAATCAAAAAAGGCGATCGAACTCGCTAGTGATAATCAAATTAATCGCCTCGAATTGCAGGCAAAATTAGCGGATTTAGAAAAGAAAATTACTGACTTCAACCAGCAGCAGCTACCGAATGCAGAACAGTTAATGCAGCGCCTGATGCCTGTGGTGGGGGAATTACTGAACCGCAAGATTGACGAGTCTAAGTTAGAGGTAGCTTCGGCGATCGCACCGACAGTCAATCAAGTAGTTCAGAATCAAAACGAACTGGAAGAAGAAGTAGTAAAAATTCAAGATAGACTTGCAAATATTCAGCACCGTTACCACCAGGAACCGGAAGATTTAATCAAGCAGCTATTGCCGATAGTTAGCGAGTTGTTGAACCGTAAAATTAGTGAGTTGAAGTTAGAGGTTATAGCAACTGTCACGCCGTCAGTACAGGTAAGAATAGCTTGGGTAGAAATAGAAGAAAAAGTATTCAGCATCATCGAGCGCCGACTGGCTACCCAACAGTCGCAAATTCTGAAGCCAGAAGAGATAATGGCGATGCTAATGCCAGCCATAGCTGATTTGCTGAACCGGAAAATCGATGAATCAAGATTAGAGGTAGCAGGGGCGATCGCACCTTTGCTCGAATCAGCAATTCTGCAAAGAGAAGTTCAAGGAAAACTCGGCGATGTAGAAAGTAGACTAAATAATCTTCACCGACAGCAAAAATCTCAGCCGGAAGAAATAATGGCAAGGTTAATGCCGTTAATGATTGAGTCGCTGAACCGAAAAATCGACGAGACAAAGTTCGAGGTGACAGAGGCGATCGCGCCGGCGATCAATACCGCTATTCAAAACAGCGGTATTGCAGCACAACTATTGCAAAATGAAAGTAAGATTGTTGAAGTTGAGCAGCAAGTTTTAGCCGAGATACAAGGGTTGATGTCAAGAATCATGCCCGCGATCGTCGAGATGCTGTCGCGAAGAATCCAGGAAGCAAAGTTAGAGATCGAATTGGCGATCGCCCCTGCCGTCGATGCGATCATTCAGAATAAAAGGATTGATGAAAGACTGGGGAATATTGAACAAAAGATTGTGGCGATCGAACACCGGATTTATGAATCGACAGACTTGTTTACAGATTTACTGAAACCTTTGATTGACGAGCTAATGCTTAGCCATCACGCCCAACTGGAAAAATCTGTAATCGAATCTATCTTACCATTGTTAGATCAAGTTATAGGTTATAATTCCAGACTAAACAGTAAAATAGAGCAGCTCGATCGGAAAATAACTGATGCTGAATGGGGAGGAAGTCGGGAACAATTAGAGGCCCAAATAAAAAGCATCTTTCCCGAAATGATGCTCCAAACAATTAATGAGTCGAGAAGATCATTTACTGAAACCATAGCTCCGATAATTGATGAAGTAATTAATACCAAAACCAGAGAAAACAGGCAATCGATGGGAGTAGCCATAGCGCCGGCTCTTTCTGTGGGAATCAGCCACAGAATAACTGAGTCGCCCGATGAAATTGCAATGGCGATCGCACCAGAAATGGCCTCTGCTATCAAACAGCAAATTCATCTAAAACGAGACGCTATGTCGGATGCACTCTATCCGATCATCGGCAGCACGATTTTAAAATACATGGCAGAGATGATGCAGGAGATTAATAACAAACTCGAATCATCTTTAAGCCCTGAAGGAATTAGTCGCAAATTTAAAGCTAAATTCCAGGGAATGTCTGAAGCAGAATTGCTGATACAAGAAACAACTCCGCTGACTGTTAAAGCTGTATTTTTAATTCAAGCAGCATCGGGTTTAGTAATTTCAGCAGTGCAGCACTCTGAACCTGAACAGCTAGAATCAGACATGGTAGCGGGGATGTTGACTGCTATTCGATCTTTTGTCAACGATTGCATATCTCAGTCGGGAAATATTGCAGAGATTGATGCTATAGAATACGGCACATCTACGATCGTATTGGAAGTAGCGGGATCGTGTTATCTAGCAGTAGTGATGCAAGGAGAAACCAGGCAGTGGTTTAAGTACAAAATGCGAGCGATATTCAAAAATATTCTTCAAGAATACGGAAATCAAATCCAGTCATTTAACGGCGATCCCACTACTGTGCCGGCAGAAGTAAACTTGAATTTGCAAAAGTTAATCGATACAGATGTCAAAGTTAAATCTCCTAAACTACCAATTTTACCAATTATCGGTTTGGCAGTATTAGGTTTAATTGGCATACCTTGGGGAATTCATCAATATCGCAGCTCAGTTGCAGCCAGCTTAGAAGCAGATACGAATTTAGCTTTACAATCTGCTCCAGAGTTATCGGTTTATCGCCTGGCGGCAGATGTCAAAGATCAAGTTTTGGAGATTTCGGGACGAGTGCCGAATCAAAAGCTGCGAGCTAAAGCAGAAAAAATCGCTCAGCAAACGGCTCCAAAATTGAAAATTGATAATAAAATTATCGCCGTTGAAGTACCAGCCGATCCGGTTTTAGTTGAAGCCGACATTAAACGGACGACTGCTCTTTTGAACAAAGTAGAAAGCATTGATATCTCGGCTCGGTATACCGAGGGAAAAGTCGCCGTTGGAGGTAGTGTGAGCAAAGCGGCAGATGCTGAGAAAATAACTCAAGCTTTTGAGAAAATTCCGGGGGTAAAGTCTGTAACTAATACGGTGGGAATAGGCACTCAACCGCTGTCAAAGGTAATGGCAATTCGGCTTTATTTCGGTGCTGGTTCGGCAATTTTATCGCCAAAAGATATTGCACAAAAGCTGAGTAAAGTCAAGGAATATATGGATGAAAATAGCACGAAGAATTTTAGGATAATTGGCTACAGCGATTTGAAAAGCACTCCTACGGAAAACCAAAAGCTGGCGCTGGAAAGGGCGACAAATGTGAAAGCTGCTCTGGTTAAACAAGGGATAAAGGGTGACAGAATACAAGTGGCTTCTACTAAGCAGCGCCCTGAAGGTGTGGAGGCTAATCAACCGCTGTGGTTGAGCAGATTGGTAATAGTTGAGGTGGTAAATTAAATTGGCTAATTGGTAATTCGGTAATTGGTAATTGGTAGCAAATAGCAAATAACAAATGATATCAATTCCGGCTGCGCCGGAATGATATAGAGGAGACGGCAGTGCCGTGTCCCTACCACGATCAATTGTAGGGACACGGCACTGCCGTCTCCTCATAGCTAATAATTCCTATGCTAAGCTGTTCTACATTTAAATTGTGTGTCAAGAATCAATTAAAGTCTTGTGGGATGGGCTTCTAGCCCGTCCGGAATATGCAATTTAAATGCGCGACAGCTTACTGGATTTGATATAACAAATAACCAATAACAAATAACCAATAACCAATAACTAATAACCAATAACTCTTAAATTAATCGAATTCGGCCGGAGGTAAAGGCTTGTATTCGATCGCCCCCCAAGCATACTAACAACCGGCCGCATCCGTCAATCCCGGCGGCTTCTCCGCAGATGGTTTCGGATGAAAGCTCGATCGCCACATTACACCCAATCAGCCCGTCGCGGCGGCGCAATTCCGGCAGAAGTAGCGCTAAACCGGACTTTTCGGGTGGCCTGTCGGTGGTGGAAAACATATCGGCTAGTTCGAGTAAATAGTGCCGCAGCCGATCGAGCAAACAGAGTTCATCGGGCACATTACTAGCAATAGAATGCAAGCTTACCGCATTGCCGATCGCGCTTACATCCAATCCCGCAGCCGCGAAATCTACGCAGCGGTTGATGCCAATTCCCACAACGGCGCGAGTTTTGCCGGAAACATTGCCAGAAGTGGCTTCACAGAGAATTCCGGCTAATTTTTGGCGATCGATCCAGACATCATTTGGCCATTTCAGGCGCAGCATATCGCGACATTCGGGCACCAAATCCTCGATCGCAAAAATGACGGCCAAACCGACTGCTAAACTGAGTCCGGGCAACAGATTGGGATTGAGGTTATCGAGGACAAAACTGGCAGTTAAAACACCTGTTGGGGAGTGCCAAGTGCGATCGAGTTGGCCGCGCCCGCTGGTTTGCCGCTTAGTAAATATTACATCTCCGTGGTGCAATTGGTCGGCGCGGGCGATCGACCAACTGTTGGTACTCGGACAAGTATCTAAGGTGTGTAGCCAGTGACGGTGGTTTGGGCTGGGTTGTGGAGATGCGAGCACGGGAATTAAGGGCAATACTTTGATCTTTTAATAATATATAAGTAGAACGGTACGAAAAAAAAACAATATCTTATCAGATTTTCTATATAAAAAGTCGGTTGAAATCGCGTAAGAGTCAAACGAAGTGCGATCGAGATATCCAAGAAAATAACATATTTTCATCGCCCACTCTTCAACCCGCGTCGGCGGGTTTTGTTTGTATAGGCGCGGTTTCTAACCGCCCGGTCTTCTGGATGCTCTGACTGGGGAAATTATAGGCGAAAGGGCGATCGACTATTCCGACAAAGATGCTTTAATCGGCGAAAGACGTACAGCCCAACTCATATCAACAGTTGCCAATCCCCAAAAACCTCCCGTCATCGAAAACGCCGAACTTAAGTTTACAGACAGCAACAATCAACCTTTTCCAAATAATCAGCCGATTCTCCTCATCACGGCTACAAATGTATTATTAACTAGCTCTGGCTTCCCACTAGGCAGCCGATTCAGCGACTTGACAGTCAAATTTTTAGTAGGCAAACAAGCTTACGAAGGAACAGTTTTGACAAACCAAAGTCGCACGTTGCCAAACAATCAATTTGAAATAGCCGTTCAAGTTCCCAACACCGTGCCATTAGGTGAATCTCGCATCGTTGTCAGTCGCAAACAAAACGAAAAAGTTAGCCCAAATCCCTCCGCTTCCCCGCAAGAAGTCAAATATGACAGCACTCCTTACCGAATTCAAAACGACACACAATACATCTTTGCCGCACAATGGACAGCAGATAGAATTGCACTGATTAACGGTGCAAATCCTGCATTTGTTGTCGAAGAGACTAATAGCAGCAAACTGTTAATTGATAGCATTGCTGTCGGCACAGATGACAGGCTCGATCGCCCGCGAGAACTAACTGTCACCAGCGACGGTAGCCGTGCCTATGTAGTCATGGATCGTTCTGGGCGTGTTGCTGTAGTCGATCCGATGACGCGGCAACAGATAGATACTCAGCCGAATACCGCTGGTATTAACCCGATAAATTTGCCTAGTGGTTCAGAAGGTCGATCGATTGCGATCGATCCCCGCGATCAATACGCCTACATCGCAGACGGAAAAATCGGCAGCAACTCCATCTACGTTCTCGACATCAACCCATTTTCACCAACCTATCATCAAGTCACCCAAACTATCCCAGTCGGAACAGCACCGACTGGTTTGCGACAAATAGCCCTTAGCAGCGACGGTAAAAAGCTGTTTGTTACCGCACCAAACGGCTTGAATAGCAAAATTTACGCCGTTAACATCGACCCCAAAGACCGACCAATCAGCCCCGGCGCGAACCCCAAAAAGTGGAATCAATTAATCGGAACTATCGCAGCCGATGAAGGAGTAGAAGGCATAGCCAGCACCGTCAATCCGTTAGCCATGACCTTCACAAACAGCAACAAAGATAGCAACGGATTTGGGGTACTAAACATCACAAATAATGACCCGGCAAGTTTTACTGCTACCACCCAATATGCAAATTTAGGGCTCGGTTCCGATTTTGATTACTTCGACGTGAATGAAGGAGTCGCAGTAACAGTATTGCCGGATGCCAGTTATGCCTTTGTTGTCGGCCGCAACAATAACACTGCATTATTCGGTCAAGAAATAGCCAGCGTAGATGGAGACACGCGAGCCGGCAGCAACATCGGCATTATCAAAGACCCACTGACAAATCCGCAATTAGTAGCAGCGACTCGACCAATTCCGGGCGGATTTGCAACTGATTTAGTGCTGTCAAATGACAGCCAGTATCTGTATGCTTCCTATCCCTCAATTACAGGTGCAGGCAGGGGAGTTTATGTTTTTGATGTTGCGGAAATTGTCAAGACACTGACAAATCCCAGTCAATTCCAAGTAGATGCCAGAGGTCGGGGTGTTGGGCTGCCGTTGTTTAACAGCGCTACGGTACGAAATGCTAGTGTTTCTGACTTTTCGGGGATACCAATTGACAATATTAACCCAGCAATTAGTCTTGCTGCTGATTTTCAGATATTGAGTCAAATAAATGACCAATATACTTTTGGCGTGCCAGCAGGAAGCAAGAAAGCTCCAGTTCCTGTTGCTAATGCTCGCGGTTTGGCGGCGACACCCCTGGATTGGTTAGATTTGACAGGGCCTGGAGAGAATACAAATGACTTGACTCCTACTTTTGATTGGGAGTTCAAAATTCCTGATTCTGATGTACGCGAAATTAATTTGTTTGTGAGCACCTTCCCAGAAGGCGAGGGCCTGTTGCCTTGGGATATAGTCGTCGATTTACCGGATACTGAGACACCCGGTATCAAGGATCTGAATCTTGCTCAGCAGCGCGAGCTTTTGGAAAAATGGAATAGCAATATAGGCGTTTTTGATGACAACCCGAACCGAATCCTGACAGCAAATTGGACGGCAGAACGAGGGTGGGTTTGGAATGGAGGACAAAGCAATATCTCAGGAAAAACCAGTTTTACTCTCGATCCAAATCGGACTCTCACTGCTGGTCAAACCTATCATTGGGCAGTTGAAGCACGGAGTGCTGACGGAAAGTTAAATACTGAATTTGGAGACTTCAAAACCTCACCAGTTACCAATGATGGCACTGGTTTCAGCAGTGTCACCATTCTGACTCATGGCTTTGTACCTCAACTCAATCCCGAAGCAAGCCCACCTGAGTTTTTTGAAATGGCAGACAACATTGCTAGTGCAGGCGGTGATGGTTTGATCCTTAGCTATCATAAACCCACAGGTTTGTGGGTGCCTGTGGATCGGTTTGGTCAAGTTATGGCTGACTTCCCTGAAGGTGCAAATCCAGCAGCCACAACAAACTATCTCGAACAATTAGCTCTTTACATGATAGAGAAGTACGGCAATAAACCGCTAGTGCTTGTAAATGATTGGGCTCAAAACAATGAATCAACTGTGCCTGACTCTGGCTTTACAGAAGGTGCGGCAGACGCTTTCTACGCATCCTTAGTACAGCTAGATATGGCTTTGGGAGGAACTATTGGACAGCGGGACTCTCAAGGAGATTTGGTGAGTCTTTACGACATCAAAGGCAATATAATTCGCAACACAGGAGACTTATTTAGTTCCCCCATACACTTTATTGGCTTCAGTCGGGGAACAGTTGTTAATAGTGAAATTGCGCAGCGCCTGCTGAAAACATTCCCCTTTGCTGGTGGCTCAGATGAGGGCAACCGTGATTTTCAAGTCACCACAATCGATCCCCACGACTTCGATCAGCAGAGCCTCACGCTACCGTTAATTGGAGGGTTTAGAAACTTCTACGAACCCAAGGTGCAAAGTTGGGATGGCATTACATTTGCCGATAATTACTACCAAACTACAGCTAATCCGACTGAGTTGGGGTCTTTTACTCCCAACGGTCGAAATATTCCTAACCTTCTGCCACCAGAAGATACCAGCAATGAACCAGGGCTTCAGTTTCCCAGAGATCCAAATGGCAATCTCCTCGGTGTTCCCGATGTAGTTGAATTTCTGGGAACTCGCTCGGGACAAAATAACTACGCAGACAGTCGCGCTGGATTCAGCCGACAAACAGATCCTATTCCAGTAATTGGAGGCGGTTTGGGTGCTACTCACGGACGAGCTCTCAATTGGTATTCTGGCACTGCCAATTTAAATTTGACAGAATCTCTCCCAGGCAATGTGTTCGAGTGGGAAACTAACCCAGTATTCCGCCGTCGCATTGACGGACGTTATGAGGCGCTCTTCGATCGCACTTTTTACGATACCAATCCCAACCGCGTCAATCCTTGGTACACCCCAGATCATACAGCAGCAAACTTTGTCCAAGGTAGCGCCGACGCTCCTTGGGAAGGAATTGGCACAGGGTGGTTCTATTCTGTACTCGGTGGCGGTGAAACTTTGCGCCCAGAAACGCAGCCGCGGGTTCCACTAAGTTTCGACAATACTTACAGTGCTAGGATGCGCGGCGATGATGTAATTCCTACTCTGTTTAACGGCAATTTTGATGCTGTTACCGATCCGTTTGGCGGCAATTTGAGCCAAGTTCGTAGGACTATTTCTAACGCTCTGCCTGGGTGGTCGTTCCACAACGGTCAATCCAATCCAAATATTGATTTAGTTCAAAATTTAGAGGATGTAAAGTCAAAGAAAGGGAAAAGCGAAACAGACTATGCGTTCAAGCTAGGAGCCAACGGAGTTAGCGAACTTGTTCACAATCGGTTTGTTGTGCCTGACTGGGGCAATTTGCGGTTTGATGTTAATGCTCCTGTCAAAAGTGGCAACCTGAAGGTCAAGCTGGAAACGACAACAGGTACACTTATCTCAGAAACCACAATAGACCTTGCAAGCGATTTGCAAGATATCCCTTTCAGTGACCGCGAATTTGTAAATACTCCAGAAAAGATCGACCTGGCTACTAATATCTACTTAGGTAATGCTAATAAGATTGGATTTGGTGAAGTAGGTTTTGAGACTTTCCAGCTTAATTTGGAAACTCCTAATGAGGTGACACAGCTTTATCGAGGACAACCAGCTACCTTGAAGTTTGAATTAGAAGGAGGAGATTATGTTTATATAGATGATGTCTTCTTCAAGAGCGACCACCTGAAATTTGGCAACCCAACTGACGCAGTATGGAATAGTAAACCCCCGGAGGAAAATGAATACCAGACTAACTTGTTACTGGAAAAACCCCAGTACGCATCGTCTTATAATTCCATTACTGGGCTTCCTAACTGGGTAAGTTGGGAAGTTGACAGATCTTGGAGAACTCGATTTGAGGGTAGAATAAATACTCCATTCGTAACCGATCCTGCCTTGCCGGGTAGTTCCAGTGTTCCGACTTGGCCTAGAATTGATGGGGCGATGTATACAAACACGGGTTTGGATAGAGGTCATCTGATCCCGAACCAAGATAGAAACAGGAATGGGAAAGATGCTCAGGCTACCTACCTCAGCACAAACTTAATCCCGCAAGCCATAGACAATAACCGACTTTCCCCCAATAGCACAGGTCGCTTAGACCCAGATATTTCGCCTGCATGGTCTAGAATTGAATCAAAATTAGTTCAGGAGCTGATTTTTGATTACAACAAAAAACTCCATATTACTGCTGGTGTTTTTGATACTAAAGAACAGAATTGGTCTGTTCAGCCAAAAACTCGAGCACCCGAACAACTTGCGCAACCACCAAATCAGGGAAATACAGATCCTACAAATTTAGAAGCTAACGAAATTCGCATTCCCGGATGGACATGGAAAACAATCTTAGTTTCCAACCAATCAAGTCTTGATGCACAAGATATTCTTGGCAGTTATACCATTTTTTTAAAGTTATGACAGACTTGCCAAACAGGGAAAGTGGATAAATTACCATGTCTTGTCGTCCTCCATCTCTATCTGATCTTTAGAAAAATGGTATTACACCTACATTACGCCGAACATACCAGAACCTTATACAGACTGGAGCGGGCAACCAGCAATCCCAAATCCTCTGAATCAACTGTTAGGCGAAAACCGCGATCCGATCACAAGTGTGGAACAATGGCGAAGACCAAGTACGTGGAAGATTTCTATCACTCAGCTTGAAAATCTTCTGAATACTTCCGCTTCTAACCAGACTTTTAACTTTTTGTCAAATCTTCCTGAAGATGTTCGGAATCGAATTAAACAACAGAGCGATTTCCAGTTTCCACCTCCCTAAGTCCGACTCGTTGGGGATTTACGTATAACTACAATGAAATAGGTTGAGGAGATATCTAAATGTTTAAAATATGACCGTCTCCTCAATGCTTCGTAAATCCTGTGTTTTTTACAGATGTATCCCGTATGACAACTTATTAAAATTTAAAAATCACCTTCCCTAGTCTCTCCGCGCCAGTGGTAAATAGCACCTATCGGACCCTGGATAAATTCTCCAGTACACCAAGTAGTTTGGTAAAAGAATACATCTCCTTGAAGACCACCCGAAAGACAATTTGTAGCTCCCGAAAAATTGCTGCCTACGAACAAAGAATAACTCATATCAACTCCTGATAAGTTAGCCTCTCTCAAATCGCAATAAATAAAGGTGACACCCAACCATTCTTCAAATCGACTAAATCGAGCATTTCTGAAATCTGAAAACAAAGCTCTTCCTAAGCCAAAATTTTCCAAACAAGCACCACTAAAGTTAACATAGCTTACGCAGGAGCGACTCATGTCAACATCCCGCAAGTTAGCCCCACTCAAATCAACACGATACAATATTCTATCCTGAAAATCTCGCTCGCCCTCGGCATAGCGCCCGAGCAATTCTTCAGCAGACAAAGCTTTGTTTGAATCGTCTTGAATCCTGCCAGAGGGCATAGTCACTTGATGGAAAATAGTCTTTTCTGTTGTTTGAATATCAGTCAGATTGGCATTCCTCAAGTTAGTGTCAATCAGCACAGCATCCGTCAAGTCGGCACCCGTCAAGTCGGCACCTGTTAAATCGGCACTTGTCAAATCAACATTAACCAATTTAGCATTCCTGAGATTGGCATTGCTCAAATTTGCCTTAATTAGTAAGGCTGAATTCAGCCTTGCTGTTTCTAAATTAGCATGGCTCAAGTTAGAATTAATTAACTCAGCACGGCCCAAATTAGAGCCTTCCAAATTAGCACCGCTCAAATTAGCATCAATCAGACAAAAGCTGTACAGGTAGACATTTCTAATTTCGATGCCTCTGAAATCGCGATCGCCAGCCATATACTGGTTATATAATAATTCTGGGTTCATAACTCTTTAGTTATTATGCTAAATTGTGATTTCTTCTATTTTAACGCAGTTCACGACAGCATCTCAGAAGTGCCGACGAATGGCGAACACTAAGTAGGTGGAAGATTTCTATCACTCAGCTTGAAAATATTCTGAATACTTCCGCTTCTAACAACACTTTTAACTTTTTGTCAAATCTTCCTGAAGATGTTCGGAATCGAATTAAACAACAGAGCGATTTCCAGTTTCCACCTCCCTAGACTAGACTTCCTTGTGATTTACGTAGAACAACAATAAAATAGGTTGAGGAGATATCTAAATGTTTAAAATATTACTGTCTCCTCAATACTTCGTAAATCCTGTTTTTTAAACAGATGTATCCCCTATGACAACTTCTTCAAATTTAAAATTCACCTTCCCTAATCTCTCCGCGCCAGTGTTCAGTAGCATTGATAGGCCCCTTAATAAATTCTCCATTTGTCCAAGTAGTTTGGTAAAAAAATACATCTGATTGGATGCCACCGGAAAGACAATTTGTAGCTCCTAAAAAATTGCTGCCTACGAACAAAGAATAACTCATGTCTACTCCTGACAAGTTAGCTCCTCTCAAATCGCAATAAAAAAACCAGAGGCCCAACCACTCTTCATACCGACTAAATCGAGCATTTTTGAAATCTGAAAACAAAGCTACTCCTAAGCCAAAATTTTCCAAACAAGCACCACTAAAGTTGACATAGCTTACGCGAGAGCGACTCATGTCAACATCCCGCAAGTTAGCCCCACTCAAATCAACACGATGCAATATTCTATCCTGAAAATCTCGCTCGCCCTCGGCATAGCGCCCCAGCAATTCTTCAGCAGACAAAGCTTTGTTTAAATCGTCTTTAATCCTGCCATCTGGCATAGTCACTTGATGGAAAATAGTCTTTTCTGTTGTTTGAATATTAGTCAGATTGGCATGACTCAAGTTAGTATCAATCAACACAGCACCACTCAAATCTGCACCTGTCAAATCTGCACCTGTTAAATCCGCACTTGTCAAGTCAACATTAGCCAATTTAGCATTCCTGAGATTGGCATTGCTCAAGTTTGCCTTAATCAATAAGGCTGAATTCAGCCATGCTCTTTCTAAATTAGCATGGCTCAAGTTAGAATTAATTAAATCGGCACCGCCCAAACGAGCATCTTCCAAATTAGCACCGCTCAAATTAATATCTACCATGAAAAAATTGGAGAGACTGAAATCTTTCATAGAGGCACCAGCAAAATTTCTCTCTCCAGCTATATACCGTCTCCGTAACTCTTTTTCCTCGGAGATTCTCTTAGAGTGTTTGTCTTCTATCACTGTTTTTTACCAGATAACATAAGGGTAGCAAGCTCTATGTTAGCACTACTAAATTTAGCACCGCTAAGATTAACAAAACTCAAATCGGCTCTAGTCAAGTTCGCACCACTGAGATTGATACCACTTAATTCATTCTGACATACATAATTTAATTAAAAAAAAAGCGATCGCCCTTTTGTGCAGCTTCAAAAAAAGGAGATCGCCCGATCGCACAATTTACGCTGCTGATTGCCCTTGCATTTCCAGCAACTCAGGAATCGTCACAAACCGATATCCCTCCTTTTTCAAACCAGCAATCATCTCCGGTAAAGCCTTAATAGTACGAGATCGATCGCCCCCGCCGTCGTGCATCAACACAATCGCCCCCGGCTTCGCATTCTTCAACACATTCTCCACAAAAGCTTCCGGCTGAGCGCGCGAATCGGTATCCGCAGAAGTTACCGACCACATCACCACAGAATAATTCTGCTCTTTAGCATACTTAGCCAAACCATTAGTCAAAACTCCTCCCGGCGGGCGGAAATAAGTAGTCTTAACTCCCGTCGTTTCGTAAATAAGTTTTGCTGTGCGATCGATTTCGCTAGCCGCCGTCGCCGCATCCATCGGATCATACCAGTGATGCCACGTATGATTACCGATCGCATGACCTTGGGCCACAACTCGACGCGCAATGTCAGGAGAAGTTTCCAGAGATTTACCTATCCAAAAAAATGTCGCTTTAATATCATTTTCCTTAAAAATATCGAGCATTTGTTCGGTTGTTTCTGGCCACGGCCCGTCATCAACTGTTAAAGCAATAACTTTCTGAGAATATTTGATTGTCCCTTCAAAAACAGTTTTTCCCTGAAACTGCTCAGGTGGCACAAAAGTCAAGTTTTTTTCTTTAGATTCCAATACGGTGAGAAGTTGTTCGACTGTGCGATCGAGATTAAAGCCTGTTCGATTGTTCCCAACCTCTTTTACTGAGGGATTTACGGTGAAGGATTGCTTAAGGTTCTGCACCGCAGCGATTGCGGGGTTGTCGCTTCCTTTTTGGTTTCCTGGCAGCAGTGTACCAATGATAAAGCTAATCGTAGCCGCTGCCAGGGCGATCGCCACAAAACGCCATTTTGTTCGCAGTCTTTGAAACAGATGATTTCCGGTCACTTGGGATTCCTTTCACTCCACACTGCCGATAATCATAATGGGAATTTCAGGTAAAAGAAACCTTATTTTTGATAAATATGTCTCAGCGGGGATTGACAGGGCGATCGCAAGGGCGATCGAATGCGGGCGTCTGTTTTTCCAGAAGTGCCACCGCCGCAACGCCGAAAATTCAGAGACATTAAAATGTAGTACAGTATGGCGATCGGATTTACCTAGGGCAATACCACCAGTTTTATAGCTCAAAGTCTCTATTTACAAGGAATTGTCGGGGTGGAAGTGTTGGATTGGGCGATCGACACCCACCTTAAAAAACCAAATTTAAAAAAAACTTGTATTACCCCCTTGACAGTCTTGTATTACGTCATGTAGTATGAATGTATGGCGAAGGGGAAAAGCTTCAAAGCTTTATTCCAAAAGCAATATGAACTTTGAAAACAGAATAGATAATTAATCATGTCACATAATTGCGGACATTTGGCGGTGTAGACTCCGGTAACAAAAGCCCGATCGGGTTGTAGTACGCGGAATCAACCGCCACCAGTCCCAACTTGAGTCATTCAAGGACAGAATATTGTTCATTTTCGCGGGGGTATAGCTCAACCGGTCAGAGCAGTCGCCTGTCGAGCGAAAGGTTGCGAGTTCAACTCTCGTTACTCCCGTCAAAGTCCCGCCAAAAGCCGTCTTCCCAGCGTGAAGATTGCGAGTGAAAACCTCCTCGGGACTCCCAGGTTAGGTGGCCGAGTGGCTTAAGGCGTCGGTCTGCAAAACCGAATTTCGCGGGTTCAAATCCCGCCCTAACCTCTGTTCCAAATCAAAAATTAAAAATTATAGAACCTACGCAGAACCTATATGTAGGGTGCGCATTATGCACCGCCATAATTCCTGCATCAAACGATTTTTTTCGTAAGTCCTGTAATCCAAATTTTTAACTTTGAAAAGGAACAAAGCGACAGTGACATTGCAGTGTAGCTTAATGATAAAGCCCCAAGTTCATACCTTGGTTAATGCGGGTTTAAATCCCGCCGCTGCTACCAAAAGCAGGGATGGTGTAACTTGGTAACACTCTGGTCTCCAAAACCAGCATTCTGAGTTCAAATCTCAGTCCCTGTGCCAACTTTCTAGTGCTGTAGGCAAATGGTTTAAGCCGCTTGGTTTTCACCCAAGTGAATTGCGGGTTCAACTCCCGTCAGCACTTCCAAAATGCCTGGGTTGGCCCTCCTACTGGCGTGGGTAGCTGTCTGTAAAACAGTAGCTTAAAGCGTTGCTGGTTCAATTCCAGCCCGACCCATTTGCAACTGTATTTAATCCGCAGTTGCGATGAGAGAATGTGTTGTAATCGGACAACAACTCAGTCTGCGCAACTGAAGATTTGGGGGTTCAAATCCCTCCGTTCTCGCTCGTTGAGGAGAGGTGGCCGAGAGGCTTAAGGCGCTTTCCTGCTAAGAAAGAGCGGTTTAACAACCGCCGTGGGTTCAAATCCCACCTTCTCCGTTTTCCCCCGATAGCTCAGTTGGTAGAGCGCTTGTTTGAAGAACAAGAAGTCGTCAGTTCGATACTGACTTGGGGGATTGCGTTGCCTTATAGCTCAATTGGTAGAGCTGCACGCTGTTAACGTGATGGTTGTAGGTTCGATTCCTACTGAGGCAGCCATTTTTAAAATTGTCGGGTGGACAGATTGGCAAATTTGCCTATCTTTGAAACAGGATTTTATCTGTGTTCAAAATCTACCCCGACATTCGATTATTGGGAAGTCGCCTAATCGGTATGGCACCGCTCTTTGAAAGCGGACAAATGTAGGTTCAAGTCCTACCTTCCCAGTTCTGCTATTACCAAAGCAGATAGATTATACTCCAATACGGTTTACTTAAGACTATTTAGGCCCCGGAGATCCCCCTAAATCCCCCTTAAGAAGGGGGACTTTGAGAGCATTCTTGTCCCCCCCTTTTTTAAGGGGGGTTAGGGGGGATCTCTTTTAAGTGAACCGTATTGGATCATACTCCTGTAGCCCAATTGGCAGAGGCAGCAAGCTCAAACCTTGCGTGTTACTGGTTCAAATCCAGTCAGGAGTACCAAGTTTTCAACTAAGTTTCACTTGCTCTTGTGGCGGAATTGGCAGACGCGGCAGACTTAAAATCTGTTCTATTTTGATTGTGAGTTCGAGTCTCACCTGGAGCATGAACGGAATGTGGCGCAACTTGGTAGCGCGGCGGCTTTGGGAGCCGAAGGTTGCAGGTTCAAATCCTGCCATTCCGACTTTACCTCTGTGATGTAATTGGAAAACATCGCTCGCTCAAAACGAGTGTTTTTTGCAGGTTCAAATCCTGTCAGGGGTACTTGGCTAATAGCCAATTTCTGCTATTTGCTCTCGTGGCGAAACGGCAGACGCGCTAGTTTGACAAGCTAGTTTTCTACAGGTTCAAATCCTGTCGGAAGCATGAATTTTTGACAAATATTGGAGGAACTTACAATGTTTCAAATAGTCTGTTGATCGCAGCTATTACGTAGAGAATTACTCAATTAAAACTTGCCCTTGTAGCCCAATTGGAAGAGGTGTCTCGCTTAGAACGAGAAGGTTGCTGGTTCGAGTCCAGCCAGGGGCATTTGGTAATAGCGCGGGGATGGAGCAACGGTTAGGCTCGGCAGTCTCATAAGCTGCAAATCAGCAAGTTCAATTCTTGCCCCCGTTACCAAATTGCAGGTGTGATGTAACTGGCAACATGAGGCTTTTGTAAAGCTTTCTTGCGAGTTCAAATCTCGCCATCTGCTTGGCGTGCTGGTGTAGCTCAATTAGGCAGAGCAACTGATTTGTAATCAGTCGGTTGTAGGTTCAATTCCTATCACCAGCCCCACAATTGCGGATATGGTGTAACGGTAGCATTCGAGTCTTCCAAACTCTAGGCACGAGTTCAATCCTCGTTATCCGCTTTCGCAGTCTTGTAACTCAATGGTAGAGAATTTTTGTTACAAGCAAGGGCGGGGTAATATCCTGCCAAGACTACGAATTTAGGGAGTGTAGCTCAATGGATAGAGCGCCGCGCTATGCGCTACCGCGCACGCTTCGCTAACGGACGCGGATGTTGTGGGTTCAAGTCCTGCCACTCTCGTTGTTTTCGCTTGATTTTAAGGAGGTTGATTCCATTGAATGATTAATTTTTTATATTAGACTTCTTGCAAAAATAACTAGGACGGGCTATAAGAGCCCATCCCACAAAAAGTTTTTTTCTTGTGGAACAGGCCGGAGAGCCTGTTACAAAATTTGATTAAAATGAATTTTGCAATCTTGTCTATTAAGATCGATCGCACTTTTGCGTATCCCTATCTTTGGAGCCTACATACTTTAGTACGAGAGGAAAGGTAACGCTGTCAAAAAACGGCGCGCGTTTGTAAACGAGGAGTGCATTGAACCCGACAGGTGGGCTTAAAAGTAGCCATCCTTTAAAGAGTGTGTAGCAACTCATCGGCGGAGTCCCTCTAGTAGCTGAGAAAACGCAATGCTCTGATAACTTATACGCAAAGTACGCGCGAGCGCAGCTATCCCGATCAAGAATCGCACAATTTCACATTATTATAAAGTTATAAGTAAAGGAGTTACCTAATGTCTGTAATTTCTATGGAAGTGAAAACCGCGCAAAATCACCCCAATGCTGATACATTGCGTCTCTATAGTTTTGAAGCTCCAGGGCATGAGGCAGTGCAAATTGTTGCCAACTTAGAAAATATTTATGATGTTGGCGATATCGTTGCCATAGCCTTAACTGATTCTGTGCTGAAAGACGGCACTACAATCAAACCGGTAAAGCTGCGAGGTGTTTATTCCTTTGGTATGGCTTTGGGCAGAGTTGAGGAAGTAATTGGTACCGATTTGTCGGCAATTTACTGTCAGGAAACAGTGGATCGATCGACCGTAATGCAAACATGGCCGAGCATCGAACTGCTGTACAATCTTCGCCGCAGTTTAGAATTGGTTGGGGAAGCTCCGAAGATAACTTATAGAGCTAAAATTAAACTCGACGGTACTAATGGTGGCATTCAAATCTTTACTGATGGTAAAGTTGCTGTCCAAAGCCGATCGCAAATAATTGACCCGGAAAGTGACAATCTCGGCTTTGCTAATTGGGTGAGTCAAAATATCGATTTTTTCTCTCGGTTGGCGAGTTCCGAACACGCAACGATCTTTGGGGAATGGTGCGGTAAAGGCATTCAGAAGCGGACGGCTGTATCTGAGTGCGATCGCAAAATCTTTGCAGTGTTTGCGGTTCAATTCGGCGGCATAGATGGAAAAGTTGCCAAACTGGAAATTCGTCCAGACAAAATCGCTGATTTTTTGCCAAAACATCCCGATATTTTTGTGTTGCCTTTTTATGGAGAACCGATTGTTTTAGATTTTGCCGATCGCACTCAACTCGAATCGGCTGTCGAAATCCTCAATCAAGCGGTTAATACTGTAGAAACACTCGATCCTTGGGTAAAAGAAACTTTTGCCATCGAAGGGATTGGGGAAGGCTTGGTAATGTTTCCCGAAAGTGGCGAACTTGCAGAAAGGCTGTCTTATGCAGAAATGCTGTTTAAAGCAAAAGGTGAAAAACACCAAGCTGTAAAAACAAAAGAACCAGTGCAAATTGATCCGGAAGTTGCTCAAAGCATTGACGATTTTGTGAATATGTTTGTAACGCCTGCTCGATTAGAACAAGGAGTGACAGCAGTTGGATGCGATCGATTTGAGATGGCAAAACTTGGAACTTTTTTGCAATGGTTTAACGCTGACGTGCTGAAAGAAAGTGTTGCCGAACTAGAAGCTGCTCAACTTTCTTGGAAGGATGTTAACAAAGCTGTGATGAATTCTGCTAAGAAATGGTATCAGGAAAAAGCTAAATCTTTGTAGCTATTCTGGGAAAGCATAGCGTTATGGTGCGTCGATTCTTAAATAGTTGTAATTCGCCAGAATTGTCGAAGCGACGCACCCTACTGTTTGCGCACAGATCAAAGAAACCAGGTTTTTGGGCGAATCTGCGGGCTAAAACCAAGTATTTTCGCAAAAAATTCGGTTTCTGGCCGCCCATAAGTAAGTCCTCTTAACCAAAAATACGGGAGTGTAACTCAACTGGACAGAGTGTCGAGCTTCTACCTCGAAAGTTGTGGGTTCGAGTCCTACCACTCCTGCTGAATGGGTTCGTAGCTTAATTGGAAAAGCATCTAACTGGCTGTTAGAAAGATATCGGTTCAAATCCGATCGCAATCCACCATACCAATTTTAGATTTTAGATTTTAGATTTTAGATTGATTTCACAAATCAATCTTGCATCTTGAATGTTCGCATAATTGTTTGATTTAGGGCGACTTAATTCCAGTTAAAAAAAATGAATTGGAAATAATCTCCAAAATCAGACCTAGTAATTCATCCCCAATCCCTCAATCCTCCAATCTTTCAATTCCCCAATCTAAAATCTAAAATCTAAAATCTAAAATAGTATAAGGGGTCATAGCTCAATTGATAGAGCACTTGCCTTGCACGCAAGAGGTTAGGGGTTTAATTCCCCTTGATTCCACTGCGGTGTCTGAAGCCAAAGCGGTAGCGGCGCTGGTTTGTGGAACCAGTAATAGCGGGTTCAATTCCCGTCAGACACCCCTCGGAAGATGCCGCTGAATGGCCGGCAACTGGTCTTGAAAACCAGGGTACAGGTAACTGTAAGGGTTCGATTCCTTCATCTTCCTTTTCACCCACCGGAAGTCGAAAAGCGAGACACCGTGCTGATAACGCGGGGATAGGAGGGGCAGTACCTCCTCGGTGGATTGATTGGTTTATAATGAATGAGTCTATGTTAGTTATTCAACAAATAGGTCATGAGCATTCAAGTTCTCAAATTAGAATTGATTCAGTGGATTTTGTTATTGAAGGATACTCAACTTTTAAACGAAATCCAAAAACTAAAAGAAAAGTCACCTGAAAAGATTGCCGTCCTCAAACCTCGTCAATTTGGCTGTGGAAAAGGGATTTTTACTTACGTTGCAGATGATTTTGATGAAACACCTCCGGGTTTTGAAGAGTATACGTTGCCATGAAATATTTAATTGACACTCACATTCTAATTTGGTTTGTTGAAGGTAACGATCGCCTTGACGAAGATGTACGATTTCTGATTACTAATCCTGTAAATGAAATTTATATCAGCCAAGCTAGTCTGTGGGAACTTACTATCAAAATCAGCATTGGTAAGTTGTCTTTGTCTATTTCTGTGTCGGAGTTAGAGAGTTTTTTGATTGACCACGAATTTCAAATTATAGAAACTAAGTTTTTTCATTATGAGAAATTAGTAAATCTCCCTTTTTACCATCAAGATCCTTTTGATCGCCTAATTATTTCTCAAGCCCAAGCAGAAGATTACACTATCATTACAAATGACGATAGGTTCAAACAGTACGATGTAAAATTGTTGTAATTTCACCTTGTCAAAATAAAGGTTAAACATGAGAAAACTAAAATATTATGTTGCTTGCACCGTTGACGGTTTTATTGCTCACGAAGATGGCTCATTTGATTGTTTTCCCATGTCAGGAGAACATTTTGCTGATTTGTTCGAGTTGTTTCCTGAGACTTTTCCGGTTCATGCTCAAAAGGCTTTAGGCATTCGTCCAGAAAATAAGGTGTTTGATGCTGTTTTAATGGGACGTAAAACCTATGAAGTAGGACTAAATGTTGGTGTGACTAATCCTTATCCTACTCTGAAGCAGTATGTCTTTTCGCGCACTATGAAAGCAAGTCCTGATCAGAATGTTCAACTTATTTCGGACGATGCTGTGGGATTGGTTAGGGAATTCAAGCAGGAAGCGGGAAAAGATATCTGGCTGTGTGGTGGCGGTGATTTAGCTGCAACTCTGTTTTCGGAGATTGATGAGATTATTGTCAAGTTGAATCCGGTAGTCATTGGGGCGGGTATTCCTGTGTTTGCAAGGGCGATCGCACCTACAAATCTGGAATTGGTCGATCGCACAATCTACAGTAACGGTTTCATGTTGCTTCATTATCGATTGCAGAAATGAGGTGTTTGGGCGATCGCATCAGTTAAAACTTGAGCATGGAAGCTACGGCCACAGGGACGACAACTTGTCCTGAAAACAAGAGTGCAGTTAACTGTAGGGTTCGATTACTCCAGTGTCCGTTGAGGTTTTATGGGTGGTTAGCAAAGCGGTTATGCACCCGGCTTTTAACCGGTATCAGATAGGTTCAACTCCTATATCACCCACTCTCAATATATCTGCTTTCATCTGCGGTTAAAAATCCAAAAGTTGGAAGGTGCGGCTGTGTGGACGGCAACTAATTTGGAATACCAGCGTACAGGGCGAAAGTTGTAGAGGTTCGACTCCTCCACTTTCCGTATTCGATCGGGTATTGTAGGATCGATCGCACTTCGATTAAATGTTGAGCCGGGGCGATCGCCACAATTGTTTACGAAAACAGTTGAATTTTTAGAATAGTTATGTTATAGTCACTTAGATGCGGGAGTATAGCTCAGTTGGTTAGAGCAGGTGACTCTTAATCTCAAGGTCGAAGGTTCAAGTCCTTCTACTCCCATCCCATTTAATCTTCTCTAAATGAAGGGTTTCAGGTTCATTAACCGCCGAAATCTCTATCTTTTGATTAACTTTTGGTCATTCCTACTGTTTTAAGTAGTCGAATATTTTCAACGGCGCTTCTGTTATCAGACAAGCTTTGTATCAAGTTATTCTGTCAGCTTTTTGTTCTCGGGCGATACTTTCTTAAGCTCAGATTTGGCATCAGTCACCTCAAGCTTCAAGTTGGCAATGTCATCCTCTGCTGTGTCAAGTGAGTGTTGAGCCTTTAGCAACTTTCTTTGCAAAGCATCTACTTCCGCAGTCAACTCTCCGATTCGGCTGTACAGGCGAGGTTGCTCGCTTTTTTCAAAAGATTCTCCGTTGTCTAGCTTACGAGCCAGAGCCAGCAGTTTGTCTGCTAGGACGATCGGCACTCGGATAGTACGGGTTGTCCCATGCTTCCACTTGCCCTCAAAGGGCGTGAGGTTTGCTAAGCTACGGTGATTTACGTTTTTCATTGATTCAACCGTATGAGTGATGTGTTGCAGCCATTTTTACATAAATCCTTTTTGCTGTCAAGATTTCATCAGTTGTGTCATGTGATTGTGTTTGATGTTTTTCATGATTTTTCAATTTTGTGCGATCGGACTTTTAGTCTCATCGCCCGTTGGCGAAGCTTGCAGAAGAGGATCGGCCGATCGCCTAAGCATTTTAAAATTGATCTATAACCAAAAATGGTGATTAGTTATGATGGCAAATCTCTCGGCGCGCTCTTATGCAGGCGAAAGCGATTTAGAGCCGATCGCCGATTTAATGAATACTTGCGAAAAGGTCGATCGGCTTGATGAAGGCACTTCCATCTCGGAATTACAACAAGAATTTAACCAACCATCGCGAGATTTAGCGCGCGATATCTGCCTTTGGGAAGATGCGGAGGGCAAATTAATCGGTTTTGCTCAGTTGTGGATTTCTGAACCTGGGGAAGTCACCGACGGTTCGCTGTGGTTTCGCGTCCATCCCGAGGCGCGCTGCGGGGATGTGGAAGCGGCGGCAGTGGTTTGGGGTGAAACGCGGATGCGCGAGGTGGCATCATTGCGGGGCGCGCGCGCGAAGCTGCGATCGGGAGTTAGGGCACAGAATGCCGATCGCATTTCTGTGCTGGAAAGTTGCGGTTTTCAGATCGCTCGCTATTTTTGTCGCATGGCGCGATCGCTCTCGGAACCGATCGCAGAACCTCAATTCCCCGCAGGTTTTGCGCTCAGTCTATTCCCCGGCGAAGAGGATGCGGAAGCTTGGGTAGAAATGTTCAACCAGTCGTTTATCGATCACTGGAATCACCACGATTTAACGGTGGAGAAATTCAAATACCATTTAGCTCAACCCAGTTACAGAAAGGATTTAGACTTGATCGCAGTGGCTGCTGACGGGACTTTTGCAGCTTTCTGTTATTGCGAAATTAATGTCGAAAAGTGCGATCGGACTGGACGAAACGAAGGCTGGATTGCTGTTCTCGGTACACGGCGCGGCTTCCGCAAAATTGGACTGGGACGAGCGATGTTGCTGGCTGGTTTGCAGCGATTGAAAGCTGCCGGTGTCGAGACAGCGATTGTCGGCGTGGATGCTGCAAATCCTTCCGGTGCATTGCGACTTTACGAGTCGGCCGGCTTCCACAAAATTCGCGATAGCATTTCCTATGTTAAGGATGTTTGAGGATTTGGGCGATCGGGACTGACGCGCAGGATTGAAGAAACCCGGTTTCTTGGTGTATGCCGCGTCGCCAAACAATATTTCTCGTAGAAACCGGGTTTCTGGGCCTGAGCGCACAGTTGGCGATCGCACTCCGACTCAAGAAACCCGGTTTTTTACCGAATCTGCGAGTTGTAACACAATATTTTCGTCAAAAACCCCATTTCTGCAACCTCTGTAACTTTTATCTAAAAAACTTTTCCTACCCCCTTGACATCTCTGTAGTATGTATGTAGTATAAATATATGGAAAGCGCAGGACAGACAAAAACCTGTATTTTCCCTACCACTTCTGAACCTTGAAAACTGAATATAGCTCCCAATTTCAAGGAACATCAATTTGAAAGTCTTGTAACAGAGACTCGATTGTCATGTTGTTACTTTATACCACACTGTTCGGTTACAAGCTGACTCCCTCAGAGACAGAGATTGTACCGAATAAGTCTAATTTTAACGGATTTCATGCGGATTCAAAACAGACAAACTCTGCCAGATTGGAATCAACCAAAAAGGCTGAGGAAATCCGCAAAATCAAACAAGTTTATCACTTAGAACGGCGCTTCTTTCAGTAAAGATTATCAGATTTCGTGAATTTTTACCGATACTGGCAATTTTACAAGCCTGACACAAGCCAATTTCAAGAGCAGATAAGCTACCAATTCCAAATCCAAAATTGCTCGCCAGAGGTATCGGTAATGGTTCACATTCGTTTTGAAGGACGTTCCTATGACTTGGCAGAAAACCAACTAGGTATTGCCGCAGGAATGGGCAACAAGGCTATTAAAGAACGTCTTGCACAGCATTTTGATGTTAAGGGCGATCGCTTTGAGTCTTATGTACTCGATCGGCGTCCCAGTGGTGATTTAATTGTCCGCCCAGAAGCCGTTTACGGCTAGAAATTGAATTTTATTCCGCGCCCCAATTCGAGAAGCCTACATACTTCCAAAATGTCCAAAGCCTTTCATACTTGCGCAGAACAAAAAGTCGATCGACTATTCGGGGGCGCACCCCAACTAAAGAAGCTTACAAACTGGTAACGTTCGAGCGATCGAATAGTAGGTTCAAATCCTATCGTCTTCTCCTGTTGGAGAGGATTAGCTTCTCTGACTTGTGCGCTTCGTCTTATAAATAGATTTTTTAGATTTGAAAAACCGTAGATGGGAGAGGGCTGGTTTTGCCTTCAAATACTGGCTGGTATCATAGATTCTTAGCTAAACCCGCCCCTACAAAATACTATTGTTTTTTCGGAATCACCTACTTACACCGCACCCCAACAATTGAAGCTTACACACTTTTCGGTCTGATAAACCAGAGGTTATAGGTTCGACTCCTATCATCCCCAGCTTGGGGATGTAGCTCAATGGTAGAGCACTATAGTCAAAAGCTTTGATGACTTGTGCGGTGAATCTCTCACGTAGTAAAAAAACACTTCGCGCCCTAAAAAAGGAAGCTTACATACTCGCTCTTGGTAGAGCATTTCTCTCTTGAAGAAAAGGTTGCAGGTTCAACTCCTGCGTATGAATAACGGCTTTCTTGACTTGCGCGAAGTGACTTTTACTACCTGAATTTTGATTGAATTTTCCTGAAAAAGGTTTGTAGTGAGGACTTTAGTCCTTCTTTTTCTGCGGACTAAAGTCCTCACTACAAACCTTATGGAAAACTATTTTTGAAATTTACATGGAACCTCTAATTTTTTCAAAATTGAATTTGTTAGTACAAACGAAACAATTCGCGCCCTAACTGATGAAGCTTACACACTTTCGTAAATATAACGGCCCTAAGGTACCGATATTCGAGCGATCGAATTAGGGAGCATTCCGAGTCTCTAGTTCTAGATGAGGTTTGCGTGTCCACTGCTAGGTAAAACTGGTAAGAACGGCTGTGCTTAAAGCTTTTTTGACTTGCGCGAAGTGTTTTAATTTTGGTCGTATTTGAAATGGATCTGATTGAAACCGCTACTACACATGAACTCAAACAAGTTTCCCTGAAATAATTTAAAATAGCAGTTGTTGCCGCGCCCCAATCCGAAGAGCTTACATACCAACCCTATTCAGGTTCTAAAAACAAAGCTCCTTAAACTTGCGCGGCGACTATTATATTTATTGCCAAGCGTGCAACAACTGCCATTCGCAGATTTTGGGATATTTTTAACAATTGAAAATCCAAAATCGCAAATCCAAAATCACAACTGGAGGCAGCACCAATGAATACAATAGAGCGCGATTTACGTTTGGAAATGCTCAACAGTTTGCTGACAACTCCTCACCGCCAACTGGAAAAAGTAGCAGAAATTCACAAGTTAATTGTCGAATTAGATCCGATTTTTTACGGTCATTTAGCAGTCTGGTATCAGCGTCAAGGCGACGTGCGCGATCATAAGGAAGTTTTTGTCGGAAATTTGCTGACTTCGGCGCTGACAGAACACCGAGATGCCGGGTTTATGATGCTGCAAGAGTTTCCTCCCTACGAGGTTTCGCGGATTGTGGACTTTATGAAGCAGCACCAAAATAAAGTGCCTCGGAGTGCGCGCACTGCTGTCACTCGCTATTTGCGATCGCGCGAGAAGAATGCTCAGTTTTTCGATCGCGCCGCCCTACGCAACCGCAAGGCGATGAAGCATTTGTACGCGACTCTGCACGTCAAGCCGAGCGATCGGGCGTCGGCTATCCTGTTCCAAAACAATCCGCCAGAAGACTCTCTGGCATTCGTTTTGAAGCGGTTAGCAAAGGCTGCGACACCAACGGAACAAGCAAATTTGATTGTTGAGTACAAAATTCCGTATACGATCGCAGTTGGCGCGATCAAAATGCTAACACCAACGGTTTTGGTAGCGCTGATCCACTCGATGTCACCGCAGGAAGTCATCAACAATCTGAAATCGATTCAGTCTCGCGGGGCGATGGATCACCCGGAAGTCAAGCAGTTGATTGATTCTAAGCTGGATGAAGCGGCCAAGAGTTCGCGCGTTTCTGCTTACAAAGCGAGTGTGGCGGGCGCGGGCGCGAATTTCGACGCAGCCACCACGGCGAAGCTGGAAGCGGTGACAAACGAACAAGTCAAGAAGCGCGGCAAGATTGTCAAAGCCACCGGTTTGTTGGTTGACAAGTCGGGAAGTATGGAAAGTGCGATCGAAGTTGGTAAGCGTCTTGCTGCCATGATTTCGGGCATTTCCGAGGCCGCGCTGTTCGTCTACGCCTTCGACACGATGCCGTATCCAGTGGTAGCAAACGGCAGTGAATTGACCGATTGGGAGCGCGCATTCCAGCACATTCGCGCAGGCGGCGGCACCAGTTGCGGCTGCGCGGTAGAAGCAATGCGGATTAAAAAACAGGTAGTAGAGCAATTCATTATGGTGACAGATGAAGGCGAAAACTCTGCACCTTATTTTGCAGATGCTTATCAGAAATACTGCCGCACTTTGGGCGTAATTCCTGATGTGGTGATCGTGCGAGTTGGCGCTTACTGCGAATATGTTGCAAACCAATTGAAGGAGAAGCAAGTGTCGGTAGAAACGTTTACGTTTGCGGGTGATTATTACTCGTTACCGAACTTAGTGCCGATGTTGTCTCGTCCTTCGCGGCTGGAGTTGTTGATGGAAATTCTGGATGTGGCTTTGCCTGTCAGGGATGACAAGTGATATAATGGGATTGCCTGTCAGTTATGCTGGCGGGCAGTGTCTACCCTTCCTTACTTGAGAGGATAGTTCGGTGACTTCAATATTAATCAAAGATTTAGCAACCGAATTAGAGCTTTTCACCGAAGATCCCGTGGAAAGATTTATTACCAGTGGGGTAAGTTGGCAACAGTACGAAGAACTACTGAATCAACTGGGAGATAGTCCTTGGTATCGAGTTACTTATTTAGAAGAAGTTCTGGAAATTATGTCCCCAAGTCGCCGTCACGATCGAGACAAAACAAATATTGGGATGCTGCTAGAAGCGTATTTTCAAGAAACACGGACTCGGTTTTGGGGATTGGGTTCAACTACATTTCGCATCCAAGCAAAAAAGGGCGGTACAGAACCGGATGAGTGCTATTGTATTGGTACAGAAAAAGAGTTTCCCGATTTGGCGATCGAGGTGGTACTAAGCAGTGGTGGTCTGGATAAGTTAGCTGTTTACCAAAAGCTCGGAGTCAAAGAAGTTTGGTTCTGGAAAAATCGTCGCTTTGAAGTTTATCATCTGCGGGGAGACGAATATGAAAGAATCCAGCAAAGCGAGTTGTTGCCCAATTTAGATTTATCATTGCTGGCCGAGTATGTACAACGCCCCGATCCTCTTGAGGCGGTGTTGGAGTTTCGGGAACGAGTTAGAGAAAATTTAGGCAGAAATTGAGATTGAATAATGTACGATCGCCTGCAAACTCTTTGGTTTATTCTAATTATTAGTTATCTCTGTGTTGCTTGTCAATCGCTAAAAAGCGTCAAGCCAGTTTCTGTTCCAACTGTCGAGTTAAATCCTGAAAAAGTTGCTGTAACTTCGCCGATAATTCGTCAAGCGCTCGATAATGCGATCGCCCAAACTAAAATTACCAATTCTTACGATCCTGCTTATGTAGCGATTCCCTACCCTGGTGGCGATGTACCGATGACTACAGGTGTTTGCACTGATGTCATAATTCGCGCATTTCGGCAAGTCAAAGTGGATCTGCAACAAGAGGTACATGAAGATATGCGGCAGAACTTTGCAGCCTATCCAAAAGATTGGAATTTGACCAACACAGATCCGAATATCGACCATCGCCGAGTTCCTAATTTGATGGTATTCTTTGAACGAAAAGGTAAATCGTTACCTGTTACTCGCAATGCAGATAATTATCAACCGGGGGATGTAGTAACATGGAATTTAGGAGGAGGCGATTCTCATATCGGGATAGTTAGCAACGTGCGATCGCCCTCGGGAAGATTTGCGATCGTTCACAATATCGGTGCAGGGACTAAACTGGAAGATGTGCTCTTCAATTGGGAGATTATCGGGCATTATCGATATTTTTGAGTTGCATCGAAAGTCGATCGCACTTTACCCCCAAATATCCCCCTCAATATCCTCAAGCGGTAACTTTTTGCCGATTTTAAATTATTCTCTCATTTGTTCGATAATTTCTAGTAACTCAGGATTGGCGATGGATGAAACTAACCCTGAATCCGCAGCAACCAAAGCCGATCGCAATTTTTCCGAAGTCAGTGTAGGATATTTATCTAATACCTGTTGTTCAGTCCATCCCGCAGCAAACAGCCCTAGTAAAAATTCTACAGATAATCTAGTTTCTTTCACTTCTGGTTTACCTGCTAAATTTTTTGGGGATTCTGGATGAATGTACTTTCGCCAGTCCATTGTTTTACTCAAACGATTTGGGAAGATTTTACAAATTATAGTGTATTTGGGCGTGGCACAGACCAAACGTTCCCTGGCAGACTGCAAAAATTGTATCACAGAGCAATTTTTGCTATTTTGTGATTAAACCGTAATGCCGATCGCACTCGGTCAACTTCTTATGCAGTACAGTAAGGAGTAGCGAGTTCGATCGCTCTTTTTCCTTCCCGTTTAGTGAGCAAAAATGCGATCGGCCTAGATCGTAACACACAGTACAACTACTTAAGCTTGAACTATGGGAAAAAAATCTAAGGTCAAAAAGTCTTCTTTGCTCTCCCAACGACTGCAAGAAGCCCTCGATAGAGGCAGTAAAGTTTGGATGAAAACAAATAGTAGCAGTTTCGGTGGCATCCCGATTAATTTGTCTGGGGAATTTGCAGAAATTCTGGTTATAGTTCCCCCTAGCGAGCACGGAGAAAATAGTGATTCTTACGGACAAGTCACTTGGCTAATCAGACTTTCAGACATTATTGCAGTCGCTTATCCAACTGAATATTGGTCGAAAGATAGATTAGAAAGCTTGCTAAAACCCGATGCCGTTACTTCTGAAATGGGAGATTATCCGGGATAAGTTGCTGATGGTGTACCGACACGGAAAGGGTGCATCTCATTTTTGCAAATGTATTCCTAGGGGGCAAAGCATTCCGGCAGTAAATTCCTGGTTATCACCAAAAAATTATCTCCCGGAATGCTTCGCCCTTGCCAAACAGAAAAGCACCATTTAAAAATGCGATCGGAAGTTCTAAAAAATAAAAAAGAGTGAATTTTTATGAAATCTTAAATTCACCCTTTTTAAAATCCCAAATCCAAAATATCGTAGCGTAGCGGGGCGTAAGCCATCGCCCTTGCTCAGTTCAATTACTTATTGCAAACAGAAAGCTGCACTTTACAACTGCCTCCGGGTAATTCGCTGCAAGCAGCGAGAGCTTCAGCTTCTGCGGCTCCTTTATTATCACCCCAACCAGCACCTGCTCCTCCTTTACCGACGACGATAGCTCCACAATTATTGGTATTTGATGTTAGTGGTTCACAATCATTCGCCCCTTCACTTTTTTGATTGCAGGCGGCTACTGCTGCGTCTAGTGCTGCTTTTTCTGTAGCCTGATCCCAACTGATACCCGTGGCGTCGGAAGTGGGAGAATAAGCAGTAGCTCCGTGGCTATCTTGAGCTTGAGCTGTTTGGGCAAATGCTAAGATGGGAATTGTCAAAGCTGTCACAATGACTAACTTAGAAAAAAGGTTTTTCAGCATATTCACTTGATATTTTTACAAGGTTAAATTTGGAGACTCAATGAATATTATAGGATAATATTTATTGATGTCAAGTTTTTTCACAAATGTTTATAATCGCTTAATGTAAGAGCAGATTATGCAAATATAAGTAATATTACGGAGGTCAATTCAGTGATAGATATCCACCAAATTCTCAGCCAAATCACGGCGCAAGAAGGGCAACTACTCGATACCCAATTCCTGGCTCCCTGCGTGCGAGGGGGAAAGGTGCGGACAAGGATAGCAGGCATGATTTATACTTTTCAATCCCAGCAAAACTTTGAAGGATGGGCTATTTTTAAGCCAATCAATGATAAAATTGCTGCTGTGGTTAAGGAACCTAGTTTATCGCAAGTCGCCGAATATTTGAAATTGCTTGTGCCGATTCGCTTCCAACTAGCTCGCGTGCTGCAAGGGCAAACTTGGCTGGCCTATCCTGTTAACGAGTCTGATACTAAACAGCGCGTAGGTTTTGCTAAACCTGTAGCTGTACATTTAGTAGTTGAAGGCTCGCAGTTTGAGCAGGTTGTGGCGCGGTGGGATGGTAATTGCTTGTGGTTTGAAGAGGTTGACAGGCGCGCAGATCCGCTGCTGTCTGAGCAGTTGAAAGCTGCTTTAAAGAAGTTGAGTTTGCCTGAAGATATTCGCTTTAAAGGGATGACGCCGGAAATGCGAACTGTTTATGAATTGGTGTGCCGAAATATTAAAGATTTCGCTCCGAAAGTGCGCGACGAACAGCGCTTGCAGCGGGCGTTGAAGATGGCTGGCGGCGAGTTGCACGATTTCAGCGATCGCACTGATTATTGGCTGGTTGAATGGACTAGCGGCACTGGTGAAAGACATTCTTCGGCGATCGCCAAAAATGACTTAACAGTTATGAGTGCTGGCATTTGTCTCAGTGGTGAAGATAGTAATTTCGATTTGCAATCATTAGTCGGAGTAGTTGAAAATCGATAAAAATCATCAATCCTGTAAACTGTCAACTGTCAACTGTCAACTGTCATGAGTATCTTTTTTCACGAACAACTTTACAGAAGTGCCACAGTGATGTCCGCGATCGCAAATTTCCCCGTTACTGTGTGCGGCGCGGGCGCTTTGGGTGCGAATATTGTAGAGAGTCTGGCACGATCGGGCTTTTGTCAATTAAAAGTCATCGATCGCGATCGCATCGAAGAGCGCAACCTATCCACTCAACCCTACTATCGATCGGACATCGGCGCATTCAAAGCCAAAATTCTCGCCAACAACCTCTATCGCGCCTTGGGAGTCAGCATTGACGCACACTCAAAGGAATTGACAGCCGCAAATGCCGATCGCCTCCTTGCCAACAGCGCCACAGTCATCGATACTTTTGATAACAGTGTCGGGCGACAAGCAGTCAAGGATTACTGTGCGAGTGTCTCCATTCCCTGCGTACACGTCGGATTAGCCGCCGATTATTCCGAAATAATTTGGAATCAACACTATCGGGTTCCTTCAGCGGCGAATGATGACGTTTGCGATTACCCGTTAGCGAGAAACTTGGTGATGCTGACGGTTGCTGTTGCTTGCGAAGTAATTGTGCGTTTTGTGGCTACCAAAGAGCAACAAAATTTAACTTGCACGATCGGAGATTTTGCCGTAAAGCCACTTATATTGTAAAATGTCGGTTGACTGTTGCCAGAAACGAGGTCGATCGAGATTGGATGCGTTCATCTCAGAAATCGGGTTTCTCACTCTCAAACAATCGTCAGAATTCCAGAAAACGCTTGATTAAATTAACAGGGAAAGTATGGTTGGATCGCAGACTTTTTATTATTTACTAGCAGTTCTCGGCCTATTAGTTTTGACTGGCGCAAATGCCGCAAACTTTTCAGCGGGGGCGAGTGACGCAGTTTGCCACATTAAAAATGATTGCCATGAACCGGAAGTTAGACCCCATAAAAGGATTTTAAAACACGGATCGAGAGGGGAAGACGTGAAGAAACTGCAAAAATTGTTGAACGCGCAGGGTGTCTGCCCAGAACCGATCAAACTTGATGGCATATTCGGTAAAACAACCCTAGATGGAGTGAAGAGATTTCAGCGAAAAGCCAAACTTCCGGTAGACGGAATTGTGGGAGGCAAAACTTGGGACAGACTTTTTACTGGTTCCTAACTATAAGCACCGGACAAAAACACTTCCTAAGTCATCAATGTTAATCATTAATCGCTCAGGTTTGTAGTTGTGCATAAAGCATATTTTGTGCAACTACAAACACACAATCTGCAATCAACAATCAATCATACACTAGATTGCTAATGAATGAAGTTTTAGATTTTTGGTTTGGTCGATCGAACTCTCCTGAGTTTGGCAAAGTCCAAAACAAGTGGTTTAAAAAAGATGCGGATTTTGATGCCCAAGTGCTAACAAACTTTCTCCCACAATACGAACTAGCCGCATCGGATCAACTGGATAATTGGCAAGAATCCGCCGACAACTGCCTAGCACTAATTTTACTACTAGATCAATTTCCACGAAATATGTTTCGGGGAACTCCCCAAGCCTTCGCCACAGACAGCAAAGCCTTAGCGGCATCCCAACACGCTGTTAAAAATAATTTAGATCGCGAATTGCTGACTGTACAAAAATGGTTTATTTATCTGCCTTTTGAACACAGCGAAAACTTAGAACACCAGCAAAAATCACTCGAATTATTTAGCAATCTTCAGGGCGAACCTGACAGCCAATCAGTCATTGACTACGGCATTCGGCATTTAGAAATAATTGAGCGTTTTGGCAGATTTCCCCACCGCAATCAAATTCTGGGACGCGAAACAACTCCCGAAGAAGCAGAGTTTCTCAAACAACCAGGTTCGGGATTTTAAACTTGGTAAATATTGGTTCGTAGTAAGATGTAGAGGAGACGGCAGTGCCGTGTCCCTACCCCAGAATTGTAGGGACACGGCACTGCCGTCTCCTCTATCTCACAGGCAAGAGACTGCACGTGCCGTGTCCCTACAATGTTATTTTGGGTAGGAACACGTCACAGGTAGGAGACTGATTTCGGGTAATATTAATTCGCCCTGCAACTGACAGGGTGTATGAAAGATCGTTAGCGAAGCCCTCGAAGAGGATCGCCCAATTCTCAGCCTCGATACTGCACGCGATAAATTCGGTTGTTTGCTTCCTCAGTAAACAGCAAACTCCCATCAGGTAAAACCAACAAACCAACTGGCCGCCCCCAAGTTTTCGGGCCCGCCGGATCGGTCAAAAAACCCGTCAGAAAATCCTCATAATAACCTTCAGGGCGTCCGCTCGCCGCATTAAAGGGTACAAACACGATTTTGTAACCTGTTCCAGCATTGCGATTCCAACTGCCGCGAAATGCCACAAACGCCCCGTTTAGGAATCTTTTGGGAAACGTTTTGCCGTCATAAAATTGAAGTCCCAAAGCCGCCGAATGCGACTGAAACAGCACATCTGGCATTAATGTTTTAGCCGCTAAATCGGGTCGATCGCTCTTACCGTTTTTGACAAGGCGCGGGTCGAGCAAATTCGGCTTAAAATAAGCATAAGGCCAGCCATAAAACTGACCTTGACGAATTCTGGTTAAGTAATCCGGCACCAAATCATCTCCCAAACCATCCCGTTCGTTGACTGTAGTGTAGAGTTGATTGGTTTTTGGGTGAAAATCTAATCCTACCGGATTTCGCAAGCCAGAAGCAAAAGTTTGCTGGTTCTTGCCGTCCAAATTCATCACTTGAACAGAGGCCCTTGGCAGGGGTTCTGCATCGGCATTAGACTGGGAGCCAACTGATACAAACAACTGACGGTTGTCTGGGGAAACCACAACATTTCGCGTCCAGTGTTGGTTGTAGCCACCGCCTGGTAAATCGGCAATTTTTTCACCGCTACCTGTCAATTGTTCCTGCCCTCTTGTGTAAGGGAATCGGCGGACTTCAGCGGTATTTCCGAGGAAAAAATGTCGATCGGCAAAAGCCATGCCAAAGGGAATATTTAACCCATTTTGGGCGCTGGCAAAATTCATTTTCACCTCAGCAACGCCATCGCCGTTAGCATCTCGTAGCAGCCTAATCCGATTTTGTCGCGTTTCTGTTACCAAAACATCTCCTGTCGGCGTCAAAGCCAGCCATCGGGGAGCGTCTAAATTGTCCGCAAAAACGTTGACTACAAAGCCCGGAGGCACTCGCAGCACTGGTGATGCCGGAATGGGTACTACTTGAGGAGGTTTTGAGGCGCTTTCGGTGGCTCCTGGCTGCGGCAAGGAAGTGGCAACAATGCGGATTGGCTGTGGCGAAAGCGGTTTGGTTGGTACAATTTGATTTGTCCGAAGATTTGACAGCGGTGCAACGGAGGGAATTTGAGACAGCGGACTTGGTTCGGGAATAGGAGTCGCTGTGGAAGTCGCTGTGGCTGTGGCTGTGGCTGTGGCATCTGTAGCTCGATCGCACGCAATCACTGGTAGCAGTAAAATTAGTAGTAAGAAACGCAGGTAATACATATAGATAGCCTTTCTCAGGTAAATTAGGTGTTCCTGGGGATAGGGCATAGGGCATAGGGCATAGGCCAAACAGGTGCTTCCTTTTCTTTCTCCCAATTCCTAAGCGCGTGCCTCAATTCAAGCGATTTTTGAACAATTTCTAGACAATTCTATGATTCTAACAGCTCTTCAAAAGTCAAGCCACCGCGGGCGCAGTGGCTTAATTCCGTTTAAAAACCTAGCTCTACCAGAGTCCTCTCACAGGAGCCGGAGCCGGACGGGGAACGGGCATGGGAGCCGGAGCAGGGGCTGGACG
>CASBQF010000059.1 GCA_949127775.1 Oscillatoriales cyanobacterium PMM_0080
ATGATTCACCTAGCGAAGGCAATCCCTGAAATGAGAGAGTAGGGGCAATTCATGAATTGCCCCTACTCTCTCATTTCGGATAAAAATCATAGTCCTTTCTCAGCAACGCCAAATATCGTAGTTGGTAGGGTGCGCATTGCCAGCCCTGTCTGGCGTGTCTGCTGAGTCTGGAGAAAAGTCTCTCAAATACCTAAAATATCGTAGGAAAGTAGGGTGCTATAAGAGCGCACCGGCTCATCTTGTAACGTGCGCAATGTCCACCGAAAAAGTCAACCAGTAGGTATTTCGATGGGACACGAAGTCAATCGGTGCTTACGGCCCACCGTACAAATTACCAAATTTCAAGCATTTTCGGCACTAAAAACCAAGCTCTACAAACACGCCAGACAGGGCTGGGTGCTCTTATAGCGCACCGGCTCATCTTGTTACCTGCGCAATATTCACCGAAAAAGTGAACCAGTACGTATTTCAATGGGTCTCAAAGTCAACCTGTGCGCGGTGCACACCCTACAAATTACCTGTTTCCGACCTATAGCAATCCTAATTGATTTTCTCGATCGAGAAAATCTGAAATTATGGCTAGATATGGAGTCTAGCAAGACAAGGGGTCGTTATCCTTTGAGACTCAGATCGGATTGCTATATGATTCTTTGTTTGCACTTAGCTACTGAGATTTCGTTGGGGCGCTAAATTTCCGTTTGCTCCAACGATGACCAAAAGCCGCAATACCAAACATCAGCAATCCTGCCAGAGAAGACGGTTCTGGAACTACAACGCTGGTGACGCTGACATTGGGATCTAGGGCGTCACCTTGAGAGTAAATATAATTAGACGCAACTGGATCTTCAAGCATATTTGCTCGCAAAAATAGGGCGCTCCAACGCGCTATCGTTTCAATCCCAACGGCTCGATCTAGTGTGGCAGTATTGGGATCGGGGTTCGCACCAACAGGGCGATCGACATTGGTGATGCTAAAGTGATTGGCATTGTTAACAGCAATCAAAGTTTTGGGCGGTGTTTGAATGTTATCAAAGGTGCGTTGGGCTCGCTCGCTCAGGGCTACGCCATCGCTATCACCTTGAATTAATGCCACTGCAATGCCATCATTGGAAATGGGGACATATTGATTAGTAATTGGATTTCGCAAGTTGGCTCCAAAAAATGCGCCTGCTAACAGTTCTTTCGGTCGGGTAAATGGCTCTCGACACAAGAACAATTCTGTGAGACATTGGTTGGCGATCGCCGATAAGCCCACCGCGCCACCAAAAGAATGACCCAATAAACCAAGGCGCTGCGTATCGACAACAGACGCAATAGGAGATGTGGGCTTTGTATTCTCGATCGCCATTTGAGACAAAACTGCCGCAATTTGCGAAGTTTCTGATGCCAAGTTGGGTGGTGCACTGGGATTGAAGGGCGAAGGGCGGAAATGGTTGGGAACGACTACCACAAAGCCATACCGGGCAACGAGGCTAGCGTAATCTGAATAAAACGATTTATCGACAAGCGCACCTTGCAATAAAAGTACGATCGGGAAAGAATACTTGCCGGATTGCAAATTGGAGGGTTTGGGATAGTAAATGTCTGCTAAATCGTTATTAGCAGATATCGTCGTGGTGTAACGATCTGCTTCGTTAAATTGGGGCGAGTAATCGATCGTTGCGGCGTAGGCTTTGCCACCAAATGTAACAGCAAGTGCAGCAATTGCACAAATGATGCCAATGGTTTTTGTCCAAAAAAAATGAGCGCTGATATTCATCATTAATTATGGTTTTAGAGGGCGTACAGAAGCAACCTGGAAAGGTCGTAAACCAATGATGGTTTGTAATTCAAGGAGCGGGAATGATTTATAGAACCCATTTGACATCTTTGAGTTTTTGGGTTGGGTGACGAGAAATATAGAGAGAAAACAGTTTCTGAGATTTACAGCGAGTGGCCGAGAAACCGGGTTTCTACGAGTTTTTCGGTTGGGTGACGAGAAATATAGAGAGAAACCCGGTTTCTGAGATTTACGCAAAATAGCTCTCAAATGGGTTCTATATATGAGCATCGACTCCATCAAAACAAACCGCTGTAGCGTTCCTCTGCCCAAGGTTCCCCCCGCTGATGATAGCCGTTGCGTTCCCAAAAACCGAGTTGTTCGGTTTCTGTAAACTCCAAACCGTTAATCCATTTAGCGCTTTTCCAGGCGTACAAGTGGGGAACTACTAGCCGCATCGGGCCGCCGTGATCTGGGGTTAGGGGTTCGCCGAAGACGGTGTGGGCGAAAAAGTTTTCTGCTCTCAGGAAGTCGCCTCGCGCAATATTAGTCGTGTAATCGCCGTAGCAGTGTTCCAAGATGTGCAGAGCTTTCGGATCGACTTCTATGTAGTTGATAAAATCTGTGACTTTGACTCCCGTCCACTGCACGTCGAGTTTTGACCACCGAGTGACGCAGTGAAAATCGGCAGTAAAGTTAGTTTGGGGCATGGCCTGGAAGTCCGACCAAGTGAAGGTTTTTGGTTCTGCCAATCCCCAGACTTTAAATTCCCAACTCTCAATGCTGACGGAGGGTGTATCGCCGTAGGTGAGGACGGGAAATCCGTTGGCGAGGTATTGACCCGGGGGGACGCGATCGCGGTTTTCTGATTCTGGTTTGCGAAAAAATTTGCCCTGCATTGATTCACGCTCTACGCTCTACATACAGTAACTTACTGCAATGCCCAGTATAACTTGCGGGGATGGGTACATCGCAATTGGTCTCAGTCCAAAAACCTTTCAGGACTAGACATCTCCCATAATTCTTGTGGAACCGGCTCTCCTAGCCTGTTCAAAACAGGTTTTTTGGGAGATGTCTACTTGTGCTGAAACAAAAACCGCCAAATTCTGTCGTTTCCTGACCTACTTCTGCCCCAGGAGAGAGCCGAAATTAAATTAAATATTAGGGGCGAGGGCGTTGGAGTTACCTAACATTAAATTTTATCGCGATTAATGGTGCATTTTTGCAGATTTAATGTATCGTTACAATATGTTCATATGTCATCTGTAAAAAAAATTGATGGGGTAAAAACCATGATCGCAAGTTGCTTGATTCCGTTGACGCTTTGCTTGATTGCTGGGTGCGTTACTACTTGGACTGACGAAAGAACGCTAGACGGAATTCCGGCTCCGATGGCTGCAATTATTGGGGTGTTTTCGTTAATCTGGTTTGTGGCGGTGTGTCCTTGGCCTGTTGAACTCGCTCTAGTATTGGCGGTGCTGGTTGTAGGCAAAGCTTACTTGCAAGATATTTTAAAATTAGGATGAATTTTCACGGTTTCCGACGATCGAGAGTTGCGACAGCGCGATCGGGTGCTTCTACTTTTATAAAAAATACCCTGAAAACCCTGCGACTTTAGTCCAGGGATGAAAGGGCATGGCAGGATTTATCCTGCCTATCAGATATACCAATTCCACAAATGTCTGGCGAGTGTGCTATCGTCAAAAGAGTCGAAAGTTGCGAATTTTGAGAAATCAAGTATCTAGCTTAACAGCAGTACGGATGCTCAAAATAATTAATCACAACTAATACTAAGGTTCTGAACCGATTAAATCGTCAGTAAAAGACGTTAAAACCTACCCCCGGACAGGAGGAAAGTCACGACCGAGGAGCTAGTTGTAATACTAGGATAGCAGACCGCCATTTTTGGCAAAAGGATTGCGCCCGGAAACCCTGGCAATAGGGATATTAAGGCTAGAAAGTCTTAAGAATCCCCGTCGCTTTAGCGCGGGGAGTGTCAATTAATAATTTTCCGTTTTGGCTATTGTCTGGCTTGTGTTTTGAAAGGAAGCTGGAACGGCTCAAGCGACTCCTGTATCCTTCAAATTCAATTGAGATGTTTCGATCAAAAATTAAAAGATCGGGGCGATCGTTCGATCTCAGATAGTATAAGGTGCAACGTCAGCACCTTATACTATTTTAGGAATGAGAATTAAATAACTTACACAAACTTGTGGGATGTCCCGCCCGTCTTGAACAGGCAGGATGCCTGTTCCACAATAACAATTAAAATTGTAAGTTATTTAATTTGCGATCCTTAGTAAGTAAACAGGGCGAGCTATTAAATTGGCAAGCGATTTATATCTTTGTTAGAACCAATTACTACCATCGCCTCGCCCTTTTTCAAGCGTTCGTTTGGCTGCGGATTGATCTCGAACTTGTTGGCGCGACCGACTGCTAGCAAGTTCAAACCATACCTGCGCCGGAGATCCAATTCGGTGATTGTTTTGCCGTCAAACTTTTCAGGAACGAGCAACTCAACAATGCTGTGATTTGGGTCGAGGTCAAAGCGTTCTAGAATGCTGGGTTGTGTAAGAATCCGGGCCAAAGAGCAGCCCATTTCTCGTTCGGGAAAAACGACATGATCGGCGCCGACTTTGTTCAACAGTTTTAAGTGAGTTTCCGAGGAAGCTTTGGCGATTACGTGAGTTACCCCGCCTTCTTTCAGGTTGAGGGTGGTGGTAATGCTTTCGGCTAGGTAATTGCCGATCGCCACAATCACTGTTTCAAATTCAAATATACCGGCTTCGGCAAGAGCGCTAGGCTCTGTAGAGTCTAACTGCACAACGTGAGCAGAAATGCGATCGTTCAAAGCTTGAGTTACTTTTTTTTCGTCGGTGTCAACTCCGAGGACTTCGTAACCCAAGCCGTGCAGAGTCGAACAAACTGCTCTGCCGAAACGTCCCAAACCAATAACTGCAAACTGCTTGTTTTCGGCGCGCAAACTACGAAAAAAATTCAAAGATGACAGGTTCACTCAATATCCAGCGCTGAAGGTCTTGCTTCTAAACATTTAGCAGACAGCGCCGCCTCCTTTTGATTTTTGGGTAAATATTGACACTCCCGGGCGTAAACGCGCGGAGATTCTTTAATCTACGAGCTAACTTGCTTGGGCAGGATTTCTCCAACCAAAGTAGAGGTCAATTCTCCTAAAGCGTTGCTCGGATCTAGTCCGAAAGTTCCGGTATGCCCTACCGTACTCAATCCTCGACTCAGGATGTTTCTAGCTGCGTTTTCATCTCTATCCATCACGCACCCACACTTGCAGACGTGAGTCCTTGTGGATAGCGTTTTCTTGACAATTGCACCGCAGTTAGAGCATTCTTGGCTGGTGTACTGCGGATTGACCGCAACCGTTACTCTCTCAAATACTTTAGCAAAGTATTCAATCCAGATACGAAACTGGTACCAAGAAGCATCGTTAATAGACTTAGCCAGACAATGATTTTTCACCATGTTTTTAATCCTCAAATCTTCGTAGGCTATCAAGTCGTTTGACCGAACTACGCACCGTGCTAACTTGACAGCATGGTCTTTACGTTTCCTGCTTATTTTGAGGTGGTGTTTCCCTAAAATTTGTCTGGCTTTGCCCCTATTCTTTGAACCTTTTACTTTTCGAGAAACACGGCGTTGGCAACGTTTCAAAAGTTTTTCGCCCAAGCGCAGAAAATTTGGGTTTTCAATCATCAATCCGTTAGAGTCGGTGTAGTATTCCTTTAACCCAACATCTAAACCAATTGTGTTACCAGATGGCTCTATCTTTTCTTGACGGTTGACATCTATACAAAATTGAATGTAAACACCATCGGCACGTTCGATCAATCTAATCCGTTTAATTTGGTTGATTTGATAGAAGTGCAGGTCACGAGTTCCTTTTAGCTTGAGTTTACCGATTCCCTTTTTGTCGGTAAATTCAATTGATTTACGATCTTCTGCAAGTTTCCAGCCTGATGTTTTGTACTCGACCGAACGACAATCTTTCTGGAATTTTGGATATCCCTTTTTACCGGGAATTCCTTTTTTGCAGTTGTCGTAGAATCGGGAGATAGAAGACCATGCCCTCTCAGCACTAGCTTGTCTAGCTTGGGAGTTAAGTTCGTTGGCAAAGGGGAATTCTTTAGCCAGTACAGCACAAAGTTTCTGCAAGTCATTTTGTCCAACACCTTTACTGTCCATCCAAAATCGAATAGCTTTATTCCGAATGAACTGTGCTGTACGAATTGCATCGTTTATTGCAGCAAGCTGACTTGCTTTCCCGTATGTCTTAAACTCAAAAACTAGCATTGTCTTACCTCCCACCTTATATTACCCGCTCCCATATAAGATTTTCGGCAGGTTCATAAAACTTTATAAAGCCGTCAAGCGAAGGACGGGGCTTTAAACCCAGATCGTGCGGTAAAAGTTGATTTGGGTTGTCACCCACTGTTTAGATGATCAGCAACGAGCCAGCATTTTTCTATCCGACTAACAAACTTTCCTCAGCATACTTAAAAGTCCTGGGTTTCGGGTCGCCGAGAGCGGCACTCATTAGCAGTAACACGCCAACCCTACCTATGTACATTGTCGCAATCAAAATTAATTTGCCGATCGCCGAAATCTTGGCTGTAATCCCTGTGGAAAGGCCGACTGTGCCAAAAGCTGACATTGCCTCAAAGAGCACTTGGATAAATTCTAGTTCGGGATTGGTTAGCTCGATTAAAGTTGCAGAGGCGATCGCCACCAACAGGGAGCCAAAAACTACGCTAATAGTTTTCAGAATCAGTGCTGCGGGGATTTGACGCTGATAGCACTCCACCTGTTCCTGGCCTTCGAGAACTGCTGCGGTACAGCTAAACAATATCCTAAAAGTTGTGGTTTTGATGCCGCCGCCGGTGCTGCCGGGACTGGCGCCGATAAACATCAGCACGATCGTCATAAATAACGAGGCTTCGGTCATTTTGCCAATGTCAATTGTATTGAATCCTGCGGTGCGGGGCGTCACAGATTGAAACCAAGCTGCCATCACCTTTTGAGGAAAGTTTAGAGGGCCGAAAGTTGCTGGGTTATTGTATTCCAGCAGCAAATATGCTACCGTTCCTAAAATTAAAAGGACAGCAGTTGTACTGGTGACAACTTTGAAGTTTAGGGAAAAAACTGTGCAGATCGGGCTTTTTTTGAAGCGATCGCGCAGCCACAGGTACATTTCCATAATTACTTGATACCCGATTCCCCCAAATACGATCAAACCGGTGACTGTGAAGTTAATCACAGGCGAATTCACGTAGCCGATTAAATTGTCTGAATAGATGCTAAACCCGGCGTTGTTAAAGGAATTAACGCTGTGAAATATAGCAGACCACACACCGTCTTTAAATCCGTATTGGGGGACGAAAACCGACATCAGCAAAAAGACTCCAGTTAATTCAAACAAGAGGGTTGTTGCTAGAATTGACTGCACGAGTTGCACTACGCCGGCTAGCCCGGATTTGTCGAGAGATTGTTGCAGGGCAATTCGGTCTTTTAAGCCAAAGCGACGGCCCAATAGCAGCAGTAAGAAGGTTGTGGCTGTCATGTAGCCCAAGCCTCCTATTTGCACCAGTAAAACTAGGCACAGTTGCCCCCAAAAAGAGTAATATTTGCCGACATCCACAACCGATAAGCCTGTGACGCAGACAGCGGAAGTAGAGGTGAATAGTGCTGTGATTGGATCGCTCCAAGTTCCATCAATTGTGGAAAAGGGCATCATTAGTAGTAGAGCACCTGTGGCAATGACGGCGATGAATCCTAAACAAATGGTTCGCGAGACAGTCATTCGATTTTAGATTTTAGATTTTAGAGGGAACCCACAAATGGATTTTCAGGCTGGAAATCAGGACATCTCTGTCTGGACTATGCCGGCCGGCGATCGAACTCAAATCGCAAAAGATGACAACATTGGGAAAATAACGGTAGAATTCCTTTAATTACTTGCGATTGTGCGATGACATCAACACTTTACCAGCAAATTCAGCAACTCTACGACGCTTCTAGCGGTTTGTGGGAGCAGGTGTGGGGCGAACATATGCACCACGGTTATTACGGCCCGGATGGCAGTTTGAAAAAAGAGCGCCGACAGGCTCAGATAGATTTGATCGAAGAACTGCTGGGCTGGGCTGGAGTGCCGTCAGAGAAAGCGCTCTGTGAACCTTACCGCATTTTGGATGTCGGTTGCGGGATCGGCGGTAGTACGCTTTATTTGACGGAAAAATTTAGTTCGATCGCACAAAATAATTTAAAGTCGGATGGTAGGGTCGATCGGGTGACAGCAACGGGCATTACTCTGAGTCCGGTACAAGCAAACAGAGCAACGGAACGCGCTAAAATTGCTGGACTCGAAAGCAATGTTAATTTTTTGGTAGCAGATGCTTTAAATATGCCTTTTCCTGATGAGTCGTTCGACTTAGTTTGGTCACTCGAAAGCGGGGAACATATGCCTAACAAAATTAAGTTTTTGCAAGAATGTTGCCGCGTGTTGAAGCCAGGAGGAACTTTGATTTTGGCGACTTGGTGTCACCGCTCGCTGGGAGAATCGGCGGGAGAATTGACAGATGAAGAGAGAAGGGAATTAGCAGAAATTTACCGGGTTTATGCTTTGCCTTACGTGATTTCTTTGCCGGAATATGAAGAAATTGTCCGCAGTTTGCCTTTGACAAGTATTCGTAGTGCTGATTGGTCAAAAGCTGTTGCTCCGTTTTGGGATGTGGTGATCGATTCGGCTTTTACTCCGAGCGCGATTTGGGGTTTGCTGACGAGTGGTTGGACGACTATTCAAGCTGCTCTTGCTCTCGGATTGATGAGCCGGGGATATGAGAGCGGATTGATTCGTTTCGGGCTGATTTGTGCTGTGAAAAAATAGGCATTGAGCCGAGCTTTTTTTGAGTTTTGAGTTGATGCGTAAGGTGCGCATTGCGCACCCTACAGAATAGTTTTTTTGGTGCGTTTGTAGGATTTATGGGAAACGATTCGATTGGTAAGTCTCGGGTTGATAAAAATGACTCGGCTCCGCAGAGCTGGGTAAGCGCTTTTTGGGAGTTTTCTCGGCCTCACACAATTGTGGGGACTACGTTGAGCGTGCTGGCTTTGTATGCGATCGCCCAAAGCTCGCGGCTGTTTGTAAATCCTGTATTTTTGCCTTTAGCTTTTGCTTGGTTGGCTTGCATTTGCGGCAATATTTATATTGTGGGATTGAATCAGTTAGAAGATGTGGAAATTGATAAAATTAATAAGCCTTATTTGCCGATCGCCTCGGGAGTGTTTTCTCTCAAAACTGGGCAGTTAATTGTAGCTGCAACGGGAATTATAGCAGTTGTGACTGCTGTTTTGCAAGGCCCGTTTTTGCTGGCTACCGTTGGCGTTAGTTTGGTGATTGGGACTGCTTATTCTCTGCCGCCAATTCGGCTAAAGCGGTTTCCTTTTTGGGCGGCATTGTGCATTTTTACGGTGCGGGGCGCGATCGTCAATTTAGGGCTATTTCTGCACTTTAATTGGGTGTTGGGTTTGGGAAGAGCGAAAAGCGTTTTTACGGGCGGAAGTTGGGAGAGTCTGTCTTTGGCGATTCCGGCAGAAGTTTGGGTGTTGACGGCTTTTGTTGTGGTGTTTACTTTTGCGATCGCCATTTTCAAAGATATCCCTGACATGGAGGGCGACAAGCAATATAATATTACTACGTTTACGCTAGAAATGGGTAAGCCTGCCGTCTTTAATTTATCTCGCTGGGTGTTGACGGTTTGTTATCTGGGCGCGACTTTAGCGGGAGTTTTAATTTTGCCAAATGTTAATTTAGTATTTCTGACAGTTACTCATTTGGTGGCTTTGGGTTTAATGTGGTTTTGGAGTACGAAGGTTAATTTGGAGGATAAAATAGAGATAGCTCAGTTTTATCAGTTTATTTGGAAGTTGTTTTTCTTAGAATATTTAATTTTTCCAGCAGCTTGTTTGTTGGGATGAAGGCAGTTGGCAGTTAGTGGTGATTGTTATGGTAACAAATAACAAGTAACAAACAACAAATAACAAACAACAAATAACAAACAACAAACACAACTATGGCTTCTCAAAAAAAATCTCGAAAATCTGCCGTCAAACTGAGTGCAGAAGATTCTTTGAAAATAGCTTGGGAGCACCACCAAGCGGGACGTTTGTTAGAAGCTGAGAATTTGTATCGGCAGATTGTAGCAGCGCAGCCGGAATCTGCAAACGTGTTGTGTTTGTTGGGAATAGCGGTTAGACAGCAGGGAAAAGTTGCGGAGGCGATCGACTTTTACGATCGCGCGATCGCCCAAAACCCCGATTTTGTAGAAGCCCATTTAAATAAGGCTCAGGTTTTGCTGGATGTAGGCGAGTATCAAAGGGCGATCGTCAGTTATGAACAAGTTATCACAATCCAGTCAAATTCCGTACTCGCCAACAATAATTTAGGCTGGATTAAGCAGCAATTGGGCGAAATAGACTCGGCAATTTTATATTATCAAACAGCGCTCAAGCTCGACCCCAACCTGCTCGAAACAGCGCACAATTTAGCAATACTATTTACCCAGAAAAACCAATCAAACGATGCAGTCGCCTGTTATCTGCACGCCTTACAAATTAATCCCAAATTGACATATTCTCTACTCGGCTTGGGAAGAATTTTGCAGCAACAAGGTAAATTAGCCGAAGCTTTCAACTGCTACCAGCAAGCTGTAGAAATAGAACCCAACAATCCCGACGTTCACAACAATATCGGAGCATTTTACCACGAACAAGGCAATACAAAAGCAGCAATATCCCACTATCGGCAAGCCTTAAACTTAAAGCCAGACTTCGTGGATGCTATCAATAATCTTGCCCATGCTTTGGTCGATTTAGGAGAGTTTCAAGAGGCATTTACTTATCACAATCGAGCCTTGGAATTGCAGCCAGACAACGCTACCGCACACCTAGAATTAGCCTTGACTTTGCTATTGTTTGGAGACTTTAAGCGCGGTTTTGCTGAATATGAGTGGCGGTGGCGCACTGCGCAATTATCGCCTAGGGAATTTGTGCAGCCAGTTTGGGATGGTTCGGATTTGAACGGAAAAACTATTTTACTGCACGTTGAGCAAGGTTTTGGCGATTCGATTCAGTTTATTCGATACGTGCCGATTCTGCACAGCCGAGGTGCTAAAGTTATGGTGGCTTGCTATCAGGAACTGATGCGGTTATTTGCGACAGTGGCCGGGATTGAATATTTATCAGTTTGTTTTGAGGGTTTGCCAGAATTTGATGTTCATGCACCGCTGATGAGTTTGCCGGGAATTGTGGGAACAACTCTGGAAACTATACCCGCAAATGTTCCTTATTTGGCTCCGCCTGCTGAGTGCAAATTTGCGCTTTCTTCGGATGCCAAATTGAAGGTGGGGATTGTTTGGGCTGGGAGTCCAAAACGGCGCAAGGATAATCAGCGCTCTTGCAATTTGACCGATTTTATTCAATTTTTGCATATTCCCGAAATCGCTTTCTATAGTTTACAAAAAAACTTGTCGGAGTGCGATCGCACTTTGCTCAACCAGCATTTGGTGCCGGATTTGAGTCCGCATCTGAATGACTTTGCTGATACGGCTTCTGCTATCTCTCAACTGGATTTAGTGATTAGTGTCGATACTTCGGTTGCACATTTGGCTGGTGCGTTGGGAAAACCGGTTTGGGTGCTGCTTTCTTTTGCTCCTGACTGGCGCTGGCTGCTCGATCGCACTGACAATCCTTGGTATCCAAGTGCCAGGCTGTTTCGCCAAAATCAGCCGGAAAGTTGGCAAGAGTTGTTTGAGGAAGTGCAGGCGGCTTTGAGTTTATTTGCGATCGCCAATACTGCTAGTTATGCTCAAAATTCGGTGCCTGATTCGCTTGACTTTGTGGCCGCAATGACTGTGGATTCTACGGATTTTGGGGATATTACGATGATTGAGGACAGTAAACGGATAGTTGCGATCGCTAGTGAATCGTTAGCGACATCATCCGCAATCAACGAATCACCGATAATTGGCGACAATATACAAGATTTGTTGCGACAAGCAGAACATTTAATGGAAATAGGCGATAAGGAAGAGGCGAGTGCCCTTTATGAACAAATCATATCTGTTGACCCAAATTGCGTCCAAGCACGGATTAATTTTGGTTTTCTGAAGCAAGAAAAGGGGGATTTAGACGCAGCAATCCCGCATTACCAACAAGCTTTAGCGATCGATCCAAATGTTCCTCAAACAGTTTACAATTTGGCGAAGATTTTTGAGGAACAAGGTAAAATGGCAGAGGCGATCGCTCATTACGAACAAGCTCTGATCGTTGCACCTGATTTCGTGCCCGCACTGATCAATTTAGCGGTGGCGTTGCAAGAAAAGGATGAACTTTTAAGGGCGATCGAACTGTATCGGCGGGCGCTGGAAATTCAGCCGCATAGCTGGGAAGCTTATAACAATCTTGGCACAGTTTTGCAACATCAGGGCAATTTAGAAGAGGCGCTGGAGCATTATCACAAAGCTCTGGAATTGCTGCCGGATTTTGTGGAAGCTATCAACAATTTAGGCAGGACGTTTCTGGAAAAAGGTGAGGTAGAAGATGCGATTTCCTGCTACAGACGGGCGATTCATCTAAATCCCGAACACGCTAGCGCTTACCTGAATATGTCCTTGGCTTTGTTGTTGGTGGGAGATTTTGAAAATGGTCTTGCCGCCTACGAGTGGCGCTGGAAAATTCCCGAATTTAAAACTAATCATTCCTGTTTTTTGAGTGGGCCAGAAAATGCAGTTTCGGCAAGAGAATATCGGCCGCTTTGGGATGGTTCTGATTTGCAGGGAAAGACGATTTTACTGCACGCTGAACAAGGTTTGGGCGATTCGCTTCAGTTTATTCGCTACGCGGCGATTGTTAAGGATAAAGGTGGCAGGGTAATTGTTGGCTGTTATCCGCAATTGCACCGTTTGTTTGCAACGGTTCAGGGGATTGATTTGCTCATAGTTAAAGGTGAGCCAATGCCGGAATTTGATGTGCAAGTACCGATGTTGAGTTTGCCCTATGTGCTCGGTACAAATCTGGAAACAATACCGGGAAATACTGCTTATTTGTTACCGCCTGCAAATGCTGAATTTGCGCTTTTACCCGATCGCAATTTGAAAGTTGGGATTGTCTGGGCGGGGAATCCCAAACACCGCAAGAATATGCAGCGTTCTTGCAGTTTAAGTCAGTTTCTGCCACTTTTGGACGTTTCGGGGGTAAGTTTTTACAGCTTGCAGAAAGAGCTTTCTGATGCCGATCGCGCGTTGTTGAATGTAACGCCGATCGTCGATTTGAGTCCGCATTTTGGCGATTTGGCGGATACTGCGGCTGCGATCGCCAAGCTGGATTTGGTGATTACTGTCGATACCGCTGTCGCCCATTTGGCGGGCGCTTTGGGCAAACCGGTCTGGATTTTGCTGGCCTTTTCCCCGGATTGGCGGTGGCTGCTCGATCGCGAAGACAGTCCTTGGTATCCGAGTGCAAGGCTGTTCCGCCAGCATCAGCGGGGCGATTGGGAGGATTTGTTCGATCGGGTGGCGCAAGCTCTGGGCGCGCTGGCTGGGGCATTTGTACCGTCGGATTCGGCGGATGCAGAGTTTCGGTTGGGCCGAGATTTGCAGCAGCAGAGCAAGTTTGTGGGTGCGATCGAGTGTTACGAGCGGGCGATCGCGATCGAACCCAATTATGCAGCCGCCCACAGCAATTTAGGTGTTGTCAAACAGCACTCAGGCTTGCTCGCAGAAGCGATCGCGCATTACCGACAAGCCTTAGAAATTGACCCGAATTTGGCGGAAACTGCGAGCAATTTGGGGAGCGCGCTCGCGGATTCAGGGCAGACAACAGAGGCGATCGCACAATACGAGCGAGCCCTTGCTTTGAACCCGAATTGCGCGGAAGCGCTGGTTAATTTGGGCCTGCTGCGGGAAGAGCAAGGGGATATTGTGGAGGCTATAAGGTTGTACGAGCAAGCGATTCAAGTCAATCCCAATTGCGCGGCGGCTTATTTGAATTTGGGCATTGCTTTGGAGGAGCGAGGGGAAGCAGCGGGCGCGAATTACGATCGGGCGATTGCAAATTATGAACGGGCGATCGCGATCGAACCCAATTGTTTCGACGCTTTGCACAACCTAGCATACTGCTCGATCCGACAAAGCCGAGTTGCAGATGCGATCGCCTATTACGATCGAGCTCTGGCGCTGCAACCGGATTTACCCCAAACCGGACTCGCGATCGGGAGTTGGCTGTCAAACCAAGATCAATTAGATGAGGCTATAGCCGTTTGCCAGCAAGCAGTCCAGGAATTTCCAGCCAGTGCGATCGCTCACTTCAATCTGGCACTTGTCCTGCAAAAACAAGGGAAAATTGCTGATGCGATCGCCTGCTATCAGTCAGCTTTGAGCCTGAAACCGGACTTCCCAGAGGCTTTGAACAATCTCGGTAAAGCTTTTGAAGCAGCGGGGAAAATGGCAGAGGCGATCGATTGTTACCGTAGGGCGATCGAACTTAAACCCGGTTATCTTCATTCCCTCAACGATTTGGGAGGCATTTTTCAGCAAGGCGGACAATTTGCGGATGCTGTCACTTGCTACAGCGAAGCCGTTAAATTCAATGTCGCTAACCCCGAATCGCACCTAAATTTAGGTTTAGCTTTGCTGCTGGCTGGAGACTTGCAGCGCGGTTTTTCCGAGTACGAATGGCGGCTTCTCGTCACAGAAAAACAATTCCCAATCCACAACTTTCAACAACCACTTTGGGATGGCAAAGATTTGCAAGGAAAAACTATTTTACTCTGCCCAGAACAGGGTTTAGGCGATGCCATTCAGTTTGTCCGCTACGCAGATTTAGTCAAGCAAAAAGGTGGCCAGGTAATAGTTTGGTGTTTGCCACATTTACAGCGCTTGTTTGCACAGGTTGCAGGAATCGATCGGTTGATAGTTAATCCAGAGGATGCACCGGATTTTCAAGTTCGCGCGCAGTTAATGAGTCTGCCGCACCTGCTGGGAACAACCTTAGAAAGTATACCAACGAATGTTCCTTATTTAGCTCCACCACCCGGTTTGAAATTTACTCTGGGCCAAACTGCTAATCTCAAAGTAGGGCTTGTTTGGTCTGGTAATTCCCAACATTCGCAAAATAAAGTGCGATCGTTGCCGCTCAATTTGTTGACAAAACTGTTAGATATCCCCGGAGTAGATTTCTACAGTTTGCAAAAGGAAATGACAGCAGACGATTCTCTACGAGATAGCTTCGCTTCACGCACTTTGTTAGAGCAAATGCCCGTCATCGATCTCAGCCCTGATTTGCACGACATGGCTGATACTGCGGCGGCAATTTCGGCTCTGGATTTAGTGATTTCTGTCGATACTTCGGTGGCGCACTTAGCTGGTGCTTTGGGTAAATCGGTGTGGATTTTGTTGTGCTTTGTGCCGGATTGGCGGTGGATGTTGGAGCGGGAAGATAGTCCTTGGTATCCGACGGCGCGGTTGTTTCGTCAGTCAGCAGCCACCGATTGGGAAGCCGTTTTAGAACGGGTAATTGTGGCCCTGACAGAAAGAGTTTGCGAGCATCAAACCACTAATTCGCAAATAGAAAGTCAGCCGAATATTCCGTTAGCTAAAAAACAGTTCGATCGCGGAAACCTGCTGAAATCCCAAGGAAAGCTTGCCGAGGCGATCGCCTATTTTAAGAATGCCTTAGTTTTGCAGCCAAATTTGATCGAAGCCGCCACTAATTTAGCCGTCACGCTGCACCAAACAGGCGATTTAGCCGAAGCTGCCACGTATTATCAGCGCGCGATCGAAATCGACCCCAACTGCGCTCAAGCCCAAAATAACTTGGGTATTTTGCTACAAGATCGGGGCAGTATCGCCGATGCTGTATCTTGTTTCCAAAAGGCGATCGCCCTGAATCCGCTTTATGCCAAAGCTCTCAACAATCTCGGTGCGACACTCCAGCAGCAAGGCGAGTTGTCAAGTGCGATCGCCTTTTTTCAGCAAGCACTTTCCATCAATTCCAATTACGTGCCAGCCCTGATAAATTTGGGCGCGGCGATGCAAGCAAAATGTCAGCTACCAGAGGCAAAACGGCTTTACGAGCGTTCAATTGAAGCAGAACCGAACAATCCTACAGGACATTATCACCTGGGAACATTATGTTTGGGAATCAACAAAATAGAAGAGGCAATTTCTAGCTTGGAGTTAGCCATATCTTTGCAGCCAAATTATGTAGAAGCTATCAACAATTTAGGCAGTGCTGTTGAACAATTAGGAGACGTAAGCCGGGCTATTGTGTGTTACAATAAAGCCCTCGAAATCGATCCAAATTGTGCTAAAGCTCACTTCAATCTAGGCTTAGTCTTGCTGTTGACGGGAGAATTGCCACGTGGTTTAGCAGAGTACGAATGGCGCTGGCACACAGATCAGGCAAAACAATTGCAACGGTTGAATTTTGACAAGCCAATTTGGGATGGTTCCGATTTGAATGGACAAACTATTTTGCTTCGATCGGAACAAGGTTTGGGCGATGCAATTCAATTTGTGCGTTACGCGGAAATGGTGCAGCAAAAAGGCGGTAAAGTAGTTATTTCTTGCTATCAAGAACTAAAGCGCTTATTCAAGCAAATTCCTGGCATCGAAAAAGTTGCGGTGCGGATAGAAGAATTGCCGGATTTCCAAGTGCAAGCACCGCTGATGAGTTTGCCATATATCTTGGGAACAAATTTAGACAATATACCTGCAAATGTTCCTTATTTAGCTGCATCTCCGAATTGGCAATTTTCGCTAAATTCCGATGCCAATTTCAAAGTTGGGATTGTGTGGGCGGGAAATTCGGAACATTTGAAGGATTTTGCGCGATCGAGCGATTTGAGATATTTCCTCAAATTCTTAGATATTCCGGGCATAACTTTTTACAGTCTTCAGAAACAAGTGTCGGCGGCGGAGCACACTTTGTTAACTCAAATTTCCGTCATCGATTTGAGCGACAATTTGAACGATTTTGCTGATACTGCGGCGGTGATATCGCAACTAGATTTAGTAATTTCTGTGGATACTGCTGTCGCACATTTAGCCGGTGCTTTGGGTAAACCAGTCTGGATTTTGCTGTCTTTTGTGCCGGATTGGCGGTGGCTTTTGGAGCGCGAAGATTCTCCTTGGTATCCCACAGCGCGCCTGTTTCGACAGCAAACACTGGGTGATTGGGAGGGAGTGTGCGATCGCGTAAAAACCGCCTTACAAGACAAGGCGGGCACGGAGACACCACCCCTACATCAATTTTCCTTGTCGCCCCTACAGATAGAAATTCATATTGCCAATGCCTTACAAAAACAAGGTCAAAAAACAGCAGCAACCGCTCGATACGAACAAGTAATTGTTGCCTCACCCAACAATGCCGAAGCCCACAGTCATTTAGGTTATTTCAAACAAGAAAATGGGCAAATAGCCCAAGCAATATCGCACTACAAACAAGCCCTAGAAACTAATCCCAACCTGAGCGAAACAAACTTACACTTAGGTTGCGCCCTCGAAGAACAAGGCAAAGTTGCTGAGGCGATCGACTATTATACTAAAGCAATTCAACTATCTCCCGATTCGCCCAATTCGCGCTTGAGATTAGCATTAGCTTTGCTTTTAACTGGTAATTTACAGCGCGGTTTTGCCGAGTATGAATCGCGATGGGAAACGAAAGAATTGGAGCCAAGATATTTCGCCGAACCACTTTGGGACGGTTCCGATTTGCAGGGAAAAACGATTTTGCTGCACCCAGAACAAGGTTTAGGGGATACGATACAGTTTATCCGTTACGCGCCTTTAGTCAAGCAAAAAGGCGGCAAAGTTATGGTGGCTTGCAATCTGTTGCTGAAGCGTTTATTTGAAGGAATTGCCGGAGTCGATCGCGTAGTAGTGCAGCCGAGGGATTTAGTAGAGTTTCAAGTGCAAGCCCCGCTGATGAGTTTACCGCGAATTCTAGAAACAACTCTCGAAAATATACCTGCTAATATTCCTTATTTAGTTCCACCACAGGATTGTAAAGTTGTCCTAGAACCGAACGATCGCCTAAAAGTCGGTATTGTTTGGGCGGGCGGCCCGCTGCATCGCAAGAATCATCAACGATCGTGTAAATTGAGCGATTTTCTGAGATTTGTAGATATTCCGGGAGCGAGTTTTTACAGCCTTCAAAAAGATTTGTCAGCCGCCAATATAGCTGTATTAAATCAACAGCAAATTCCAGATTTGAGCGAACATTGCGTCGATTTTGCCGACACGGCAGCGATTATTTCGCAACTAGATTTAGTGATTTGTGTAGACACTTCAGTCGCCCATTTAGCAGGTGCTCTAGGCAAACCAGTGTGGATTTTGTTGTCCTTTATTCCCGATTGGCGGTGGATGTTGGAGCGCGAAGATAGCCCTTGGTATCCCACTGCGCGGTTGTTTAGGCAGGAAAAAGCGGGTGATTGGGATGGTGTGTGCGATCGTATAAAAACAGCCTTACAAGACACGGTAAACACGGGAATACAAGATAGGGCGGGCACGGGGGCACCGCCCCTACGATCTGGGATTGAACCTGTACAAACACCCATACAAATAACCGGAATCGGCATTAGTTGGCCAGTCAGCGTCACCAGCGGCTGGGGAATTTACGGCATGAATTTAACACTGCAACTGCTGAAAAATCCCGCCTGGGAAGTTGCACTTTTAGCACCGCCATCCATCTCGGAAATCCTCAATCCACTGCACAAATCGCTGTTATTACCCGCAGTAGAAAAGCAGAAAGACTTTCAGGAATTAGTAATCGCCAATGCAGACAAACAAATAAATTGCAACTTCCCCGTACTTTACGCTTTGGGAAATAATTTAGCATCCTCTGGAGTTGAAAACCAGATTACCAGCGCTTGTCAAGTCGGAGTCATCTTTTTTGAAGACACCAGAATCACATCAGAAGCACTCGAAAAAGCCAAAAAATATAGCACAATCGTCGCCGGCTCAAACTGGAATGCGGACGTTTTGCGAAGCTGCGGCTTGACAAATGTGGCAATGGTAAATCAAGGAATTGACCCCACAATCTTCCATCCTGCACCTAAATCTAGTCTATTTGGCGATCGTTTCATCATCTTCTCCGGCGGCAAACTCGAATATCGCAAAGGCCAAGATATTGTCGTCGCCGCTTTTAAGCGATTTCATACCAAACATCCCGAAGCATTACTACTAACAACATGGCACAATTTCTGGCCTCAATATATGCTAGGAATTGAACAAACTGGAAACGTTGTCGGACTTCCCAATATCAACCGCGACGGAAGTTTAGGGATTTCCCAATGGTTAGTTGCTAACGGTTTACCGATTGACTCTTTTATCGATATCGGCTTAATCCCGAATCACCTCGCCGGACAAATATTACGAGAAGCTGATGCAGCCATTTTTCCCAACCGCTGCGAAGGCGGCACTAATTTAGTCGCAATGGAAAGTATGGCTTGCGGAATTCCGACTATTTTATCCGCAAATACTGGGCATTTAGACTTGATTTACAGCAACATTTGCTATCCATTATCGCATCAGGGACGAGTTAAACCGACTGCTTATTTTCCCGGTGTCGAAGGATGGGGAGAGTCGGACGTTGATGAAGTTGTCGAGGCTTTGGAGCAAATTTATACTAATCGTGAAGAAGCCAAACGTCGCAGTTTAGCTGCCGCTAGTTTTATGCTCGATTGGACTTGGGAGAAACAGGTTAATCGGTTCCTTGATGTTATACTAAGTTTTAGATCAGACGGCGGTTGAAACCGCGTCTACACAAACGAATATCTGACGGCGGTTGAAACCGCATCTACACAAACGATGTCCGCCTCCGCGGACTAAAGAAAGCCCCGCCTTCAACCCGCGGAGGCGGGTTTTGTTTGTGTAGGCGCGGTTTCAACCGCCGTCTGATCTTGATATTACTTCAATTTTTGAAACCACACTCCTGTTTCATCAATAGTCTGAAGAGAAAATGACTCACCTTTCATCTTCTCAAAATCATGTAATGCTTGCTTGCAGCCCTCCCAATGCCCGTAATCATCAACCTGAATCAAACCATTAGCAATCACGCTATCATAAAGCGTATTAAATATGTCCATTGTGGACTCATACCAATCTCCATCAGCGTGTAGAAGTGCAATATTTCCTATGGCTGACTTGTATTTCGGCAAAGTCTGGGCAAATAATCCCTTAACTGGTACAACAATATCTTTAACTTGCAGTAATTCACAGATTTTATCCAAATTTTCACTAATTGCAGCTTTGAGAGTTCCTTCGCCAAACTTCGTGAGATTTGCAGGTATTCCCTGATGTTTATCAATCTCGGTGGGTGCCGGCATTCCTTCAAAGGTATCAAAAGCATACAGCACTCTCGTACGGCGACTATAATGTTTAATTACAAATGCGATTAACGCCGCTGAGCCGCCTTTACAAGTTCCGCATTCTACAAAATTCCCAGGCAAATCTTCCACACATATTTGCTTTGTCAAACAATACAGAGAAAAGAGTCTCGATTCGCTAAGCAGCGTATAGGGGCGAACAATTGACAAAATATTTTTAAAGTTTTCAGAATAAGTTTGCACTGACGATGTGCTGCTTTGAATAATTGTCTGGCAATTAGGCTGTTGTAGGGTTGGCAACTCTTTGCTCAATGACATACCGCTAACATCATAGCCTTGCAAATGTGCTGGTAAATTCCAGGAAACATTCGGATCTGGTTGATGTTTCACAGGCTCGACATTGCCTCGCCAAGCAGCACCCATAATTTGCATTGTTTGATAAATTACAGTATGCCATTCCCTTGCTTTCAAGTAATCTAAACCTTTAGCAACGGCGGGAGCAGCTAAGTCATGAAACAAAATTATGGCATCTTGTTCAGCCAATTTTTCGCAAGCGATTGCGTCATTTAATGGCCCGTCACCTTCATGTTCTCCATCAATAAAAATTAACGACCATTTGCGGTTAGATTGAGCCGCAAATTCTACTAATCTCTGAGGGCTGTAACCGGGGATTAGCTCGATCGTAGTTTGCACTTGCGACGCATCGAGAGCGCCTTGAATTGAATCGATGACACTTTGCCTAATATCCTCTCTTTCTAATAGCGGATCGATCACATCTAACTGAACTCCGGCAAGGGCTAAGTGACAGGCTGACCAACCAAGCCAACAACCGATTTCTAAAGCTTTTTTACCTGTAAATTGTAGTGCGGTATTATAAAGGATATGTGCTTCGTCGCGGCTGAGAAATCCGACTGAGGGCGCTCGTGCATCGACATACCAATTATGAGGAACTTCTCGGCGTAAATAAGGCCACGGACAAGTCTGAGTATCGCCGACAATCATGTTGGGAAAGTGGGCATCTGGGAGGATGATTGTAAATCCAGGTGAGATGTAATCTCCTGCGGGTAATAAATTAGTTTGGGTGATTTTTAAATTTTCTTGTAGTGTCATTTTTCGTTCTTTCACGGGTTGGTAGCGGAGGCTAATTTCTATTGTATCACCGTCTGTGGTTGCCAATTTCACCAAGTCGTGTTTGTGACCAGTCATGTGCAGAATGCCGATCGCCCCGTGCGGCAAATACGGCTCTACAAAATAACCTCGATCCTTGTCCCACACAGGCAAACCAAAGTTGCAACTCCAGTTACACAAGGCTGGCAGCATCTCTGTCTTGTCAAATAAGTCAGTGCCGTAAACCAAGCGATTTAAGGCAATTTGGTCAGTCATCAAACCAGCGTGCTGCTGCAATCCCTCTGCCAGATATTCTGCCCAAAGTTCCCAGTGTGGAGCATCTTTGTGCAGCGCAAAAACACCAGCATTTATGGTAGGATAGCTGTGCAATTTCTGGGCGACTTCTTCCCCAAACGCTGCTTGATAATCGCGATACACAAATTCCGAATACCAAGGAAGTTTGCCGTAAGCTAAATAGTAATTGCGATCGAGTTCTGGTACAACTGCTAAACCTCGTTTTGCGGCTCCTTGAACTAACAGTTGAACGGCTTGCCAATTTTGTACCCAAGCATCGGCATCTACCCAAAGATAGATGTCAAAATTGGGGAAGTATTGACGTAAATACGGACGTGCTAAAAGTCCTTTGAGATAGTGAGGTGCTTCATTTCTGCTAGGAAAATCAAAGTTCCAATCGGGTGTTTTAATAAAATCGACTTGTGTTTCCAGCCATTGCAATTGTTCGGGAGTGCAGCCGAGATCGAAAAAGCCGATCGCCACATTAGCCCCTTCTGGTTTTTGCCGCACCGATAAAATAGTGCCTCGCACCAGTTCAAAGTAATTTGCATCGGCAGCCGTAATGATGATAATCTGCATAAGAAGGAAGAAGTCAACCCCCCCTGCCCCCCCAAGGGGGGAAATTTAGGAGGAAGGAAAAATGTTTATATAGCGTAAATTATACCATTGAGGATGACTTATGAAAAGCCAAAAAGGGAAAGTTTATCTAGTCGGTGCGGGGCCTGGAGATTGTGACTTGATGACAGTGCGATCGCAAAAACTGCTCTCCCAAGCCGAAGTCTTAATTTACGATGCCCTAGTCGATATCCCCCAACTCGAATTAATCTCCGTAACTTGCCTCAAAATCGAAGTCGGGAAACGCGGCGGTAAACCATCAACTCAGCAACAAGAAATCAACCGCTTGCTAGTAGAACACTGTCACAGAGGCAAACAAGTAGTTCGCCTCAAAAGTGGCGATCCGTTTATTTTTGGTCGCTCCAGTTCTGAAATTCAAGCACTAATCGCAGCCGATTGTGATTTTGAAGTAATACCGGGAATTTCATCTGCATTCGCCGCACCATTGCTAGCAGGAATTCCCCTCACAGATCCAGTGATGAGCCGATGTTTTGCAGTGATGAGCGCCCATGAACCAGATGCTCTGGAATGGGAAGCATTAGTCAAGATAGAAACCTTGGTAATATTGATGGGAGGGCGAAATTTGGGTGAGATAGTTTGGCAATTGCAAAAGCATGGATTGTCGAGCCAAACTCCGATCGCCATTATCAGAGATTGCGGCCGCCCCGAACAACAAATTTGGATCAGCACTCTGTCTGATATCGTACGCAAAACAACAGGTCAATCTCTGTCACCTTGTGTGATAATTGTTGGGGAAGTAGTCAGATTGCGCGAATATCTCATGCAGCCAGAAATCACAAACAGGCTAGATTTGCCTGTCACCAAGAATGATCGCCAGTTACCATTAGCCGGAAACACAATTTTAGTTACCCGTGCTGCTACTCAATCTGGTCAATTTTGCGATCGCCTTCAGGAACTAGGTGCGACGGCGATCGAAATGCCAGCGTTGGTAATTGGGCCGCCTTCGAGTTGGGAAGCGTTGGATAGTGCGATCGGCCAATTGTCAAGTTTTCACTGGTTAATTCTGACTTCCCACAACGCTGTAGACTGTTTTTTTCAACGATTACAAGCCAGCGGTAAAGATGCTCGCAGCTTATTTGGGATTAAAATTGCAGTTGTGGGCAAAAAAACTGCCGAAAGTTTGCGATCGCACTCTCTACAACCAGACTTTATTCCGCCCAACTTTGTCGCCGATTCCCTAGTCGAAAACTTCCCCTGGGAGGGCGAGCACGGGGGCATCGCCCCTACAAACTGCAAAATCCTATTTCCGAGAGTAGAAAGCGGCGGGAGAGAGGTTTTAGTCAAAGAATTAACCGCCAAAGGAGCGCAAGTAATTGAAGCGCCAGCCTATCAATCTTGTTGTCCCGAAACCATCGATCCGATCGCCTTAGCTGCACTCGAAAATCGGGCGGCGAATATTATCACATTTGCTAGTTCCAAAACTGTACAGAATTTTTGCAAGCTGATCGAACAAAGCCCCGAATTATCGCGATCGCAGGATTGGTTACAAAATGTTTGTATCGCTTCGATCGGGCCGGAAACTTCTAAAAGTTGCTATGATTTATTGGGTAAGGTAGATGTCGAAGCTCAGGAATATACGCTGGAGGGGCTGAGTGAGGCGATCGTTCGATGGGTTGCAAAAAATCAAAGATAAGCAAAATATCAAAGATCAACCCGGCGGTTGAAACCGCGATTATGCAAACAAAGATAAGATGAGATAAAATAAGATAAGATAAGATAAGATAACCCGGCGGTTGAAACCGCGGCTACACAAACAAAGTCCGGATGGTGCGCGGACTAAGAAGGTGACATAAGTAGTAAAGTTGTTGTAAGATAATTAGGAGGAAACATGACCACAAAAGAACAGATTCTCCAAGAAATTGACGAAGTACCAGAACCTGTGCTGCTGAAATTATTGGAATTTCTTCGTTCCTTAAAGACTGAAGAAGAACCACAAAAACTAGAAGCCAAAGCATGGCAGGCGTATCTAGATTCAGAACGCGAAAGAAAGGAGGTTTACGAGCGCCTTGCTAACTCCTAATTTTGTTACCAAAAGTACGGTTTTAAGTATCCATGCCAGACAGATAGAGATGTTTGGTGGTACTTCCGGTGTTAGAGACGAAGGCTTGTTAGAGTCAGCTTTGGCTCAACCTCAAGCAACTTTTGGCGGTCAACTTTTGCATCCAACAATTAGCGAACAAGCAGCCGCCTATCTCTATCACATAGCGATGAATCATCCATTTATAGACGGCAATAAACGAACCGCTTTTGCGGTGGCCGATACTTTTGTGCGTTTGAATGATTTTTCTTTGGATTTGACGGACGATCGGGCTTATGATTTAGTCATGCAAGTCGCACAAGGAACGATGACTAAGGAAGAATTAAGTACAGAGTTCGAGTCATATATTGTTTAGTTTTAATAAGTATCTTGTAGGGGCGGGTTTAGCTAAAAATCTCTGATACAAGCCAGTTTATCAAGGCAAAACCCGCCCTCTCCCCATCTGAGATGCACCCCACAACTGACTGTAGACATAGGGAATCGCGGAACAAAAAAGCGAGTAAAATTATCAGTAAATAACAAAGCCGATCGCCTTTTAGTCAAATTACCAATAGCCATGAATATAAATTTTTCTCGTTTCGACACCTTAACCACCTTGCTAGCAGGAACCACCGCAGCCTTAACGATCGTCATCAGCCAGCCCGCGATCGCCAAAACTCCCCAAGAAGTCGCCAGCATTGCCGGCCCGCTGACAGTACAAATCAACAGTTCCCTAGGAGACGGTTCTGGGGTAATTATTGCCAAAAACGGCAAAACTTACACAGTTTTAACAGTCAATCACGTCGTAGAAAAGGCAGACGTGAAATATAACGTTCGCACGTCGATCGGCAAAAACTACCAAGCAACCGCAGTCACCCGCTTGCAAGTAGCAGCAACAGACGCAGATTTAGCAGTAGTCAAATTTGAAAGTCCCGAAGAATATCCAGTCGCGACGATCGCCGATTCCGATCAAGCCGTCATTGGCACTCAAATCTTCGTTTACGGCTATCCCGCGACTGGAGGACTTTTTGGGGCAGAACGAGAACCAGAGCTGTCTCCCGGACTCGTTACCAGCCGCCCACGCAATCGCCCGGAAGGTTACACCCTGCGGTATCAGGCTGTAACTTGGAGTGGCATGAGTGGCGGGCCGGTTTTCGACTCCGAGGGGCGAGTCATCGGCTTACACGGACAAGGCGAATTCGGTTTTGCTCAAACCAGTTCCGGCGAAGTCGCTCCGATTAAAACGGGATTTAATGCAGCAGTTCCAATCAATACTTTTATCGCCAAATTGGTGGCGGCGGGAATGAATAAATCCGAGTTGAAAGTAGACAATACTCCCCCAGCGATTGGGCCAGTATCTCTCGATAATCCGCAAGATGCCAAAAGCTATTATTTTCGCGGACTTTCGCGCTTGGATCGAGGAGATGCTTGGGAGGCGATCGCCGATTTCAATAAAGCACTCGCTTTCAAGCCCAACAACACCCCAGAATTGCATTTCAATATCGGTAATGCGCGCACCCTGATCGCAGTCATTCCCGATCCCACTCGCGGTTCCACGGCTATTCAAGCATACACGCGGGCGATCGACGCAAATCCTGGTTTTGCCGACGCCTACTACAACCGAGCTTTAGCTTATCTAGCGGAAGACAAATCAAAAGCAATTGCCGACTTTCAAAAAGCAGCGGAACTTTACAAGCAAGGCGGTAGAACAACTGCATATCAAGACGCACTTAACAGACTCAAAACATTGCAATAAAAATTGAAATTAGTAGTTCTGGACTCATATCAATTCCGGTTACACTCCTTATGATATAGAGTCCAAAGCCGTGCCGTGTCGCTACAGTAGGGACACGGCACTGCCGTCTCCTAATTTCTTTGATATATTCCTATTCCCAATTCCCAATTCCCAATTCTCAATTCCCCAAAATTAAGCCATGTCTTACAGCGAATTTAGCCTAGACAGAGTGGTAAGAACCTTTAACCTAACTACATCAGAAAAAATCAACTTATTTGCCAATACTAATGAAACTCAATGCAGCGAAATCTTGATCCAGACCCTCGAATATAATGTACCTTTAGCCCTAGCCATCAATACAGAAAAAGCCCGATCGGAATTAATTATTGCTCCAATTTTACTAGAACTGAGGAGGCAATTGCAAGATAGAATTAGTCTATTTTCAGGAACTGACTTTAATGTTGCGCCTGAGTTGGGATTAAATGGAACTTGTGACTTTTTAATCAGTCGAGACTCCGAACTCTTATTTATTCGATCGCCTGTTGTGATGCTAGTCGAAGCCAACCAGGAAAATATTAACAGTGGTTTGGGACAATGTGCGGCAGAAATGGTAGCTGCCCAATTATTTAATGAACAAGAAGGAAATAATATTCGCACGATTTATGGGGTTGTGACATCTGGCAATATTTGGAAGTTTATGAAGTTAGAGAAACAAGTTCTTAGCATCGATTTTATCGAATATTATTTGCAGAATATCTCCAAGATTCTCGGTATTTTATTGAGTGAAATTTCTGCTTCCAATAATTGTTTATGATTTTTTTAACCGCAGAGGGCGCAGAGGACGCAGAGGTAGAGAAGAGAGAACAGAAATATCTCAATTTGCTATAATCGTAACTATCTATAAGATTAGCCGGAATTAGTCATGGTTCAAACTATTCAAGCCAAGAATGTCACATTAGAAGAATTAAAAACTATTTTTGGTCTGCAACTTGTTCGAGACGAGGATTTTTTTAGGGAATGGCAAGACGAGTTGCCGGAAATTACGGACTTTCAGAAACAACAACTAGATCAGATTAAAGCTGGGTACTTCAATTTGCTTGAGTATCCGCCGATGCTGGAAAAAACCATCAGTTTGTCGATCGTCTCTCCGCTATTGTTCACTGGGGAATTTTACCTGCATCCTTTCTACATTAAACCGGAAAAATCCGTCGAGATTTCCGAAGAAGACGAAGGGGTAATCATCAAAGGTAGCATAGACACTTTAGTTTTGAAAGACCAGTTGTGGCTGATGGTAATTGAGTCGAAACGAGTTTCGTTTTCCATCGAAGCGGGGCTACCGCAAATCTTAGCTTATATGCTGGCAAATCCCGATCGCGATCGCCCCAGTTACGGCATGATTGCTACAGGTGGCAGTTTCATCTTTGTCAAATTAGTGCACGGAGAAACCCCCCGATATGGCACATCTAAAGGTTATCTTACGCGCAACCCCGGCAACGAACTTTATGATGTGCTCCGCATCCTCAAACGCTTGAGTCAGATAGCTGCTAGTAATGAGTGAGATTGGTTTGATGGTTCGGACTTCAGTCCTTGTTTTGCTGATGGCTAAAGTCCGAACATCGCACCTTTTGATTGCGCGTAATTTAGAGAACTTAATCTCACACGATCAGGCCCCCGTGCCAAGCATTGCAGGTAAATCGATTTCTTTGACGCAAGTTGCGCGCGATAAGGACAACACGCAGTCGATAATACAAAGTAGGTCAGCGAGTGGAATTGCATGACCCCCCAGCAGTCCTTCCGCTTCCAGATCCGCAAGTACCTCCGGCGTTCCCACATTACCCGGGTTAATGACGGTGACACCTATTTGTTGCGATCGCAATTCCTCCCGCAGCGCGTGAACAACTCCTCGCAATCCGAACTTGGATGCCGAGTTTGCAACCTCGCGGGCCGGGAAATTATCGCGCCCAGACAAAGCGCCCATAAACAGTATTTTCGGATTGTGCGATCGTCTAAGTGCAGGCAACAGCCCCTTAACCAGTCGAATTGGTGCCATCAAGTTCACAGCAATGACTCGTGCAATGTCTTCATCAGAACAGTTTTCAAAGGAATATTTGCGAGTAAAAGCGTTAGTTTCCCAAGTACCTCCCATGTACAGCAAGGCATCGAGTACATCGCTGCCAATTGCCTGCACTGCTGTCTCAACACCAGTCAAATCTGACAAGTCAGCACTTATCCATTCGCCAATTGGTGAAGGCGTGCGGGATACGGCTAGCAAACGGCCCGACTGCGGCGCGAGGTGCTCGGCAACCGCCAGCCCAATTCCGCGACTTGCTCCTGCGACAAGAATGGTGTTGAACATTTTCTAAATTCCTAGCACATAGTTCTATCGGGTATACTAACGAATCAAGGGATTTTTGTTTTGTGCGGCCGCACATATAGTTTTCTCGATTCGGCTCAATCTTGTTTCTGGGCGTTTAGAACTTTGAATCCAAAATAAAATATTTTTTTTAGTTGTTTTGTTGAATGCTGCAAAGTTGCTGTTTGCAGTATCGTCTGTTTCTAAAGCTTCTTTTAAGTCTGGTGGAATCACTAATGCTTCAATCAAATCTAAGCTTGTCCATGAGCCATCTTGTTTAGCTGCTATAATTTTTTCTAACCCAGCTTCCGTCATCTTCCCTTCAGCAATTAATTCTTCGATATACTGCTTGTTCAATTTTGACCAAACACTTTTGGGTTTTCGAGGCGTGAATATTTGTCGGTAACTCTCTGCATCCAAGGATTTGACTTTGCTGTCAATCCAACCAAAGCAAAGTGCTTCTTTGACTGCTTCGCTGTACCGCACGCTTGGTTTGCCACTTTTGACTTTGTAATAAACCAGCCAAACTCCGATCGCATTTCCAGAGTTTTGCTCCAACCATTGCCGCCGTGCCGAGCGCGATCGCTAGCATAAACTATGTCAAGTTGGTCTTCAAATTTCGGCATAACAGGAAAGAGATTTAACCAAAACTATATTACCAAGATTACCAAGGCGAACCAATCATTGTAAAAGCCGCCCAATAATACGGATGCGACAAATTTCGATCGCCCCTAGCGGCCAATTCCGCAGGCAAAGGCAGAGCTTGATTATTGCCCGATCGTACCAAATAACCATCCTGCAACCGCACTTCCCCCCGCAACATCGACAACTGCGCTTGACGCAAAGCCTCAGCCTTAATCGGTGCCGTGCGTAACTGCTGGTAAAACTCCGTCATCAGCCCCAAAGTACCAGCATCTGACACATACCACAAACTCGCCAAAGCCGATTTTACCCCCGCGTGCACCGCCAACCCCGCAAACCCCAACTCAGCTTGTTCGTCACCCACCGCTGTAGTACACGCACTCAAAACCAACAACTCCACCTGTGGATTAGATAACTTCAACTCACCCAACTGATTCAACCGCAACTTAGTATCCCAAAACTGAATGTAAGAATTTTCCGCCCCACCAGGTTGAAAATCGCCGTGAGTAGCTAAATGAATAATTTTGTATTGCGGTTGATTGCGCTTGTCTTTCAAATTTGCCAAGGTAAAAGCTTCGTTGAGAAAAGACGAACCAGGCCAAATCTTGCCGACAATTGTTGATATTTCCAGCGGCACCGCAGGCAAAGGATTTTGCTCATATTTGGCAGGAAAATTCGACGCACCCATTGCTAAAACTTCAGAACCTTTCACATCGGCATAGCGAGTATCAGTTAAACTCAAACTGGGAATCAGCCCCAAACTGTACTTTTCTACCAAGAATTTTTTGCCGTCAAACAGAGCAGCTAAAGGCAAAGTTCGCAAACCTGCATCCATCGAAAATACTAGCGTATCAATCTTGTTAGCATCCAATTCCGGTTCCAGCGGTGCAATTAACCACTGGTAAAGTTCCTTGGCAGGTTCCTGATAATCAGTAG
>CASBQF010000060.1 GCA_949127775.1 Oscillatoriales cyanobacterium PMM_0080
ACAGTAATTCCCTGTTCTTCCGCAATTTCTTGAGTCAATTCTAAGGGGAAACCGTAGGTATCGTAAAGCGTGAAGGCATCTTGTCCAGAAATTTCTACTGTGGGGTGGGCATCTTGCCCGCCCGGAGACGGCAACAGGCGAGACGCCTGTTCCACAAGAGCTTTTTTAAGAATTTCGTCAAGCAGCTTCTCTCCCCGTTCCAAAGTCTTGAGAAACTGCGCCTCTTCCCTTGCCAATTCCGCCTTAATTTGAGCTTCGCGCGATCGCACATTTGGATAAACAGCTTCCGAAAGGTCGATCGCACTTTGGGCCACCCGCACCGTAAACTCACCCTGAATCCCAATCAGTCGCCCGTGGCGCACCACCCGCCGAATCAACCGACGCAGAATGTAACCGCGGCCCACATTCGACGCACGAATTTCGTCTGCAATCATGTGTACCACAGCCCGAATGTGGTCGCCAATTACTTTCAGCGAAACCTTGACATTTTCATCACTATTGTGGTAGTCAATTCCGGCAATTTCCGCCGCCGATTGGACGATCGGAAAAATCAAATCTGTTTCGTAATTGTTCGGGACTTTCTGGAGGATTTGTGCCATCCGTTCCAATCCCATCCCAGTATCAATATTTTGATTTTGCAGCGGTGTTAAATTGCCCTCTGCATCTTTATTGTACTGCATGAAAACCAGGTTATAAAATTCGATAAACCTGCTATCATCTTCGAGGTCAATATTGTCACCTCTTTCCGGGTGGAAATCGTAATAAATCTCCGAACACGGGCCGCACGGGCCTGTGGGGCCAGATTGCCAGAAATTGTCCGCTTCTCCCATGCGTTGAATCCGATCGCCCGGAATGCCAATTTCATCCCGCCAAATCGCAAAAGCTTCGTCATCTTCGCGGAAAACGCTGACAACTAAATTGGACGCAGGTAAACCGAAAACCTCCGTAGAAAGTTCCCAAGCCCAAGCAATGGCTTGTCTCTTGAAATAATCCCCAAAACTGAAGTTACCCAACATCTCAAAAAACGTGTGGTGGCGGGCGGTACGGCCGACATTTTCGATGTCGTTGGTGCGGATGCACTTTTGCGAAGTCGTAGCGCGCGGTGATTCTGCGGTGCGCTGGCCGAGAAATATCGGCTTAAATTGTAGCATTCCGGCGATCGTCAGCAACACAGTCGGATCTTCCGGCACCAAAGAAGCGCTCGGTAATATTTTATGTCCCCGCTGGGCATAAAATTGGAGAAACGTTTCGCGGATTTCGCTACCGGTCAGAAACTTAGGAGAAATAGACATGACAAAAAATGTTAAGTATGTAAAGATGTAGCAGCAATAGAACTCAATACGCTTCAGTTAACAGTGTTTATTGCCCGGAGATCCCCCTAAATCCCCCTTAAGAAGGGGGACTTTGAGAAAACTCTTGTCCCCCCCTTTTTAAGGGGTGTGCCAGGGAGATCGGGCTTAGCCCAAGCGTATTGCAATAGAACTTACATCTATGTGGATATTCATATCATTATACTTAGTAATGTAAAGACCCATCAAGTTTTACGAATTGTGCTTTACTCCTGTCAAAGCTCGTGGTAATTTAATAGTAGACACCGAGACGTAAAACACAGGAGGTCGCCATATTTAGAAACAAAGTTCGAGGATATAGGCATGGTGTCTCCGGTCTAGATTCCCAAGAGCAGCCGAAATTAACCGATCGCAACTTGGAATAGTGGCAAAACTGCCGATCGGGCAGTCAAGCCAAACCGCAGTCGAGTCAGACTTATTGTGCTTGCGGAATAAAAGTAAAGCTGCACAAGTTGTAAACCCTAGTAAGAAGTAATTGTTCTTTACCGGAAACACATCTAGTTTGTTAGAAAAAACAAAGCTCTCATATTATTGGGCCTGATCATTGTCGATCGGGCCCTACGCTTTTTTATAGGGAAAAAGGGGAAGACGGGGAGACGGTTTGATCTCTACTCTTCAGTCTGCGCACCATCCGGACTACCCTTCGGGAAGGCTAACACGTTTGACGCTTACGCGGTTTCAACCGCAGACTTAGGCGGACTACGTTTGACGCTTACGCGGTTTCAACTGCCGACTTTGATCTTTCGAGTTACATCCTATAGATAATTGGACGTGCCCCGCCCACTTTTTGCCGTGACTCAGACGCTGTGGCATTAGGCACTGTCAAAGATGCGATATCATTGAAAAGTCAGTACAAGACATTAAAACCTACCCCGCTGTATAGCAGGAAAGCCTACGCTTGAGGAGCTTGCTGCAAGGCAAGGATAGCAAACCGCCATTGTTAGTGACAGGATTGCGCCCAAGAATTTGAATCTCAGGATACTTAGAGTGAAAACTCTAAAAAATCCCCTCCCTGACGCAGCGGTGAGAGTTTCAATCAATAGAATTCCGCGTCAAAAAAGCTGGTAGGGGCGGGTTTAGCTAATGATCACGAGATACAAGTCAGTTTATCAAGGCAAAACCCGCTCCCTCATTGCAAAAAAAACTGGTAGGGGCGGGTTTAGCTAATGATCGCGAGATACAAGCCAGTTTATCAAGGCAAAACCCGCTCCCTGGTAGGGGCGGGTTTAGCTCATGATCAGGAGATACAAGCCAGTTTATCAAGGCAAAACCCGCCCTCTCTCCATCTAATGTTTAATTTCTACCCACCTACTCTTTTGAGCCTACTTAAAATGCTCAACAAGCGGTTCAACAAAAAATCTAGTACAGTTCTTAAACTCACAATCTTCGGAGATTCCAGGTACAAGTATGGCCGAAATAACTAAAGAAGAAATGCGCGAACGGCTGGGAAATATCGACCAGATCCGGGATATAATTTTCGGAGCGCAGCTTAGAGAATACGACAATCGCTTCGATAAAATAGATTC
>CASBQF010000061.1 GCA_949127775.1 Oscillatoriales cyanobacterium PMM_0080
ATCATCGCTTGGGTATATTCTGAAACTAAATGTAGAGGATTGTTGAGATCGAGGACAGATTGCAATAAATCTGTATGCAAATTAAGCTTTTCTATCAAACACAGCTTAATTTGACCTTTGTCTTTTCTAACTGCAACATACTGAGAACCAGAATCTTTGCAAAAAATAACTCCATCCGGCTGTTGTTGCACCCAACCAAGCCTCTGTTGAATATTCGCTAAATTGATAGTTTGCCAATCTTTTTGTTGGTATATCATTAATTTTAAATTTTATATTCTTGGACATAGGCGTAGTTAGAAACCGGGTTTTTTACAAAAATCTTGCGTCGTAGTCGAGAGATTATGAAAAACCCGGTTTCTTTGATTTAACACGGGCGATCATTGGTTTTATTTTCTAGCATTGTGAAAATCCTGAGATAATTTAAGCAGACAGTACCTGCTTGTATGCCACCAATTCCAAACCCGAAATCGAAAATTCCAATCTTTCCCAATCTTGCTTCTCACCTGCCAAGTTTTCAAACGCTGCTAAGGTGAGCAAAATCTCTCCCCGTTCCGCCAAATCCTCTCCCAGCTTGGATGCCAGATTAAATTCTGATCCATACATATCCTCTCCTTCCAACATCAAAACATCGCCGCAGCCAATACCAATGCAGAGGTAAATATCCATCTCTGGTGGGAGAGTCGTGTTGACAGCCCCCGTTTGTTTCAGAGAGTCGATCGCAGCTTCTACAGCCGATTTTACATCGGGAAATACTGCAAAAATATTGTCGGCTTCCTCCTTGACAACAGTACCGCCACATTCCGAAATTATCGGTTTGACAATTCCGTGCATCCGGTGAATCATTGCCAAAAAATGAATGATTCCGTAACGGACAGTTGTTCGAGAAAATCCCGACATATCCATTACTAATATCGTGTGAGTTTGGCAGAAAGTGGCATTAATCTTCTCATCAATTTCGGCTATTTTTTCGGGACGTTCGTTTCTTTCTTGCAGAAACTTTTCCAAGTTGGTGCGGTTATTTGTTTTCATTTGACTTTAATTAATTAAATTCCCAATCTCGACACAGTTCTTGAGGGCGGCCAGCGGGATGCACTGCACAATTGATGCCATCTTTGCCGTAATAATAATTGCAGACTTTGCAAGGTTGATTTTGCTCTAATTTTTTCATCAAGATTGCCCGGATTGTCTGGACTCGGTTGCGATATTTGTTGGCATTCGAGTGACTCGGTTCAATTGCCAAAGCTTGCTCGAAAGCTGCTAAGCTGGAATCGTATAGTTTAATAATTTGGGTGCTGTATTTTGTCCAAGCATTGGCGCTACTTTGATACAGTTCGATGGTGTTTAAGTTTAAAATTCCGTATTCCGTCCAAGCGTCAGCCGAAGCTCGATCGAACTTAATATTGGCATTGAGCAACACTTTTTTGATAGTTGCCAAAAGTTCCCTGGGCTGCCAAGGTTTGCTAACATAGGCTTCGGCGCGATCGATCGCCCTGGAGAACAAAGCTAGCTGCTGTCCCTTCCCGGTTAATAAGACTACTGGTATATTCCGAGTTTCGGGATTAGCTTTAATTAAACGGCAAACACCCCAACCGTCCATGCGGGGCATTACGATATCTAATAATACTAAATCCGGGTAATTTCTCCCAACTTGATCCAGCGCTTCCACGCCGTCAGATGCTTGAATCACATTCAATCCGCTGCATCTCAACTGGTGTGAAATGCACTCCCGCTGGCTGCGGGAATCTTCCACCACTAAAACTGTACTCATCACTCCCACCCGGTTTTCTGAGGTAAACTTGTTCGCTGCTTCGAGTTGCCCTTGCTGACATTATTTTACCCAGATTGGATTAATTTGTTATCATTGGCTAGGGGAATTCTCTAAACTTGCAACAAATCTTAAACTGGAAAGCGCAGGCGATATCGATCGCAAAAATCTGCTTGCTAATACGGACAATTGTTGAAGGTTTGGGCGGCAAATATTCGGCTTTTAAGCCTTGATAACGGCAAACTGTACTGATGCAGGCCGAAAACCTTGTTGAATTGCAACAGATAACCGGCTACTGTATACCTTGAAGTTCTCTTCTGACGACAAATGAATAGATTGCTCCTCACTTTACTTGTAAGTCCGACGCTGCTTGGATCTCTGATGTCTTTGGGCGCGATCGCCACTCCCGTTCAAATTGGCGAAACACCAGCCCAATCTGCTGATTCGCCTCGTTGCGTGCGATCGCCCCACACTCAGCGCCTAACTTGCGTGCGCCTTCCCGGCAAAACCGCTGCTGCTGCTAATTCTAAGCCGAAAATTGGTTGGCAGCGCCCCGGTGACGAACAGGTGGCGATGCTGGATTTTACCGAAGAAGAAAGCGATGCAGCGGCTGCGCTGTTTGGCTGCGACTGTCAGATGTGTATTAATTCGTTGCGTCAGTTGCGGGGTTTGCCGCCCTTGGACTTGACTTGAGGTGGGCGCGATCGCATTGGGACTCAGGCTCAAAAATCGGGTTTCCGAGCCCCGCGCGCTACAGTTCCAAATAGTTAGTTTGTAGCGCTGTCCAAGCACAAATATCAGCGGTTCATCTCAACTTCGTAAGACTCAATAGAATGTATAATATTAGTGAAGTAAACCGCTACTCGAAATCATGTCCGCAAATACAGTGCTACCCGCAACCCTAGCTAAAATTGTCCAGCGCTTCCAGCGACACTCCGACCCAAAACAGCGCTACGAACAACTGCTGTGGTATGCTAAGCGACTCCCAGCATTTCCCGAAACCGATAAATTGCCGGAAAACAAAGTTTCTGGTTGTGTATCGCAAGTTTATATTACTGCAAATTTAGCCGACGGAAAAGTTTCGTTTGAAGGCGATTCAGACGCTCAGTTAGTCAAAGGATTAGTTGGCTTGCTAGTCGAAGGTTTGAGCGGATTAACACCAGCCGAAATAGTCAACGTGACTCCAGATTTCATTCAAGATACGGGATTGAATGTGAGTTTGACACCTTCCCGCGCTAACGGTTTTTACAACATCTTTCAAATGATGAGAAACAAAGCACTGGCTTGCGAATTGAGCGCGCAAGCAGAAGCAAATTAACAGGAGAAAAAGCCGTTGATTTCCGGGATTTTTGGGGATGCACGAAGAGTATGCAGCGGATTTGGCGAATGCAGTTAAATCTTTTGTTTAAGGTAGTTGTATTTTGTCTGATTTGGTTGTTGTTTTCTTTGCCAGTTTATGCTGTTGGAGAGCGGAAGTTGGTAAGTTCACAAGGGAGTATGATTGAAGGTGCGATCGACTTTCACATCCATTCGTCTCCCGATGTGATTCCCCGCAGGTTAGACGATTTTGAGGTAGCTGAGTCAGCCGCGCGATCGCACATGAAAGCAGTTGTCTTAAAAAATCACTATGCCAGCACAGCAGCGCGCGCAGTTCTAGTTAACAAAAGCGTACCACAAATCGAAGTTTTCGGAGGAATTGTTCTCAATCATTCTGTCGGCGGGATTAATCCCGACGCTGTAGAAGCAATGCACCGCATCGGCGGCAAATACGGTAAAGTAGTGTGGCTGCCAACCGTTGATTCCGATCATCATTTAAAAGTTTTTCACAACTCGGGAATTGGGATTAAAGTAGCCGAAAACGGCAAAGTTTTACCGGAGACTGAAGCGGTACTCAAGATTGTAGCTAGAGATAACTTAGTGTTGGAAACCGGGCACATTTCCTCAGCAGAAGTGATGGCAGTTGTCCAGCAAGCCCACCTTCTCAACATTAAAAACATCCTGATTACCCACGCAATGGCAGATGTACCCGGTTTGTCCCTAGAAAACATGAAAACAGCCGCCGCAATGGGAGCTTTTCTAGAACTCGCATTTGTCAACGACTTGATGGGAGAAAATGCCGCTGACAAGGGACATAGAAACTGGCATCATGTTTCAATTGAGCGAATGGCGGCTGCGATTAAACTAATCGGAGCCGAGCATTTTGTGCTCAGCACCGATTTGGGAAGGAAACCCGATCCTTTACCTGCGGAAGGTTACAAATTATTTGTGACAAAATTGATAAACCAAGGCATTTCTCAGCGCGAAATTGATTTAATGATGAAGGAAAATCCGGCTCATTTGTTAGGAATTTAGGCGTTGCTGATTTGGAGTATGATTTGCCTCCGAAATTTAGAGTAGGGGCAATTCATGAATTGCCCCTACTCTAAATTTCAGGGATTGCCTAAGCGAGTGAATCATACCTAAATTCGGCAACGCCGGAATTTAAGCCTACATGATTTACCCACTGCCCCTCAAGAAACTGGGTTTTTTAGCGCATCTGCGTTGCTCCAACGAAGTATTGTTGCAAAAACCCCGTTTCTGACTATCCGTGCGTATTACATCCGTGACATCCGTTAAATCCGCTACAAAATCCGCTGCCGAACTTTCTTCTATTCTTGATTACCTTTTCCGCGCACGTATCCATTATCTGCAATCAGCCAAGCACCACCCGTATTACCCGTCAAATCGCAATCATCCACCGTAGCAATGCTATCTCTATAAACTGCGATCGCCTCACCTTGATTACCATTAATCCGACAGCCACGCATGATCAATTTTCCTCCCAATCCGACACCGATTCCCAGACTTCCATTATCATAAATATTGCAATCTTCCACCGTTGCTCTCCCATTATCCGATATAAAAATTCCGTTCCATATTCCATCATGAATTTGACAGCGACGGAGCACAGAATCAGCATCGGGGCCGCAAATTCCCACGACAGAATAGTCCGCAGAAGTCATATCGCTATCTTCTACGATTAACTCGCCTTTGCGAATATCTATGGCGTAATATTTACCCGTTGCGTTCATGATCAAACCTCGAACTAAAGCACTATCTGCTTGCATTAAAATGCAGTTTGAATCTGTGCTTTCGAGAGTGATACTTCCCCCTTCTGTACTACCAATAATTTCCACGGATTTGTCGATGTTTACACTTTCCTGATACAAACCGGGACGTACATAAATCCGCGTACCTGGAGCAGCATTTCTCACCGCTTCGCTAATAGTAGTATAATCGCCTTTACCTTGTTGACAAACCACAAGTTCTTGATTTTTCAAAACTGCTGTTTCTGAGCGGGATTCTTCCTTGAGTGATTCTGAATTGCGCATTTCGACAAGTTGTGATGTTAACTCGGAGCGCTCTTGATACACTGTCTCTAGCTGATGTTCTAACTCGGATACTTGAGATTGCAGTTGAGTTTGATTTTGGTTGGCTGTCTCGATTTGAGTTTGCAATTCTGACAGTTGAGCATAAATGTGCGATCGCTCTGTGTTAGCCGTTTCGAGCTGAGATTGCAATTCAGATCGACCTAGATATACACTTTCTAAATGCTGTTCTAAGTCGGATATTTGAGATTGCAGTTGAGTCTGATTTTGATTTGCTGTCTCGATTTGATTTTGCAATTCTGAGAGTTGAGAGTTGAGCTGTGATTCTAATTGCGATCGAGTTTGCC
>CASBQF010000062.1 GCA_949127775.1 Oscillatoriales cyanobacterium PMM_0080
AATAGACAAGATTGCATAAGTCTTTGATTGATGCAGAAACCGCAGATGTAAGGCAGATAAACACAGATAAACGCAGATAATTTCAGGATTGGAAAGTGATTTTTGCAAGAGGTCTAATGTTAAACGTAGCACCGATCTGCTGTTTGAGTATGATATCCTCGATCCCCCCTAGCCCCCGGATAGTCGGGGGGGAAAGGAAGCACTCAAAGTCCCCCGACTATCCGGGGGGATTTACGGGGATCGAGACTAGGCTATAAACGAGAGATACAAAGGTTTTTAGGTGATTGTTGACACGATAAAAGACAACAGGTGATACATAATTCGTGGCTAACCAATGGGAATATTTACTGAAACAATCCATTTTGTCAAATAACTAGCAACTAGGTCTAAATTGAATTGAGATTTGATTGAATCGCGGTGAAGTGGTTGGAATAAAATTAAATTACATCAAAATCAATACTATGACAGTACAAGGTACGAACACCGTTGAAAACAACTTGCACAAACTCTGGGAAGAACTGGAAGCAGCCAGAAAAATGCAGCATGACTGGATGAATCACGGGGTAGATTTTGTTGATTTGTATGTGGAGGATGCGGGCGGTGATTGGTTGGAAAAGTGGGGGAAAAGTGAAGAGGAATTAGAAGAGATAAAAATCAAAAAGGTAGATGTTGAAGCGGTCAAAGTGGCGATCGGCATTTCTGACTTTGGGCAAATCGAACTGCTGGAAACTGCTTTGAGTAGCCGTGGCGATCGCAGCCAAAATCAGTATTCTGCTGGGCAAGAAGTTAAGCACAAACGGCTGTCACTCTTGGGTGGAGCGATTTTTGGTGCTGTTGTTACCGATCGCCTATATCATGAATATCCCGACCTAGATTGCGATGCTATCTCAACTTTAAAAGCTCGTTTAGCAGATAATCAAAAACTCTCGGAATTTGCACAAAGTTTGAACTTGAAGGAACTCAGTTGCTGTGTTTGGAATGGTCAAGAAACAGACAAAATTGAGTACGATAGATTTTTAGGTGAGACTTTTGAGGCTTTGTTGGGCGCGATTTATTTGGAGTTCGATCGCGATTTCTCCCGGGCGGGTAACTGGCTGATTCAAAAGTTGATTGAACCAAGTTTGAGCGAACATCTCGATCTAACTCAGCAGTTGAAAGGTACGCTGGAAAATGAGCTAAAACGGCGGGAAATCCTGGGGGCGGATCTGATGGATGCGATCGCGATCGACTATCTGTACAACCGCTTGGACGATCGCAACAGCAGCCAGCTAACTCATTGGAAAAATCTGTTAGGGGCTAAAGAGATTTTCCCGAAAGACTTTAAAACAAAATTAGGCAGTCATTACCTAGAGTTGGACAGCAATTTCTCGCGTACCCGCGACTGGCTGGTGGATAATTTCATCAAAACCGCTGTTGACGAACTGGAAGACGAAACAGGCGATCGACTAAAATAAAATCAACTCCTAAAAAAGATGGGAAAACAGCAATGGTTACACAACTGCAATCTCCCGACAAATCAAAAGTCATCTACCCAGACGATAACGGTGAACCGATGTCAAACAATACGGATCAGTTTCGATTAATCGTTTGGATTAAAGAAAATTTAGAATTGCTGTTTGCAGACGATCCAAATGTTTTTGTAGCTGGTGACTTGCTTTGGTATCCGGTGGAAGGGAATAATAAACTACGCCAAGCACCAGATGTGATGGCAATTTTTGGCATCCCCAAAGGATATCGAGGTTCCTATCAACAATGGAATGAAGATAATATTGCGCCACAAGTCGCGTTTGAAATTTGGTCACCGGGAAATCGTCTGACTCCGATGATGCAAAAATTTCAATTTTACGAACGCTACGGTGTGGAAGAATACTATTTGTACGATCCAGAAAAATTGGAACTGATAGGATGGTTGCGGGTTGAGGGAAAATTAGAACAGATCGAACAAATGGACGGCTGGGTAAGTCCGAGACTGGGAGTGCGGTTTCAATTATCTGAAACAGGACTCGAAATGTTCGGGCCCTCTGGAGAACCGTTTATGAGTTTTGCTCAGATCGATCGACTGCGACAGCAAGCCGAGGCGCGGGCCGAACAAGAACGGCTGCGGGCCCAACAGGCAGAAATCCTGCTGGAACAGGCAGAAATCCTGCTGGAACAAGAACGATCGCGATCGCAAGCTTTAGAATCAAGACTGCGAGAAATGGGAGTCGAGCCCGATCGATTGTAAGCACAATTGCCAAATTGAACTATTGTGGAACAGTCCGGAAAGCCTGTTGCTGAGTTTTCCAGGACTGGCAGGATGCCCATCCCACAATAAAATAGAATTACGGGTTGATCAGTGGGGTACCTTTCTTTAATCTAAAATCCAAAATCTCAAATCTAAAATCGACTAATCCCCTATCCCTAACCGAATTCTATGCAGTTGCAGCGCCAATTTAGCGGACAACTGATTGCGATCGACACTAACACGGCGATCGCCAGTGGCGGTGAAGGTCGCATCTACCCGATCGCCCAAGACTCGTCCCTAGTAGCAAAAATCTACCACAAACCGACAGACGAAGACGGCGACAAACTCACAGTCATGTTTAGTATGCCGCCGGATGCGCCGATCGCGGAACTGGGACACGCTTCAATTGCTTGGCCGATCGATTTGCTGCATACTGTCGGGGGGCGCGAAAAAATCGTCGGTTTTGTGATGCCGCGTGTCAAGAAAGCGCTACCGATACACACTTTCTACACACCCAAAACCAGGCGCGAACAAAAACCGCTATTTAACTATCTTTACCTCCATCGCACCGCCCGAAATCTCGCCTCGGCTGTAAACGCCCTCCACATCAGGGGTTACGTCATCGGCGATGTGAACGAGTCAAACATTCTCGTCACGGATACGGCTTTGGTAACGCTGGTAGATACCGATTCGTTTCAAGTGCGCGATCCTTATACAGGCTACGTTTATCGGTGTCCCGTGGGGAAACCGGAGTTTACGCCGCCAGAGTTGCAGGGGCAGACTTTCCGCGATATCGATCGATCTCCAGAGCACGATTTGTTCGGTTTAGCGGTGCTAATTTTTCAATTGCTGATGGAAGGTACGCACCCGTTTTCGGGAGTTTACCTCGGTAGCGACGAACCGCCCTCTTTGGAGGCGAGAATTCGATCGGGCCATTTCCCCACCGGTACGAAACGAATTCCCTACCGCCCGATGCCCGCAGCGCCGCCCTTCGAGATGCTGCATCCCCGGCTGCGACAGATGTTTATCCGTTGTTTTGAGGAAGGACACGGCAATCCGGCGGCGCGCCCGGATGCCAAAACTTGGGTAACAGCGATTCGGGAAGCCGAAGATGCTTTGGTTACTTGCACCAAAAACACTCAGCATAAATACGGAAATCATCTGAGTCGGTGCCCTTGGTGCGATCGGGCAAAAATGCTCAAAGGTCGCGATCCGTTTCCTTCGCGGCAGGCAGTCAGCAACGGATTGCACTTGCAGCCCGCCAAAACCAAGCGTAAAAAGCCCTTACCCCAGCCTCCCGTGAGGGAACCCGCAGTGCGGAGACCACAGCCCGCCACGGGGCTACCGCGCCAACTCGGCCAGTACCAAGTGCCACTGCTACCGATGCCGATGTCTTCTCGGAGTCGGACTCCGGCGCCTCGGGTTCCCGTTGGCAAGTTTGAGCGCATTTTGCAGGATACTGCTTGGGGAAGTGTATGGGGGAGTTTGTGTTTGGCGGCGACGGCGGGAGTTGTTTCGGCGATCGTTGAGGGCGGCGGCGCTGTTTTGGGGGCGATTTTTGTGGGTGCGATTTGGGGCAGTTTTTTTGGGATGATGTGGGGCGTTTTTACTTTGTCGCCGAACCAGATTTGGCGGAAGTGGGGGGGAGTTTTGGTG
>CASBQF010000063.1 GCA_949127775.1 Oscillatoriales cyanobacterium PMM_0080
TGCAAAATTCATTTTAATCAAATTTTGCAACAGGCAAGATGCCTGTTCCACAAGAAAAAATGTTTTTTGTGGAACAGGCATCTTGCCTGTTCTAGTTATTTTTGCAAGAGGTCTAATAACCAATAACCAATAACAAATAACCAATAACCAATAACCAATAACTTCAAGGATTGCCAAAAGTATTGATTTCGCCGCCGCCAAGATAGCGTCCCGGAGTCAAAGATCGGGGTGCAGAAAAAGGTTGTGGTTGAGGTGGCGCACCCTGATTGATATTTTGGGGAACAGCTCCAAAGTTAGGCTGAATTGGCAAATTAAGCTGACTGCGTTGAGCTGGTTGAAACTGAGAATTTGCTGAATTGGGAGATAATTGAGGGCTAATTATTCTGCTTCCGCCAATCCCATTGGCAAAAGGGGACTGCCCGACATTGGGAAGTAGCTGTATAGGAGTTGGTGCGACGACTGGAATTGCCCCTGATGCAGTTTCGGGTATCAAGCCGGAACCGGATAAATTAGTTTGGTAGGGATTTTTTGGCAAAGCTACAGTCGCAGGGCGTGCATTAATTTCGGGGAGGCTCGGTACTCTGGAATTTAACCCGGAAAATGCTTCAGGGGCTGTAGCTGCTGGGTTTAAAAACTGTTGAGATTCGTTGATAATTGTATTTGTGGGAGCCTGGAGCAAAGGGAGTGCTGCCGGAATATTCGCAGGATTTGCTCCAACTTGAGTTGTGGCGGCTGTTGGGAATAAATTTGCTGAATTTGCGGGAGGCTGAGTGGAAGCAGGTCGATCGACCAATTTAGCTGAGGAAGCAGTTTTCTGAGCCGTCGCCGTTGCCGAAGTGTTAGCAGCGACGTATTTTTTCATAGCTGCTTGCAGCGGACTCAAAGGCAAAGGATTTTCGTTTTGTTTGGCTGAATTACCACTATTCGATGGCTGCGATGAAGTTGCTGTCGCTGTACTGGCATACTCGCCGATCGTTTTTGTCGCAGAATTCAATCCGCTGTCGCCAGATAAACTGGTAGCTGATGACGTGTCTGAACTTGGCAAGCTGGAATTTTCTGGGTTATTGTTTGCACCAGAGACGACAGGATTTGCTAAGTTTGGTAATGGCAAAAATCTGCTTGCCACCTGCTTCGGGGCTGAAGATGGCTGGCGATTTTCCGAGCTGCGAGCGCTAATTTCGTCGAATAAACCTTTGTCTTTAACTACTGATGAATTTAAGAAGTTTTGTTCAGAATTAGAACGATTGAACTGATCGACTAACGCTGGTGAACTGTCGATTTCAGCGGCAATGGCGGTATCTTCAGCAGACAGCCCCGGCAGTGAATCGGGATTGTTTGAGGTTGCTACTTCTTCGCCATCTATGCTCAACTTTTCTGGGTGTACGGTGACTTCCCAGATAAATATCCCGCCCGCGCACAGCACGGTTAGCGGAGCCCAAACCGCTGGTTGGGCCCAGTGGCGCAAACGCGCTATTAGGTAGCGGACAGATGTAGGTAATCCTTTAAAACTTGACATAGTTTTGCTTTCATCACGATCGTGCGGACTTCAAACTATTTTTCTTAGTTTACCACATCAATCTCGATCGTTTTTGCGGTCGGGACGTTCATTCAGTTGACAGTTGACAGTTGACAGTTGACAGTTGGCCTAGACTTCTACCTGGAAGAGGATTGAAGCAATGAATAGTCTGATTTTAATTTCTCCCTCAAAGGGTTCCGGCTTTAAACCAATTCTTTCTGGTAAGTGCGATCCTCTTCTGCAAGCTTCGCTAACGGGCTTTGGATTCAAGGTTGCTACAGATGTATCAGACAGATGAAGCTCCATAAAGCACTGGTAGAAATATGTGTGGCTTTCATCAAACGAAGCGGCAGAAGATGATAAAATATGCCTGGCTCCGGTGCTCGCCAAGCCCGGGTGTAAGCCGATCGACCGTTTGGCAAAATCTCAACGCAAAATTGGCAATTGCCCAGAACAACACGAAAAGCAAAATTTATTAGAGGAAATTGATGAAAAAAGTTATAGAAGTATTAGCAAATCGGGAAGAACTAATCGCTCGATCGCTCGCGATTGTCCTGTCCCAAATCGACACAGCGATCGCCGAACGCGGAATTTGTACGATCGCCGCAGCGGGCGGAAGCACACCGGAACCGCTCTACAAAGCGCTAGCCGCCGAAGACCTGCCTTGGGACAAAATTTATATTTTTTGGGGCGATGAACGCTACGTTGCACCAGAACACCCAGATAGCAATCAAAGAATGGCGCGCCTTGCTTGGCTCGATCGAATAAACATCCCCGCCAGCAATATCCACCCAATGCCCACAGGCGCGGCCGACCCCGCAGCCGACGCCTCAGCATACCAAACCGAATTGCAGCAGTTCTTCAAAATATCCGACGGCGAGTTTCCGGCGATCGACATCATTCTATTGGGCATAGGAGACGACGCCCACACAGCCTCTCTATTTCCGGGTACACCAGCCTTGCAAGTCCGCGACGCCCTAGTAACTGTCGGCAACAAAGACGGTCAACCCCGCATTACCTTTACAGTCCCCCTAATCAACCGCGCCCGGTGCGTCATCTTCATGGTGGCAGGAGCTAGCAAACAACCAGCCCTGGCTCAAATTTTTGCCCCCGCAGCCGACGAAATGACCTACCCAGCTAGACTCGTTCAACCTGAAGGTGAACTTTGGTGGCTGCTCGATAGCGCCGCAGGTGAAGCACTAAAATAGCCGATCGATTCAAGCTCGATCGGCTCAAGAAAGCCAATCATGTTGTCAGGTCACTTGCTAGTATTAGCTAAGCATTATAAGAATTGCGACGGTTAAAGTTAAAATTTGACCATATACACGATTATTTTTATGAGGCTGATTTGAAAATCTGGCCGATAGCAAGGAGAAATCGATGATTGTCTGTCCCAATTGCAATCACCAGAACCCCGACGGGGCCAGCCAATGTGAGGCTTGCTACACCCCTTTACCCATTACCGCAAGTTGCTCCAACTGCGGTGCATCGGTTCAGACAGATGCAGCATTTTGCGGTCAGTGTGGCTTTAACTTACGTCCGGGTTCCTACGTCCCAGAACTTGAGGCGACAGTACCGTCAGCCTCGTCTGTAGGGCCAACTGTGGTATCGCCACCGATGCCGGACTTGGCCCAAACCGAACCACTGATGGCTATGGAACCTGTAGTTACCACAAATAAAGACCCGAATACCGAACCCGTGATGGCAATGGAACCTCTAGTTACCCCAAATAAGGGGCCGAACTTGGAAAAAACTCCCGCCAGCATTCCGACGATTCCAGATCCCCCGCTTTCGCCCTCGGTTCCTGTTACAACTGAATCGATGGGAACAGGAATAAATACTTCTCCTGTGGGTGCTGGGAGCCAACCGCCTACAGGTGTGGCGAAAACTCAACTGCAACAGCAGTCTGCCCGCCTGATACACGTTCAGACAGATACGCCGATGGAATTGCCTCACAGTTTGTCAGTGGTTCATATAGGTAAGCCAAATGACCTAGTACCACCGGATATTGATGTTTCGGGATTTGCTAATTCTGAGATAGTTTCTCGGGTACACGCAAATCTCCGAGTGGAGGGAGATGCTTGCTACCTAGAAGATGTAGGCAGTTCTAACGGCACTTACGTCAATAATACTCCCCTGCCCAAGGGAAACCGACATCGGTTGAGACCGGGAGATCGTATCTCTCTGGGCAAAGGTGATCTGGTTACGTTTCTATTTCAAATCTCTTAGATCGAGTTTGGATTGGGCTAGAGAAAGTCTAAAATCTAAAATCGCATCTTGAGGCGCTCTACCAAAACTCAATGCTGCCAATGTGATTAAGCTGACCTTGCTACATCCACTCCAGTCTATTCCTGTCCGCAGTTGGATATTTGAAGACGAGCAGGTTGTCCGGATCGGACGATCGAATGAAAACCATGTGGTTCTTTTTAGCGCTGTGGTTTCTCGTCGTCATATCGAATTGCGGCGCAGCGGCATAACTTGGGAACTAATTAATTTAGGTACCAATGGCACTTACCTCGATGGTAAGCCGATCGCTAAGGTTCCCATTGTGGACGGTCTGATCGTTCACTTGGCTCGCTCTGGCCCGAAAATTCAAATCAACGTCGGGCCGAATCAGTCCTCATCCTCACCCCAGCTAGGACAAATTAGCGCCAAGGAAAGGGATTCTAAGGCAATTCATGCTCCTTCCGAGGGCGCGCTCCTTAGCACGATGCCTATTTCCGAACCAAAAGAAATTGGTACTTCCAGGGAAGAGGAGGATTTGACGGAGGCAGAAAATACTCGTTCTTATTCGGAAGAAGAAGAATATTAAATCGGCATCTTTGGACGATCGATACTTTACCAGAAAGAATTGGTTTAAAGCCGGAACCCTTTGAGGGAGAAATTAAAAGAAGACTATTTATTGCTTCAATTCTCTTCCTTCCAGGTAGCTGTCAACTGTCAACTGTCAACTGAATGAAGCATGGCGGCACTCAGGAGTTTATTTTATGAGTACATCACAAACACAGATTGTTAAACGCAGCGAACTGCTCAACCGCCGTACGATCGACCGCAGAACTGCGGAAGAGGTCGGCAGGGTAGATCGGCTTTGGCTCGATGCTAATTCCCAGCGGGCGATCGGCTTTACTTGCAAGTCGGGACTTTTGGGTAGCAAAAAAACTTGGTTCGCTTGGGCGCAAGTTGATACGGTGGGCGAAAATGTTTTTGTCACCATTAACCCGGAATTGCCGGAATTGCATCAGCCAGAACAAGCTGTTTGTCCGATCGGGCTTGAGGTGCTCACGGACGCTGGTAATAAGGCAGGTACGGTGGTTGACTACCTATTTGATGTTCGGACTGGTTCTGTTACCGATTACCTATTTAAATCTAGTGGCTGGCGTGGCGCTTTAGACGGGATTTACCTGTTACCTGTGGCAGCTATTTCGACCATCGGTAGCAAACGGGCGATCGTGTCTGAGGCTGCTGTATCCGAACCCGTGCAGTATGCAGAGGGACTACACAAAAAAGTAGGAATGGTAGCAGAGTTTCTCCAAGATGACTTCGATAAAACTCTCAAAAATGTGGAGGGGGTAAAGCGGGGCGCTCAGAATCTAGCAGGAAAACTCCAAGATAAAGCTCTAGAAGTCAGAGATGTAGCTCAAGAAAAAGTTGCAGAGTTGAAGCGACAAAGGAATGAATCTACCACACCAGACGAGGCAGAGCCACCAGAGTCAGATTTGATCTAAAGTGCAAGCTTCGAGATTGTCGCCCTCCAATTAATTGCCGATCGCATTTTTGGGCGGCGACTCCCAGGAAGGTAAGTATTTTTGGCATATCAAATTGAAGGTTTCTCGTTGATAATTCCACTACTACTTAAAGCAGGGATTAGCAGTGAACTGATAACGCTTTTGAGAATTAACTTATTTGTGGTTTTATTCCAAAAAATCTATATTTAATTATCCCCCATTTATGCCTGGCTTTGGAGTGTCAAAATATTAGTGATTACCTTAACTCTGCTACATCCTATCCAGTCTGTCCCAGTTCAAAGTTGGTGTTTTGAATCTGAATCGGTGGTTCGGATCGGTCGATCGAACGATAATGATGTAATTATTTACAGTGCAGTAGTTTCGCGCCACCACGTAGAACTCTGGAATCAGGCCTATGGCTGGGAAATTATTAATTTTGGTGCTAACGGCACTTATGTAGATGATAAGCCGATCGCTCAGGTGTCAGTCGCGGACGGAATGACGATTCGCTTGGGCAATTCTGGGCCAAAAATTCGGATTCAAGTGGGCGCGACTCTGGAACCGAGCCCAATAAACAACTTACCCCAGCCAGAATTCGCCACTCAAAACGATGAAGTTTCCCAGGAAGAGTCAACTATTTGGGCTGTAAATGAGGGAATCATCGAAAATGATGAAGATGGAACTCTGACTCAAATCGATCTTTTTAACTGAAAAGCTGTTGGGCATCTAAATTGGAAATTCGGGACGATGCTTTGAGCAACGTCCCGCAACTGTTTTATTGCTTTTTGACACACAATTCAAATGCAAAACAGCTTATCAACCTTCTACGGATAAGATTTGGGGGATATCGGTCGATGTCAACTCAGTTTCGTTGCTTGCCCATCGGCGGTAATCGGAGAGCAACTGGTACATCAACCGCTGTTTGACACTCATCAGTACGCTTTTGAGCAAACCGTTGCCCGTTGCTTCTAAAATCGGTTTGGGTGTCAGCCAAAACGGCGGCGGTAACTCTACCTGCACTTCCAAATCCGCTTTTCCTTTTAAGTACGTTACCCCGTTGCTTTGATCTACATAAAGCTTTCCTTTGAGATTGAGGGTAAAGCGATCGTTTATATAACCCACGCCGAGAATCTCACAGGCGACGGACTCCAAATTGATCGTGCCGTCCGACTGCGCCCATACCCTCATGTCTACTGTGGGTTGAATGCTCAGCATCATAAATTGTAATGGCCGCATTTTCAGGCGGAAACAGTCATCGCTTAGCTGCTCTGTGCGAGTTCGATCGACTAGAGCGTTCACCAGTCGCCTCGGCTGGCGCAGATAATGTTGAATGGGAACTCGTTCCTCTGGTACGGCTAGCTCAACGGATTGGGAAGAGTTAAAGTGTGTATACATGAGAAAATATCAAAATATATGAATCGTAAGCATATCTTAATAAACTATAACCTTTTTTAGGCAGTGTAAGTAGTGCACTCGGGCAATGTCATCCGAGAAATTACGGAGCCAAGCTTTCGGGACTCCAGCTAATTTTTTCATCATACTTCCTAGCTGTTAAAAGGAAAGCAAACACTTGTAACGTAAAATTAGTGACTATGAAAATTTCGTTAGCGAAGCCCTCGAAGAGGATCGCACATCTCGGCCCTGTCGGTACCAATGCAGAAACAGCCGCTCTGGCTTATGTCAATTGGTTGAGCCTGCAAAAAACTAACTCCGAATGCACCCTGTGTCCTTATTCCACCATTTCTCAGGCACTAGAGGCATCTGCCTCTGGGCTGGTTGACTTTGCAATTGTGCCGGTCGAAAATTCGATCGAAGGTAGCGTCACAGTCACCCTAGATACCCTGTGGCGACTCGATGTACTGCGAATTAGACACGCCTTGGTTTTGCCGATTTCTCACGCGCTACTGTCAAATGCTAAAAGTTTTGACGAGATTCAAAAAGTTTACTCTCACCCGCAAGCCCTGGCTCAGTGTCAGTCGTGGTTGGGCGAGTTTATCCCAGGAGCCCAGTTAATTCCGGCGAATTCAACCACCGAAGCATTGGAGTACCTGCAAGATAGCAGTATAGCCGCGATTTCTTCCCCAAGAGCTGCCGAACTCTATAATTTGCCGATGCTAGCGAGCCCAATTAATGATTATCCCGACAATTACACTCGATTTTGGGTACTCGGTAGGGATGGAGCAGAAATCGGAAACGCCCCAAAAACAGACGACTCATCAATTACATCTGCCACCAAACCAGTGTCTAACTCGCACCTAAATGCAGAAGAACTCAATTGTACTCACACATCACTAGCTTTTAGCGTACCTGCCAATATGCCAGGAACACTGGTTCAACCTTTGCAAGTATTTGCCAGTCGCGGTATTAACTTAAGTCGGATTGAATCTAGACCGACTAAGCGATCGCTCGGAGAATATATTTTCTTTATGGACGTTGAAGCGGATGCTTGCTCTACATTAGTTCGATCGGCACTAGAAGAGTTGAAAATCTATACTGAGACTTTAAAAATATTTGGTTGTTACACTGTACTGTAGTATACTGTTCAGTAGTCTACTCTTAAGTATTTAAAGTTAGGGGGCTAGCAAGATGAATGCAGATGAACTTCTGAAGCGATATGCTGCCGGGGAAAGAAATTTTCATGAAACAAACTTGCAAGAGGCTTCTTTGCCAGAAGCTTTCCTGAGTCATATTAATCTAGCCTGCGCGAATTTGAAGGAGATTAATTTACGTTTGGCAGACTTGAGTTGGGCAAACTTGAGTTGGGCAAATCTCAAGAATGCTTGCTTAGTAATGACTGAATTAAGTTGTGCAAACCTGAGCGAAGCAAATTTGAAATTCGCGAGATTAACAGGGGCTGAATTGATTCAAGCAAACCTGAACAATGCCAACTTGAGTGACACTAAAATGATTGGTGTAAATTTGACTGGGGCATCCTTGCAAGGGGCTAATTTAATGGAGGCAAACCTGATAGAGTCTTGCTTGGATCAGGCCGACCTCAGCAAAGCGAATTTAACTGAGGCGAAGTTAAAGGGAGCAAGTCTAAGAAAGGCTAATTTGAATCGAGCATTTTTGTATGAAGCTAATTTTCAGGGGGCCGATTTGAGACAAGCTGACTTGCGCGGCGCTAATTTGAGTGGTGCATTTTTGTGCGGTGCAAATCTGGAAGGAGCTCAATTAGAGGGGGCTATTTTCAGCGGTGCTATACAGTTTTGTGTCCGACAAGTTTGATATTAATAAATTGCGTAGTTCAGGCTCTGTTAAGTAAGGACTCAAAAATATAGTATAGCTTTTATTAGGTAAATTAGGTGTGACTGGCCAAACAGGGAATTGGTAATTTGGAATGCGAAGCAGACTATTTTTTGCGTATGTCCTATTGTATTAATACATTAGACATCGACCATAGTTCTTGCTGGTGAAACAGGTATCCCTTCTAGTTCGCGATGCCCGACTGTTCAAAACTGGCAATTATTGCGATGTCTATTACCTAAGATTTCAAGATGTTCCAGTTCATCTGTAATTGATACCTTAATTCATCAAAGCCAGCCATTTACTTCGCCGCCTGAAATCATCGGTTTCAGCAAGTCTGATAATTGTTGAAAATCTAAATTCTCTGATTCAAAATAGGTATAACTTGTGAATGTAATGTTGGAAAGAGCTTGGATTCTCAAGCAAAATTTGATTGAGTTTGTGCTGGAAGCTGAGGGAGATTTGGCGTCCGCTTTGGAAGCTTTTGCAGCATCTCGATCGCAGGGCGAGCGCTACGATATTGCTCAACAAAATCAAGTGATTGACAGTTTTACTGTGGAAGGTAAAGTCGGAGAGAAAATGCCGATCGACCTTTTTGTCGAAAGTCAGCCGGATTTAACCGAGGGCGATCGCAGTTTGCTAGAAAGTTGGCGACACAGAAGCTTTATCGGCTTATTTGAAATTACTAAAATTTCCCCCGATAGCTTCGATGTGACAAACTGGCTGACTGGTAAGCACTATGCCCTTCAGCCTAACAGTGCCAATTTCCAGCAAGAAATGTCTCGCTTTAAGTTAGGAGAAATCTTGCGGGCTCGGATTGCTCCTCTCACCGATGACTGGTGGATACTCTCGAACTCTCCCATCCCGATGGGGAATTTGGGTAAGCCGAAGTTGGCAGTGGCGATCGGCAATTTCAAGCAAAATTACAAAAATCACCTGTACAGCGACGCCCCGGAATTGTTAGAGCAAGCTTGGGAATCGGTAGAAAAGTATCACGAAGATTTTATCGAATTTTTTGGTAGCGATGAAGTGACGCTATCGGGATATCACCTGAATAAACGGTTGGCTGAATTTCAGGAAGTGATGACTAAAAAACGCCTGGCTGATATCGGCGTCGATGGAACTAAATCTCTCGCGGATATCGTTGAAGATGCTGGAGTCGATCGAGAAGAAGTCAAAGCAGCCGCCATCGCAGCATCGGGTGCGGATGCTAAAGCCGTTGAAGTGTTGCTTGAGGGCAATGCTAGTTCAAAAATGGTAGTACCGAAAGCTGAATTGCCCGATCGCTTCAAAAAAGCCGAAAAAGTAACAGCACTTTCTCATCCCCGCTGGGGACAAACCTTTTTGTCTACCTACGCTCAATTTACCACCATGCTAGCAACCGAAGACTTTTCAACTGTTCCCGGTTATGAGAAGCTGGTTCGCAACTATCTAGAAGATCCGGCAATTAATGCCTGGATTTGGCGGCGGTTAGCTAAAGTTAATCCACCGAAATTAGGACAAATCTTGCAAACTGTATTGGAACGTACAGACTTTCAGATCGATCGCGATTTAGATTCTTTACTGCAAGAATTCAAAAAATCCTTAGAACCCGAACTCCCAGAAATTGCCAGTGTTCCCGTGCACCTACACAACTTATTTCAGGAAGCTCTAGGCGAAGTTAATAAGTCAAAGTCCAAACCGCAGGATAAAAAGAAAAGCTCTAAGGGCTTTAAATCCTGATCGACTAAGTGTTTAATTTGCCTGCTGGTATCAATAATTATGCGCAGCTTGGGCAATATCACTTAGTTAATTGAAATAGGACTTACGATCGACTCTATTTGTAGGGTGCATCTCAATGAGTGAAGAGGGCGAAGCATGACCGCATATAAGTTATTAGTTATAATCTCATATTTACTACGGTCATGCTTCGCCCCTACAAATATATTTGCTCTCATTGAGATGCACCCGCTCTATTTGTAGGGTGCGCACTGCGCACCTTACCTGAAATAGGACTTACGATCGACTCTATTTGTAGGGTGCTTAGGTTGCACCTTACCTGATTAATCGACTAAAAGCTCGATCGAGCTTTAATTCAAAATCCGGCGCCGCCGACGACTTGCCAAGTAATTTAAAGATTTAAAATATACAACTGTTTTCAGTGATATTACTTAGCCCAATATTTTTTTAGCGATCGAACTTTCTGACATTCTCTATCTGTATCAGTCTCAGACACCTGGCACCGCAGATATAGCTTTCGGGTTGAGACTTTCACTAGAGATATTTTTTTATACTTGACTCAAATAACTGCTATCCTTGTAGAAAGTAAATAGACAAGCTAACTATCGCAAGTTTGAGAGCTTACTACAATGATCCAAGAAGTATTTAACCAGTTGGAGAAGTTGCAGGGACAGATCGAGCAACTGCCCGCAGAGCAAAAAGCCATGTTAACCTGCGATGTTAACCATTTATCCACAGCTTTGCAGGAATTGGCGATCGAGTTACAGCCCCTTGGGCATCCCAAAGCAGCCCGCTTCAGCGCCGATAAAAATAATTATATTTTTCACCCAAAAATTGCACATCAATCTGCGATAATTATACAATTAGAAAAACAGTTAGAGCAAAGTCAGGCGCAGTACAAAAAAGTGACTCAGGCCCTGACAAAAGGAGAAGCCAGACTGCAAACCATCCTGCGCAACTCTTCCGATTTAATTACAATTATTGAAGCTGATGGACGCATACGAGACCAAAGTCCAGTTGCACTAAAGCGGATTTTAGGCTACAAACCAGAACAAAGAATTGGCGAATTCCACAGCGATTTGCTGCACCCAGATGATGTCCCCGCTTGGCAAGTATATTTTACCAAATTGCTCAAACAGCCGGGGATTGCACCACCGATCGAATATTGGAAACGCCATGCTAACGGTGACTGGGTGTATTTAGAAGTAATTGCTAACAATTTGCTGCACGATTCCAGCATCAATGGCATCATCATCAATTCCCGCGACATCACTCAGCGGAAGCTGTCAGAATCAGATCTAAAAAAATCGCAAAAGCAAATCGTGACTATCTTAGAAAATATCACAGACGGCTTTTGTGCGCTCAACAGCGAGTGGCAGTTTACCTATGTCAACCCAAAAGCCGAAGAGTGCTTGCAAAGAAAGCGACAAGAACTTTTAGGAAACAATATTTGGGAGCAGTTTCCCGACACCGCAAATACAATTTTTTTTAATGAATTTAACAAGTCGGTATCTGGTAACGTTGCTGTTAAATTTGAAGGGTATTACGAGCAGCAAAATATCTGGTTGGAAGTCGAGGCTTATCCATCGGAAGAAGGTTTATCGGTGTTCTTTAAAAATATCACCGATCGCAAAATAGTAGACAATGCACTGAAAATAATCTACTCTCAGTTAGAGCATCAAACAAAGCTGCTTGATACTGTACTTTCAACTACGCCGGACAGACTTTTGATGTTCGATCGCTCTGGACGACTAACTTATATCAACCGCGCTGGTTTAGAGCTTACCAGGCTGTCGGAAGCCTGCATTTTTGGAAAAACTTTAGAAGATATCGGCTTGCCTCCAGAACTGCTAGAACTGCACAACAATTGTTGGGAAAATGTACTCGCAACCAAACAAACTGTAACCGCAGAAACTGAGTTCATTCATCCGCGCACCGGGCGCAAAAATTATTGTAGCTACATCTTTAGCCCGATCGCCAGTGAAGGCTCAATTGAGGCAATTTTAGTCACAAATAGAGATATTACTGAACTTAAAGCAGCGGAATCAGCCTTGCGGGAATCAGAATCCCGCTACCGAATTTTATCGCAAATTACCTCAGACTTTGCCTATTCTTTTAATTTATTACCTGACGAAACCTGGGCCGCAGAGTGGATGACTGAAGCATTTACTCGCATCACGGGTTATACTTTATCAGAAATCGAAACGGACTGCTGGCCTGGAGGTAATTGCATTCATCCCGACGATCGCGAAATGCTGCTCGAACAAGCGCAAGATCGATCGTCAAATGGCAAGGAAGTCAGCGAGTACCGAATTGTCACAAAAACGGGGGAAATTCGGTGGTTGTGGGATTGCAGACAAGTAGTTTGGGATGAAGTCAAAGGGCGCGCTGTCCGCATTTATGGTGCTTGTCAAGATATCACAGAACACAAGCTGGTACAGGCTAAACTGTGCCAAACTAATCAAGTTCTAGAAGGGTTAGTTAAAGCTTTGCCTCTAGCAGTTGTTGGTATCGATGCCAATGCTTTGGTGACGTTGTGGAATCCTGCATCTGAGCGAATTTTTGGCTGGAAGGAGTCGGAGGTTTTGGGTGAGCTTTTGCCGATCGTCCCTAGCGACGAAAACATAAATTTTTATGCCATGTTTCAGTCAGAATTGGCAGGAGAAGCGCAAGTTGCTAAGCAATGTCGGCGGCGGCGGAAAGACGGTTCATTAATTGATGTTTGTATCTCAACTGCACCGATGCGAGATATTAACGGTTCGATCGCCGGTAGCATGAGAATAGTTTCTGAGATTTCGGCAGCCAAAGCAATTCAGGAGGAAAACAAGCCACAACAGCCATTTTGGGTGCGTTATGTCCGCATTCCTAATATAATGAAA
>CASBQF010000064.1 GCA_949127775.1 Oscillatoriales cyanobacterium PMM_0080
AATTGTAGGGACACGGCACTGCCGTTTCCTCTACCGCGATCAATTGTAGGGACACGGCACTGCCGTCTCCTCTACCGCGATCAATTGTAGGGACACGGCACTGCCGTCTCCTCTACCGCTATCAATTGTAGGGACACGGCACTGCCGTCTCCTCTACCGCGATCAATTGTAGGGACACGGCACTGCCGTCTCCTCTACTGAAGTTCTGCAATAATCTGCACCAGATTTTCCCTCGCATATCCCACATCTAGGGTCGATTTAGACTCCAGATCCGAGGCAACTTTCGTCAGGATCTTTAGCGGTTCTTCAAAACCTGTAGTTTTCATAAACAACGCTTGCAGGCGATTTTTAACTAATTCTAAAATTGAGAGACTTCGATCCTCTTTACTTTCTTTTTCTTGAGCAATACTGATGCTCAAATTGTGAGTTTTCAACAACTGCATTTTTGCGATTCCTTGGGTATTGATCGTCTCCAAAACCTCCGCTCGAATCCGATCGACTAATCTGTCGCTCACATACTGCACGATCAAAGGCCCAAGCATAAAAACTGTTTCTGTTCCCTCACTGATTTTGTCAATCAGCGAGCGACGGCCCAGAGAATCGAGATTTTTCAGCAAATCCGAAAGCGACGAATTGACCAACATCTTCTCTCGCAAAGTCTCGATCGAAATCGGACTTTGAGCAATAGCCAGCCAATAGGCAATCTCTTGTTCAGAAGTTGACATTCGATCGAACTGCTGCGCGAGCAAATTGCTGATATGTTCTTCTACAAATAACGCCGTTGCTTCCAAAAACTTTAAAACATTACCCTCGAAAAACTCGTGAATCGTGGTCGCCACAATCTTTAATGCTAACAGATTGCCTCCATACCGGGCCAACAAGATTTCCCAGTCTTGATCTCGAACCGACAAACCTTTTTCTTGGAAAATATCGCGCGCAATTTCTTCGGAAATGGCAGGTTTTAGAGAGCGCACTTTTTCTCCTGCCAGCAAAGTCAGTTCCGTAGGTTCTTCTGAACTAACTAGGACAAAACAGCTATTGTGATTGACTTCACTGAGTCGCACAATTAAATCTCGATATCCTTCGCAGCCTTCGCGGTAGTGTCCCGCTAGTTCTTTGGGTTTGAGAATTGCTTCAAAATCGTCTAAAATTAGCAGACAGCGCTGCTTCCGCAGATACTCGACCAATCGTGAAATTTTGTCGTTGAGGTCGATCGCCTTCGAGAGTTCCCCTAACGGCAGATCGGATTTTTGTTGGTTAGAAAAAAGTTGAATTAAGTCTGCGAGGAAGTCAGATGGTGCTGGAGTCGATCGCAGCGATCGCCAAATCACAAAATCAAACTCATTCTGTACCTGTGAAGCAAACTGCACCGACAGAGTTGTTTTGCCACTACCGGCAGCACCCAGCAGCGCTACCAAACGACAATTATCCGATACAATCCACTGCTTTAAAGTAGTTAATTCTTCAGTCCGTCCGTAAAAAATGGTAACATCCGGTGCTTGACCCCAATTTTCCTGTCGGCGAATCCCTATTTTGAATAGAGAACCTTTACCTCCGTTAAAATCGCTCGTTCCCTGCTCAGCGTGGTATGAAAACAGTAACTGATGTCTCAATTCCGACAGCTTTCCAGGCCCGTTCCCCCCGATCTGAAACTTTTTGTAAACTTCGCCCAATCTTTTGCGCACGGCAATGTCACTAATGCCAAGCTTCGTGGCGATTGTCGCCGTAGATTGACCGTCGAGAGCCATCAATACGGTTTCTAACTCGGCATCTGTGACTGCGCGCTGTTTGGCGATCGTTTGCACAAAGTTCTGAGGAATCGGAGTAGTCATTCGATTTTAGATTTTAGATTTTAGATTTTGGATTGACCCCACGGATAAATGCGGGGGCTTGATTTTAGATTTTAGATTTTAGATTTTGGATTGATTCCACGGATAAATCACGTGGCGGGTACCATCCAGAAATTCTTGGTCAAGGTAGGAATCTCGCCTCTACTAAAAATCTATCTTATATTATATTATTTGACTTTGAATCGGCTAGAAATTTTAACTTTTAATGTTCAGTTTGCTTGTGTCAAAGTGTATCAAATCCCCGACTTCTTCAAAAAGTCGGGGTTTTGGGCCCCGATAAAATCAGGCAGAAACCTGCACACTAGCGCCGTATTCTTCGGCCGAAAGCAAACGCCAACTTGAATCGCCCAATAGTTCCAAAACCTGTTGGTGATATTGCAACAAACTCATTCTGTGGCCAACACTCACAAACGTAGTTTTAGTTGCTTGTAACTGTTCATATAAATGTTGCTCGTTCTTCAAATCCAAAGCACTTGTCGCCTCATCCAAAATAGCGTATCGCGGTTGAGTTAACAACAATCTAGCAAAAGCTAAACGCTGCTGTTCTCCTAAAGACAAAACATCAGCCCAATCTAAATCAGCATCAAAACCGCCCAATCTGTCCGGCAAATCTGCTAAGTTTACTGAGGCCAAAATGTCGCGCAATTTCTCTTCATCAACATCGCTGCTGGTGTTGGGATACAGAAGTTGCGATCGCAAACTACCCAAAATCATATAAGGACGCTGTGGCAAAAACAACATTTCCGCGAGTTCTGGCCGCGCTAAACGGCCCGTTCCCGAGTCCCACAAACCCGCAATTGCCCGCAACAAAGAACTCTTCCCACCGCCGCTTTGACCAACAATTAACAGCCCTTCTCCTGGCGACACCGCTACCGACAAATCCCTAATTAAAGTCTTTTGATGTTTCGGAGTATCTAAAGTGACGTGTTCCAGCAACAACTGCGAATCTATAACTGTATCGATTGTCCTAACTTCGACTTCAACCGGAGTTACCTCATTTTTCAAAGAGTCATTGAACGTGGCTAGACGATTAATGCCTGCTGCAAATTGACTCAAATTTTCAATGTTGTATACAACTATAGAAAATGCTACTAAAACCTGACTAAAAGCAAATTCAGATTGAGTAATATCGCCGTATTTTATCTGACCTGCAAAGTAGAGAGAAGCCAGAAACAAAGAAGGGATAATATAAGTTGCATATTTATAACTGAGTGTAAAATATTGCAGATTACGCTGCCAGCCAATTAGTAAATTAAAGTTCCTAACTGCTTCTAAAAATCGGTGTTTTACCTGAACAGATTCCTGTGCTTCTCCCCGGTAAAAAGCAATTGATTCTGCATTGTTCCGAATGTGAACTAATCCATAGCGAAAATCAGCTTCTTTGCGGAGCTGATTGAAATTTAAAATTATCAATTTCTTACCAAAAATTACCATTACTGCTGTGCCAAATACAGCATAAATGATTAGTCCGATCGAAAGATTTTTAGAAATAGACCACAAAATACCCGTAAAAGAAATAACATCAATAACTGCTCCCAACATCAGCAGCAAAAAGTCTAAACTCGTGCTAGTGAAAGATTTGATATCTTCAGCGATGCGCTGATCGGGATTGTCGATTTCCTGCTGAGAATTTATTTCGTAATAAGCACGGTTTTGAAAATATCTATCAAGGAAACTATCAGTCATCCACTCTCGCCAATAGAGTCCCAGTTTTTCTTGGGTATAGTGATAAATAACTACTATCGGAGTAGCGATGATAAAAACTCCAGCATAAACCCACATAAATCGCCAAAAAGTGCTCTGATCTTTTTCAGTAAGTGCTGTTGTGAAAAAGTTACCAATGTAGCTAATCACTACGTTCATCCCACTAACTGACAGCGAAAAAAATAACAACAAAGCTAACATTATCCACTGCTTCCAGCGCGGTATTAACTTGGTTCTGAAAAATCCAAAAGCAGCCAGCGGCAGGATTAGCATTAAACCAACTATCACAATTCTCGGCGAGTAGATAATCCCTTTGAGCAAAGTAGCTAAGCCAGCCGCAACCCCATTAAAAGCATTGGGAAAAAAGGCTTGAGCACCCAAACTGACAACACTGACAGCCACAAACATCGCAGCGAACAGAAATATCAACAACAGCGCTACTAATCCCAAAAAAGTCCTGCCGCCCCCAGGCTCCAAAGGATAAAAATAAGGCTGAGCGATCGCAATAAATCTCTCCCACAACTGACGGTCAAATCGATTCATTGTTGCTGTTTACAAAACTACTTAGACTGTTCTAATATATCAAGTTTTGCGATCGACTGCCACAGTGATTTGTTTGGGAGTTTAGCGAAGAGATTGACCCAAAGTAATTTGATCAGCCCGGATTTATCCCGAGAGTAGCCTCTAAAATCTAAAATCTAAAATCTCACATCAATGGCTTCAGAAGCAGTTGCGCTTTCGCCGATCGACTCCGACGACGATTGGCTACCGTAAAATCGCTGGCTAATGCCTAAAATGACTTGTTTCATCACCCAATACAAAACAGTAATTACTACAAAAGTTGCAGCCATTACCACAACCGGACGCTTACCAATCAAATCATTCATGACGGTGTTAACCAGCGCATCGGGATTAGTCAGAATATCCCAAGTGTTGAAGCGGATAAATCGCCCTAAATAAATGCCGATCGCCGAAAGTGCATGAATAATTATCTCCGTTGCTAGGATAAATCTACTCCAACCCTGTTGCTTCAAATAGTAACCCAAATTCATCACCGACAGCACATAAGCCCCAAACCCCGCCAGCATAAACACCAGATATTGCGGAATCAAAGCCAATGTTACCACCCATACCGATTGTCCCTCTTTTATCTGGCGGATCAGGTGAATGATATCAGTTAAAACGTAGGGCGCATTCGGCAAAAATCCGATAAACCAGAAAAAACCACCCCACCAGCGGAGAGAGCGAACTCCGCGCTGTCGCAGTACCCAAATGTCTAAAGCCATCAATGCGACTGTAATGCCGATCGCCCCCAAAACGTAAGTTGCGCCCACATCTTGGACAATGTGCTTCAGATAGGCCAAAACGTGGCGCGTGCTGGGCAAAAAAGTAGCGCCCAAGAGAATACCCGTACCCCAAAGCAGCCAGCGCGATCGAGGTTTGCGAAACAGACAAAAACTCAAGGCTAGCGGTACTAAACCTAAAAATAAATTCCAAGACATCCAGCGGACATTGTGTCCCATTGCTTCCAGCGCTTCCAGGATTAATCCCATCATGTCAGTTTTTATACAATAAAGGGTTGATGCAGCACCGCTTCAAAGGCAGATTGAATCTATCTTAGTCGCTAACTTATAGTAGTAGGGTGCCACGGGTTGTGACTGCTTGCTCCGCAAAGAAAATCAGGCTACGAGCTGACGCACTCTACAATATTTTAGCGATCGCAATTTCAATCTGAAAAGTCGTTCCTTTTCCTGAATGTGAAATACACTCTATTTTGCCCCTATGCTTTTCCACAACAATCGAGTGCGAAATAGACATTCCCAATCCCGTACCTTTCCCCACTTCTTTAGTAGTAAAAAACGGATTAAAAATGCGATTTTTCACATTTTCTGGGATGCCCATGCCATTGTCGGAAATTTCCACAATCACCGTTTTTTCAGTCGTCATCATAGTACAAATAGAAATTCGACCAGGATTTGCGTCTGCTTCCGCAACCGATAGTTTTTGATACCGTTCCTCGATCGCGTCAATGCCATTGGCAATGATATTCATAAACACCTGATTTAGTTGGCTGGCGTAGCACTCCACCAGCGGTAACTTGCCGAAATCCTTAACTATTTGAATTGTAGGCCACTTATCCTTAGCCTTCAAACGGTGTTGCAAAATCAATAAAGTGCTGTCAATGCCTGCATGAATATCGACCGGCTTCATTGTAGCTTCGTCCAGACGAGAAAAATTGCGCAGAGACAAAACAATCTGCCGGATGCGCTCTGTTCCCACCTGCATTGAACCCACAATTTTTATCAAGTCTCCTGCCATAAAACCCAAATCAATTTCCTCAATTCGATCCCGAATCTTTGACCTCGGTTCGGGATATTCCTGTTCATAAAGAGTTACCAAGTCTAGCAACTGTTCGGTATACTGCTTGAGATAAGTAATATTAGCGTGAATAAAGTTAACAGGATTGTTGACCTCGTGAGCGATACCCGCCACCAGTTGCCCTAGAGAAGACATTTTTTCAGTTTGAACGAGCTGAGATTGAGTAGAGCGCAATTCCATCAGCGCTTGTTCGAGCTGTTGAGCTCTTTCTCTTTCTCGTGCATCGCTTTGTCGCAGTGCTTCCTCTGCTTGTTTACGCATCGTAATATCCTGAGCAAATCCAATTATCACCTTCGGCTGACCAGCGGCATTCCTACTAAAAATAGTATCCCGACTTTGCAGCCAAAACAATTGATCGCTCGCTGCCCGCATTCGATACTCAATTTCCACAATTTCACCATCTTCAATTCCGGCAAAGTTAGCGTGATGTTCCACAATTTTCGCCATATCTTCCGGAGGGATCAACTTGGGTAAAAGTGTCGATCCTATTTCTTGAATTTCGTCAAATGTATAACCCAAAAGTGTACCGATAGAAGAATTAGCGTAGATATTTCGATGTTCTTCTAAGTCGTAGAGATACAAGATTCCGGGAGTTGCATCGGTTATTTTTTGAATAAATTCCTGGCTTTCTTGCAAAGCTAATTCAGCTTTTTTGCGATCGGTAACATCGATGGTAATACCGTCCCAAAGAATATCGCCGTTTTCCTTAGCTTCTGGACGAGCAATCACCTGAAACCATTTCAGTTTTCCCGAGGGCAGAATTAGCCTTCCTTCCCACAGCCAAGGTTGCAGAGTTTTTGCAGAATCAACAACTGATTCGTAATATTTTGGGCGGTCTTCTGGATGAATTAAATCTACTAACAAATCAGAATTTTGCTGGATAGCTTCTGGTTCTAATTCAAACATTTGCCGACAAGCAGGACTCACGTAAGGAAAACTTGCTGATTTATCTGGCCGCAATAGATATTGATAAATCATTCCCGGCAAATTAGCCGAAAGCTTTTGAAATCTGCTCTCGCTTTCCGTCAACTCTTGTTCTGCTTCCTGGCGTTCGGTAATTTCTGTTTGCAACTGCACAAAAGCTTTGCTCAATTCCGATGTCCGCTCGATTACTCTATTTTCTAAGTCTTCATTCAATCGTTGAAGACTTTCTTCTGCTTGTTTCCGCTCGATCGCAATTCCAGCCAAATGCCTGACAGATTCGATCAATTCCAGCTCAAATTTTTCGGGACTGCGCGGTTGGGCAGAGTACATTGCAAAAGTCCCCAACACTTGACCCTGAGATGATAAAATCGGACTAGACCAGCAAGCTCTCAGTCCAAAACTCAAGGCTAAATCACGAAAATTTGCCCACAAAGGATCGGTGGCAATATCTGTAACGATTACCTGTTCGCCGCGATAGACAGCAGTACCACAAGAACCGACATCCGGGCCGATGACTATACCATTAACAGCAGCATTGTAACTTTCTGGCAAACTCGGCGCGGCTCCGTGCAGCAAATGTTCGCCGTCTTTATCTAACAGCAAAATCGAACCCATGACATTTCTAGATTGCTGTTCGATCAGTTCAACTAAACTATTTAAAGTCTCACTGAGAGGAGTGTTCTTAGCAATCATTTCTAATATTTGTTTTTGACCTGCTAACCAATTTTCAGCCTGCTTGCGCTGGGTAATATCGCGGGCAATCCAAATAACAGTGTTTTTCTGCATTGGCGAAATGTTAGCGAAAAACCAAATATCTTTGTTGTCAATTTGTAAGCTGTATTCTAGTGAATGTGTCTGCTTTGTGCTGGCGGTAAGTTGAATTTGACTGAGAAAAAAATCTGCTAATTCTGGTGGCATGACATCGTGTAGAGTTCTGCCGATAAGTTCGATCGGTGGTTTGTACAAAAGTTGGGGATTTGTGGGCGCAATTTTTAGATAGCGTCCATCCGTATCAATTACAAAAATTACGTCGTTCATGCCCGCAAACAAAGCCCGCAATTCTGCTTCCGAAGCTTGCAGGGCGATTTCAGCTTGTTTACGTTGCGTATCTGCCGCCACGGCATCGCTAATATCCGTCCCGATACAAAGCAGTCCTTCCAAATTTCCCTTGGCATCTAGTAAAGGTTTATTTGTCCAGGTTATCCACACCCTTTCTCCATTGCGGCGGATATTTTCACTTTCATTTTGGTAGTATTTTTCCGGCTGTGCCAAACAGTCTCGAATCATTGCCGCGAAGTCACTTTCTGATAAATCTGTTTTTGGTGCAATTGTGCCGATCGCACTTTTGCCAATTATTTCTGCTTCTGAATACCCAAAAAAAGTTTCAGCAAACTCATTAAAAAAAGTAATCTTGCCTTCACCGTCTAACTTCATAATAATGCTGTTAGCATTCTCAACCAGTTGTCGATACTTAGCTTCGCTTTCCCGTAACTTGATCGGCCCGTACACCCAGCTAAACGCCACCAAACCGCTCAAAAATGCCAACAGGCCGCCTCCACCCAGGAAAAACCCCCGAAACGGCGAACTCGTCTGCCATCCTCCCATCGGAATTGCAGCCAACTGCCAAGTTCCCTCGGGCAAAGTCACTTCCAGAACCACGGGATCTTCCTGAAAAATCGACTTGTCGCCGAAAAACACCTCGCCGGAAACTCCCTTGCTGTCTTTACCCTGCAAAGCGTATTGCAGCTTGGCTGAGGGGTCGTTAAGCCCTGCTTCCTCGATCAGACTATTTTTGTCGAGAACCAGCCCTGCCAAGCCCCAGTAAACTCCTGTTTCGGGATCTGCGCCGGGGGGTGTGAGAAAAATGGGCGATCGACTGATGAACCCGACGCCCCCCGCCAATAATTTCACAGGCCCCGCCAGCACTGTTTTTCTAGTCTCGATCGCCTCTTCGACCATTTGCCGTTGTTCAGGTAGCGCCGTCAAGTCAACCCCGATCGACGCTTCATTGCCGACGCGGGGATAAATGTAAGCGATCGTCGTACCTTTAACTAAAGTGATGTTGCGAATGCCCGTTTGCTGTGCCAGCAGAATTCTCGCCGTCGCTGCAAACTCGGCTTCGGTGATTTTTGGGCTGTTGGAAATATAAGCCACCAAGCCCCGCATCAAAAACAGCCGGGAATTCAAAGAGCCTTCCAGCTTTGAGCGCACAGTGCTGAGGCGATCGATCGTGGTAGCACGGTTGTGCTGCCAAAATCGCTCTTGTTCCGATCGGTCTAAAATACCAACTCCGACCAAAATGGCTATAAATGCCGAAATTGCTGCTAAATACGGTGAAATTTGGAATTTTTTAAGCTTAAAGTATTCCATCTGCCGGCAGTTTAAGGTATATTTTTACGTCTCTAGATAGATTTAGTCTAATTCTATTTTTATAGCCAAAGGCAAGATTTCCGGCATACCGGGCTTTTGATATCAATTCCGCTCTTCATCGGAATGACATAAACGGAGGACACGGCAGTGCCTTTGTCCCTACAATTGATCGTCGTAGGGAAACGGCACTGCCGTGTCCTCTATATTATTCCGGTGTAGCCGGAATTGATCTGACAAGCAGTCGCGAGTCGCCGAACACAGGCGATCGCGCACCATTCGTATGAGTAAGCCCGATCGCTCCCCCGAAAGACCGGATTTATTGGTTAAAATAATGTTAGCAATAATTTTTTTCAGTGCTCGGCGTAAATCATTCATAGGGGCAATTTGATGCAAGAACAGTTGATGGAAGCGATCGCACCTTACCGCGATCGCGTAGATTATCTAGAAGTTCGCCTCGAACAAAGCGAGTCAACAGCGATTAGTTTTCGCGGCCCTCAGTTAGATGCTGTCAACCGCAGTTTCAGTCTCGCCGGCGGAGTCCGCGCCTGTCACAAAGGTGGCTGGAGCTTTGTAACTTTCAACGGTTTAGCTGAGTTAAAAGCCCGCATTGAAGAAGCTGTCGTTCAATCTCGTTTAGTAGGTAGCGAAAAAACTGTACTAGCAGATGTCACCCCGATTCAAGATTATGTAGCGGTGGAATTGGGTCGCGATCCGCGCTCTATTACTCTAGCCGAAAAACGCAAGTTGCTCGAATCTTACAACCAATTGTTGTTAGATTATGACCCGCGAATTCAGACGACAATGGCCGGTTACAGCGATCGATTCGGGATTACTTATTTTGTGAATTCTCAAGGCACTTCGATCGCTCAAGAGCGCTTGGATGTCACTGGGCGCTTCGGGGCGATCGCCCGCAATGAAGATGGTGTCGTCCGCCAAGGGTTTGAATCGATTCATTCGCGATCGGACTACGATGTCTTGACAAATATCGAAGATCGTGTCAAAGATGCCGCCGTTCGAGCTGTCGGCCAACTAGAAGCAAAATCGGTAAAAGGCGGTCAATATCCAGTGATTTTAGACCCTTATTTATCAGGGGTATTTATTCACGAAGCTTTCGGCCATTTGTCGGAAGCAGACGGCATTTACGAAAACCCAAAAATGCAGGAATTGCTGACTTTGGGCAAGCCCGTGGCGATCGAACAATTGAACGTAATTGACGATGCAACCTTGCCAGGATTGCCAGGAACTCTCAAATACGACGACGAAGGAGTGCCTGCTCAGTGCAAGCATTTAATTAAAAATGGAGTTTTAGCAGCGAGAATGCACAATCGCGAGACTGCGGGCAAAATGGGCGAAGCTCCGACCGGAAATGCCCGGGCTCTGAGCGCTAGTTTTATGCCGTTGGTGCGGATGACTAATACTGCGATCGAATCTGGCTCGCATTCTTTCGACGAAATGGTTGGCGACATCGAAGAAGGAGTGTATGCAGTGCGGATGTTGGGAGGACAAACCAACGGCGAAATGTTTACCTTTGCGGCGGCGGAAGGCTTCATGATTCGCAATGGCAAATTGGCCGAACCGGTGAGTGATGTCACCTTAAGCGGCAACGTATTTCAGACTCTAAAGGATATTGAGTCGATCGGCAACGACTCAGTTTATGCCTACGGCGGCTGCGGAAAAGGCGGCCAAAACGGTTTAGCTGTCAGCGTCGGCGGCCCCCATCTGCGCATTAAAAACGTCGTCGTCGGAGGAAGATAAAAAGTTTTGAGTTTTGAACTCAACAGTTTTTGATCTCCGTAAGGTGCAACCTAAGCACCCAAAAGTTCAAATAATATCAATTCCGGTTCCATCGGAATTAATATTACCCGAAATCAGGACACGGCAGAAATCAGGACACGGCAGTGCCGTGTCCCTACAATAAATCACGGTAGGGAAACGGCACTGCCGTCTCCTCTATATCATTCCGGCGCAGCCGGAATTGATATAACCCGAAATCAGGACACGGCAGTGCCGTGTCCCTACAATAAATCACGGTAGGGACACGGCACGTGCAGTCTCCTCTATATCAATTCCGGCGCAGCCGGAATTGATATAACTCATAAAAAAACCCGGCTTCTTCAAGAAACCGGGTTTTTTCTACCAACTAAGAGAGGATTTGAAAATCGTAAGGTATCGATTGCGGGAATTCTGCATTTCTCGCGCAACCGCTCTCAACCAAACTACGTGCAAATTTACCTGCAAATTTTAGTGGCAGCTTTTTACAACTGTCTCATTTCGTCTTCAAGCACCCGAACCAAATCTTGGTTGCCGCTGGCTCTTGCTACTTCTATGCGGTGCGTCAGTTGCTTTTGAATATTAGCACGGTGGGTGTCAGCGATTTTTTTGACGTTTTGGCGATTTGTGTTCATGGTGGACGTTCCTTATATTAAATTTGGTGTACTGGCTACTTATTTAATATAGCGCAAAATTTCAAAAAGTATCTAAATTTACAAAAAGTTCACATTGATTGACCTATCGACCACAACAGTGTATAATCCTGGCGATAAGTCAATAGCGATACCTTGACAATCCAAAGTCATTAGTCAAAAGCCATTAGTCATTAGGGCGATGCCCTAGCGCAGTGCGCACCCAACATTTAGCCCAAACTCAAAACTTGCGCCAGCGCCTCTACCAACTGCTGAAGGTGTGCGAGCTCGTGAGTTGCCATCAGCGAAATCCGAATTCGACTCACGCTGACAGTCGGAGGGCGAATCGCCACTGCAAAAATACCCATTTCCTTGAGTTTGCTGCTAACAGTTAAAGCCGTGGCTGCATCTTTTAACGGGAGACTGAAAATTGGGGAGACAGAATTGCTAATTGGTAATTGCTGATTGGTAATCGCGCCATATTTGAAAGTTTCAATATTTTGCTGCAACCGAACTCGGCGTTCTGGTTCTTGCTGGACAATTCTCACAGCTTCCAAAGCCGCCGCCGTGTCAGCAGGCGTCAATGCTGTAGTATAAATCCAACTCGCAGCTCGATTGCGCAGAAAATCAATTAAAGCAGCAGAGCCCGCAACGTAGCCGCCCAAACTTCCCAAAGCTTTGCTTAGCGTGCCAACTTGAATTAGCGGCAATCCCGTACAGCCGAAATGTTCTGCGCAACCTGCACCGCCAGCACCGAAAACTCCTGTAGCGTGAGCTTCATCTACCAATACCATACAGTTAAATTGTTCGCCCAAAGCTAACAACTCCGGCAGTGGACACAAGTCCCCATCCATACTAAAGACACTATCGGTAATAATTAAACACTTACGGAATTTAGCCCGATTTTGCTCTAGCTTGGCCTTTAAATCCTCAAGATGGCAATGATTGTACTCTAGCGTTGTTGCACCGCTGAGTGTGGCTCCGTTTTTGAGACTCGAATGGTTGTACTTGTCAGATAATATCAAATCACGCTGGCCGACAACCGATGCGATCGCCCCTAAATTCGCTAAATATCCCGAACTAAATACTAAAGCATCCTCAGTTTGTTTTAAATTAGCAATAGCCACCTCTAGCTGTCGGTGCAAATCGCGGTGTCCTCCCACCAACCTCGAACCCGTCGCACCTGTACCAAATTCCTTAGTTGCAGCCATAGCTGCTTGAATCAACCTGTCATCGCCAGCGAGTCCTAGATAATCGTTGCTAGCAAAGTTAATTAGCCAGTCTCCTGCTAATTTTACCCTAGGGCCTGGACAACTTTCGATCGATTGTGGCGATCGATACCAATCGGCGCGACGAATAGTGTTTAGAGACTTCTCTATCCAAGCATAAGGGTTAGGGTTCATCTTGTAGTGCGATCGGGTAATACGTTATATTATCTGGTGATCAGTCCCTCGCCATCATAGAAGCATATGCCACTCACTAAAAAATATAGATTAGTCACCCGCAGCGATTTTGACGGTCTTGTCTGTGCAGTTTTGCTCAAAGAACTCGATATGATCGACGAGATTAAATTCGTACATCCTAAAGATATGCAGGATGGAAAAATTGAAATAACAAATAACGATATTAGTACCAATTTACCCTATGTTGAGGGAGTTTATCTCGCTTTCGACCACCATTTCAGCGAAACTCTCCGACATGACAAAATCAAAATCAACCACATTATCGACCCCTATGCAGCTTCAGCAGCTAGGGTGCTGTACAGGTATTATGGAGGTAAAGGAAAATTTCCTCAGATTTCCGACGCGATGATGGCCGCAGTTGACAAATCAGATTCCGCTCAATTTGCCAAAGAAGAAGTTTTGAATCCAGAAGAATGGGTGCTGCTAAACTTCTTAATGGATGCCAGAACTGGCTTAGGCAGATTTAAAGAATTTACCGTTTCCAATTATCAGTTAATGATGCAGTTAATCGATTACTGTAAGAATCATGCCATCGATCAAATCCTGGAACTTCCCGATGTCAAAGAAAGAGTAGACCTCTACTTTGAACAAGAAAAAAAATTCAAAGAGCAAATACAGCGCTGCGCCAAAGTTTATGATAATTTAGTTGTTTTGGATTTGCGTAACGAAGATGTAATTTATGCAGGGAATCGTTTTGTACTTTACGCTTTGTTCCCCGAGTCCAATATCTCGATTCACGCACTTTGGGGACTAAAACAACAAAATACTGTTTTCGCAGTTGGGAAGTCAATCTTTAACAAAACTTCTAAAACTAATATTGGAGAGTTAATGTTAAGATATGGCGGCGGCGGGCACCAGAATGCCGGAACTTGTCAGATTGAGAATGATAAAGCTAGTAAAATTTTGAAAGAGTTAATTACCCAAATCGAGCAAAATGGTTAAATTGGCTCGGTTTTTCTTGCACACTCTGTATTTGTAGGGTGCGCATTGCGCACATTCTGTATTTGTAGTATTCGTAGCGCAATGCGCACCAGTTAACTAACTTTCAGCGTTTTTATTTTGAATCCAAGCTCTAAGACAAATTTTGCTTGGTTGAAGGAGAGAAAAATCTGAACTTGAAATAGCGGTTTGATGGTTTTTTATTACTCAAATTTAACACGCCAGACAGGTCTGGCATTGCGCACCCTACAAGATATTAGACGGTGCGCAATGCGCACCCTACTGGGATTTTTAGGACTAAAGTCCTTGCTGCAAACTGGAGTTTATTCCTCAAGGTTTTGAGGTTGTGGGTTTTGGGCGTTGAGATTTTCTGCACTATTGCCTTTAACTCGCGGCAAATGGTCTACCAAACCCATATCAAAAGCGACATCCGGCAAGTCAGCAACGTTATATTTTCCTGGTTCAAACAATCGGCCGGGAGTGAAGCAAGGGTGTTTCAACTCTACCACTTCGGTAGGTAAAAACATTCCCCTAAACATTTTGCGTTCGAGTCCCATAATTTTCGTTCCTAAAACAACTCTCGCATTAATCTTAGCAATTTTTGAGCCGCAGTTTCCCAATTAAATAAATCCGCAGTCTCTCTAGCTTTTTGAGCTACCTGAAAACGCATCGGATCTTCAATAATGTTTCGCAACTGTTGACGGACAGACTGAAGATTTGGTTCTGCCCAATGAGGAGCATTTCTAATTTTTAGGTACTGAGTATCATAACATTCTCCTACGGGAATTAGATCGTAAGTAATAGGATAGCAGTTAGCAGTATTGGCGTACTCAGTTGGGCCGCCGTACATAGTCATGGCGACGGGTAAACCCGCAGCAAAGGCATCCAAAATTTTGATCGCAAAGCCTTCGCCACGAAACGGAGCTAAAAAAGCATCTGCTGATAAGTATAAATCAGCTAGTTCTGCTTTAGTACAAAATTTAGGTCTTACTTGAACTTTTGACTTTAACTTGCCGAATTGTTTTTCGATATTTACGAGATGTTCTACTATGACATCAGGATTTTTGCCGCCATCTTTGATGATTAACTCTATGTTGGGGTCATCTTTAAACTCTTGATAAAAAGCTTGGATGGCGAGATCCGTGCCAAATCTATATAAATCAAAGGAATTGGTCATATGCAGAATATATCTTATATCTTTTTGGGTTTTTTCTGGTCTGGGAGAATAGAGTTGGGAGATTAAAGGATTGAAGCCTAGAGGCATAACTGAGACTTTTTTAGCGGGACATCCAGCTTTTATTAAGACGTTTTTAGAATATTCGCTTACTGCTAGGATGTGGGATGAGTTGTTGACAGCATCATAAATCCAGTAATCATAATCATCATGATTTTTTGTGAATTCGTAATTGATCGCAAAAAGTTCTAAGTTGAGATGTCCTTTGAGTTCTTTTAAAAAATAAGGTTTCCAATAATGAGACCATTTGATCTGAAATAAATCTGATGGTGCGGTGTTCATCCACTTCGCTAGTAAGTGGTTTTCTTCGGCTGTGGAATTACGGGTGACATGGGAGGCAATTTCCGAAGGTTCGACTGAGATAGGAATTCCGATTTTGTCTAAGGTTTTTGCCAGGGATAGGGTGATGTCGGCGAAGGAGTTAAAGTGTTGAAAGCCAACGTTAAAGTGAACCATAGAATGACTAATTTGCCGATCGCACTAAAATGACTGTACAGTCGCACCCGCGCGCCACAGCTTCCGGGATGTTCCCGTGAATCACTTGCTTGAGGAGTCCTTCGCGGCTCGCTCCTAGAACGATCGCATCACACTGATCGTTTTGAGCTAAATCAATTAAAGCATCAGACACAGACTTAGCGCAAACCGTAGTCGCTACTACCGAACAGCTAACCCTGCGCTTGATAAAATCCGCAGCTTGCTTTAATTCTACGCGATCGGGCATTTCGACAGAAGGCTGATAAACTTGGCATAATCTAATCTCTGGTACTTGACTCGCCGCCACGAAAGCCGGTAGCAGTCGCAAAGCCGCAGCTTGTTTGTAACTGCCGCGAATTGGCACTAACCAACGCTGTAAACCCATTAGCGTATGCAGTCCCAATTCTGGGGTTGGAATGTCGGAATTTGGCGAAGCAAATTCAGTCTCTGGTGTCGCTGATGAATTTGATGTCACAAATTGAGAATTTTCTGCGTCATCAACTCCTGCGGCATTTAACTGCCATTCTGTAGACGCATATTCCCGCGCACTGTTAGCGGCTGAAAACTCATTTTTCTGGCGTGTTACTAATAGTTTTTCGCTCCACTTCACCAAAACTACCTCGCAGGCTGCTTGCCGAATTACGGTATCGACAACATCGCCAAAAATGCGCCCTGTGGTGGAAATTTCGCCTTGCCAGCCCATCAAAATTAGATCGATGTGTCGCTCCCCAATTGTCTCTAAAATCGCGTTAGGAACGTCGTGAGCTACCCGTATTTGAGTGTGTACTGGCAAGTTCCAATTGCGAACAATGCGCTCGGCTTGTTGCAGCAGTCGGCGGCTTTTGGTTGTCCGCACTGTGCTTTCTGAGGGGAAACTGTTGCGCGGTACGATGATGATTTGCAGGCATTCTAGTTCGTAATTGCGATCGCGCGCGATCGCAGCAGCCAGTCGCAGCAAGGCGGGTGCTGTATGCGGGTTGCTCAGGGGAACTAATAACCGGCCGTTTCCGACTTGTGGCGCTCTGGTTTGATAGACTACGTAGGATGGTTCTGGGTGCGGGCCTTGGGTTGTTTGTCCGCTGAGGCGATCGGACTCAACTCGGATAATGTCGCTACGGGTGATAATTCCGACTAAATGTCGTCCTTCTATGACGGGTAAGCGACTGAGATTGTACTGGGTGAGTCTATACAAAACCTCGCTTAAAGTATCGGTTGCTTCGACGGTTATTGGCTGTGGAGTCATGAATTCTTTGAGCAGCGAAGTGCCGGAAAAGTTGCGCTTTTTGGCATTTGCTAAATCTGTCTGACTAATAATTCCGACCAATTTGCCAGCCTCAACGACTGGAAAACCTCGGTGAGTCGATCGCGAAAACGCCTGCATTACTTCATCAAAAGTCAGTAGACTCGAAAGTGTTTCCACCTGGCGCTGCATCACGTTAGCTGCGTACAAGTCGCTCAAAGCATCAACCGCAGGTTTTTCCTTGGTTAGTTGAATGCCATTAAACTCCAAAAGGCGATCGTATAACGAGCCACTATCTACCTTTTCAGCAACTAAATAAGCAACTACAGAACAAATCATCAAAGGTAGCACTAACTTGAAATCCGCCGTAATTTCAAACACAATTACTACCGCAGTAATCGGCGCTCTAGAAACCGCACAAAAAAACGCTCCCATTCCCGCCAGAGCATAAGTTGTCGGCAAACCAACACCCAGCCAATGTGCCTGGATAATTCCTACTATATGACCGAGTGCAGAACCCATAATTAGGGAAGGTGCAAATAACCCTCCCGGAGCTCCAGAAGCCGCAGATATAATAGTCAGGAAAAAGTGAGCAATAAAAGCAATCAAACTGGTTCTTCCAGTCGCTTCTCCAGTTAGCAGAAATTCACGCAATCCAGTATTGTCGCGAAAAGTTTCTGGCAAAGCTGCGATGACTAAACCGCAAATTAACCCAGCTAAAGCCACTCGCAAAGGCAAAGCTAATTTGAGTTTTCTTCGATTGAATTGCAAACTGGCAATTACCCCTTTGCTGAACAAAGCTCCCAACAATCCGGCTAAAACACCTAAGAGTACATAAAAGGGGATTTCTCTAGCGGAAAAACTGGTTTGGTACTCTCGTAAATTCAGACCTAAACTGTCTCCACCCAAAAGTTGGGAGACAACTGCACCGATGAAGGAAGCAATAATTGCAGTGCCTAAAGTCAGTCCTGAAACATCGTGTAAAAGTTCTTCGACTACAAATAAAACCCCTGCGATAGGAGCATTGAAACCAGCAGCTAATCCCGCCGCCGCACCACAAGCAATCAATTGTCGGCGGTAGTCGGGGGAAGTTGGCATCAAGTGACCAATCCAGCTAGCCAAAGATGCTCCAATTTGGACAGTCGGGCCTTGTCTTCCCAGGGTTAAACCAGAACCAACAGCTAAGATAGTTCCCAAAAGTTTAGCGACAGCTACTCGCAAATCCAAAGAAAGATTGACGCCACCGAGAGCAGCTTTGACGTGAGGAATGCCACTACCAGCAGTTTCTGGAGCAAAACGTTCCACCAAGAAACCTGTGAGGAATCCGCCGCATAAACCGACAGTGGGAAGTAAGATTAAAGCGGGAATTACTGTGGAGGTAGCTACTCGCCAACTGCCTAGCCATCCGACTCCTAATTTTAGGAAAACGCCTGCTAGTCCGGCGACTAAACCAATTAGGCAAGCTTCAAAAATAGCGAGGCGTTTTGGTTGTAAAAACAGTTGAGATTCGATGACCCTGGAAGCTTCCCTAAATTGTTTAGGGATAGGAATATACCGCATAAGTAGGATTGATTGCCTGCGAATTGTCTGCTCGAATTTAACAAGAAATCGCTCGATTTGGGGAAATGCAACTAATTTAATCGCGAATTTACTGTTTTTCCAATTACTCTAATTTTGATGCCCTTTCGTTCGATTAACCAAAACTATTTAGATTAATTTAACTTTCACAAGGGCATCGCACCCTGGTTGTCTCCTAAGATCGATCGGGCAATACCCCGATCGTTGTAGGCTTGCGCATAATTAGGATTAAGTTGAATCGCTTGATTGCAAGCCTCTATAGCACCCAGGGCTATTTCATTCTCAGGAAAATCACGATTTTGTAGGGTCGTGCCCCCGTGCCGACCCTACAAAATCCAGGAGGGCAACCACGGGGGGATTGCCCCTACGAAGAATGAAATAGCCCTGGATCAATGTGGTCAATTATTGAGGTGTTTATGGTGATTCTTGAAGTTTATTAATGATATTTATCGCCTTTTCGTAAAGAACTTTGTTTCCTTGTTGCTTAAATAATTCTGTGGATTTCTGAAGATCTGCGATCGCACCCTGGTTGTCTTTTAACCTGGAGCGGGTAATACCCCGATTGTAGTAGGCTAAAGCATCGTTGGGGTCAATTTTCAGGGCTTGTTCGTAATCTGCGATCGCACCTTGACTGTCTCCTGAGTCATCGCGGGCATTGCCCCGATTGACATAGGCGGTGGCATTGGTGGGGTTATTTTTTATGGCTTGGTTATAATCGGCGATCGCACCCTGTCTGTCTCCTGACTCATCACGGAGATTACCCCGATTGATATAGGCATTAGCATCGTTGGGCTGAATTTTTATTGCTTGGTCAAAATCTGCCTTCGCGCCCTGCTTGTCTCCTGAGTTCGATCGGGCAACACCGCGATCGTTATAGGCTTCGGCATAATTAGGGTTGAGTTTAATCGCTTGACTGTAAGACTCTATAGCACCCGGATAGTCTCCTTCTCTGAACTTGTCCACACCCTGATTGTAAAATTCCTCAGCTTTGGGATCGATCGCCCCAGCCTCACTCACAACCCGCATTCGCAAATCCACTTGAGCATAACTGTCAATCTGTACTGCGATCGATTTAGCAGATCTGGCATAAACTGCCGGGGATTGGGCGATGACAATAGTTGCAGTTAGACCAATTAATGTCGCTGGTAGTCGGCGAAGTAAATTCATGATTTTAGTTAAAAATTGAGTGTTTTTCCAAAACTGTAAAAGCTGAGAAATCCTGTAATATAGCTTTTCTCCTAAGCGTGAGCAATGGCAAATTACCAAGATAGCATCTCACTTTTGCAAAAAAGCAATTTCTTTACAGTGCTGTCCCCGAAGAGCGAGTGTTGGATAGATCGCTCTTCGGGGACAGCACTGTAAAATCAAAACTGAGATCCTCCAAATTACCAATCACCAATTACCGGCCATACCTCACCGATCTTGAGAAAAGCTATAGTAGGTATTGGCATAGTTGGGGTTGATTTTCAGGGCTTGATGGTATCTTGAATTTCTGTAATTCTGTTTAGTATCTTTTCGTAAATATCTGTATTTCCTTGTTGCTTAAATAAGTCTGCGGCTTTCTGAAGATCGGCGATCGCACTCTGCTTGTCTCCTAAACTTAGGCGGGCAATACCCCTGTTGTAGTAGACTGAGGGATTGTTGGGGTTATTTTTTAGGGATTGATCGAAATCGGCGATCGCACCCTGCTTGTCTCCTAACCTCGATCGAGTAATGCCCCGGTTATAGTGGGTATTAGCATCGTTGGGGTTGATTTTCAGGGATTTGTCATAATCGGCGATCGCACCCTGTTTATCTCCTAAGTCATCACGGGCATTACCCCGGTTTGTGTACGCAGGGGCATAGTTGGGGTCAATTTTCAGGGCTTGGTCATAATCAGTGAGTGCAGCCTGCTTGTCTCCCAACATATAGCGGGCATTACCCCGTTCGTTGTAAGCTTGCGCATTATTAGGATTAAGCTGAATCGCTTGACTGTAAGCCTCTATAGCACCCGGATAATCTCCTTTTTTGTACTTATCCTCACCCTCAGCATAAAAATCCTTGGCTGTGGGTTCTGCCGCCACAAGCTCACTCGCAACCTGCACTCCCAAATCCACTTTCGCGGCAGCAAACAATCTCACATTTGGATGAATCGGAATTCCCAATAACAAACTTTTATTTTCGGCATGACTCGGTTGACAATTTATCACGCCTGTGCTAATCGAAACAACTAATCCTGTCAACAGTCCGGTCAAGATTTGGCACTTCATTGTAATCTCCACATTCCTACAATTTTAAACAACAATGTTGACATCAATCTGCGGTTATTTACCCGATCGCCTCCACCAACGTTTTCAAATCCGGCACTTCCAAATCTGGCTTGCCATTTGCCGGCAATGTCGCCCCAAATCCTGTTTTATCGTGTCTCCGATTTACCCAAACAGTCGATATTCCCATAGATGCGGCCGGTACAATGTCGTGATACACACTTTGGGCAACGTGCAAGAGTTTTTCCGGTGGTATTCCCATTGTTTCTAGGGCGATTTCAAAGTTGCGAGTTGACGGTTTGTACGATCGCACTTGTTGCGCAGTAATCAACCAGTCGAATTCAACTTTTAAGTGTTTCGCTGTACCAACAAACAAGTCATCATCAATATTGGAAATTACCGCCAACTTGTATTTCTGCTTGAGTGCTGACAATGCTGCAACTGTATCAGGGAAAGGTTGCCAATTTTTCAGGGAATCCACCAAACAGTTTATTTCGGTTCCTGATTCTGTTTCTGTCGGTTCAAAATTAAATCTTTGACCGAATCTTTTCACTATTTCTTGCAAAATTTTCCGGTATTCGATATAATCGCTTTTATCCTTTTCTAATTCGGATTCAAATTCCGCAAAAAGCTCTAAAGTTCCGTCATCACTGAAATCGATTTCCCGATTTGACAGCAATTGTTTCAAGGCTGGCAATATCCCCCTTTCCCAATCTATGAGAGTGCCGTAGCAGTCAAAACTCACAACTTCAAATTGATTAAAATCTAACATCTGTCATTGCTCCTATTTTACGGTTGATATTCAGCAATAATTTCAATTTTTCCGACAATATTGCGATTGAATTCTGCCAACTCTTCTGCCGGAATCCAATATTCTTGGTGAATTGAACTACCGACAGTTTGGACGGGATATTTATTTAAGAAGTCGGCCAAAACTCGAAACCGGGTTACATAGCCAAAATATCCAGATGCTGCATCTTTTGTATTCCAATCTCGCGCAATTTGGATAGCGTATGCTTTGTGAAGTACGGGATAAAAGATCGGCTGAAAAGATAGACGCGGCGGAAATGCGATAAAATCGCTTTCTTGAATTAACTCCATTTCTTTTTTCCCGACAGCTCGAAACAGCGTTATGGTCTCTCGATCTGATACAGTGATATTTTTAAACCAATCTTTCCAACCGTCCCAATTGTGAACTATTCTAGCCAATTCGGCGTAACCGGCGGCACGGGGGTGAACATCGTCATTTTGGTCAAGTTCTTGCAGCCAAATTTCTGACTTTTGCAACGGGGTATAAACATCTAAATAAGGCACGTTTAACTCGGTACATACTTCGGCAAAATGTTGCGATAAGTTGGCAATTCTCACATTTCGACTGACATCTATAACTGGTGGAGGCCCGATCATTAAAACTGGGGCTATTTCTTTGGCAGCATTCAGAATTTCTCGGGTATTTTCAATGGATCTTTCAACTTCTACTAGACTTTTTTCGTTTTCTAAGTGAGTATCATTGACGCCAAAGGAAAATACTATTCTGCTGTCGGAGTAGTGAGGTAAGCGGTCAAAAACTTCGCTGAACCAACGAGATTGTATATCGGCACTGGTTGCTCCCCGTACTCCTAAATTGTAGTAGGTGATATCGTGTCCTTGCTTGCAAACGGCTACGCAAATTCGCCCTGTCCAACCTAGGCATTTTGGATCGCAAGTACCGTTTACGAAAGAATCACCGATAAAACAAATACGCATATTATGTCTGGGAATTGGGAATTGGGAATTGGTGACTGTTAACTGTTAACTGTTAACTGTTAACAGTTGACTAATGACTAATGACTAATGACTAATGATTTTAGTTTTTGCCGATGACAGACAATCCCTCTACAATTACAGATGGTGTGTGACAAGAACCGTTCCACTCGGAGTCTCCGCCTAATTCTACCAATTGTTTGAGGACGCTGTAGACGTTTCCGGCTACCATTGTGTCTTTGATTCTACCGACTATTTTACCTTTTTTGACTCGGTAGCCGAGATCGACGTTAATTGAAAAATCGCCGGAAATTCCGGCACTACCGCCGAGCATTTGATCGATGACAATTCCGTCGTCTAGTTGACGGATTAAATCAATTAACGATCGCGATCCTGGTTTAATTAAAACATTAAACAAACTTGGGGTGGGATAGCTACCCAAACCGGGGCGAAATCCGTTGCCGGTGGTGCCGCTACCCAAGGCTCGTCCGGTGGTGCGATCGGTATAAAATAGCTGCAATACTCCATTTTTGATAAAGACGATCGCCCGTGTGGGAGTTCCTTCGTCATCAAAAGGACAGCTATAAGGCCCAGTATCCGGTTCTTGAGAGATAGTAACTAGCGGTGAGGTGACTTGTTGGCCCAGTCGATCGCTCCAAGGGGAAGCGCCTTCGAGTACCTGTTTGCCGTTTAATGCCGCACACACAGTCCCCCACAGCAAATCGGCGGCTTTGGCTGTAAACAACACGGGTACTCGGCCAGTGGCGGGGGCTACATTTTCTTTCGCCCATTCCAATCGCTGCAAAACCCGCTGGGCGCTGGTGTTCATGTCGAGGGTGCCGCGTTCGGTTTCGCCTTCCCAAATGTTGAGGAAATCTTCGCCACGGACTAATTCTGCTGACAAGTAACCGCTGAGGGTAGTGTCGGTGTGGCTGGAATCCAAGCCTAGTGTGTTCAGCAAGCGGGTGCTTTCGATTTCGCAGTCGAGTTCGGCGGTGCAGAGGCTTTCGGGATAGGCTTCGCGGACGATCGCGATCGCCTCTTTTCCCCAGTTTACTAGCTGTTCGGCCGGCACTGACACTCCGCGATCGGGATAAACAACTTTCTCACCGGTGCCGAGTTCGATCGTTTCTGGTTCGTTGAGTTGCGAAAGCGCGATCGCCCGATCGACCAAAATTTGTAGTTCCACGGGCCCGTAAGCCACCGCCAAACCAGGCCGCCCGTCCCGCCACAGCCGCAGCGCAATACCTTCTGCTTGGGCGGTTTCTAGCTGTTTGAGGCGGTTTGCTTCAAAAAAGACTGGCCGCGAGAGCGATTGCGATTCCAATACCTCAGCAGCTTCAGCACCTGCTTTGGTGGCTAGTTCTAGCAGTTGTTCTGCTGATTGGTGATTGGTCATTGTTGTCGGTGGTTAGTAATGGGCGATCGGTTATTGGTTATTGGTTACTGGTTATTGGTTATTGGTTACTGGTTATTGGTTATTGGTTACTGGTTATTGGTTACTGGTTATTGGTTATTAGAAGTCACAACTCATAATCTACAACTAACAACTCATAATCTACAACTAACAACTAACAACTAACAACTAACAACTAACAACTAACAACTAACAACTAACAACTAAATAGTTAATTCATGCAACAGCCAAAATCCCGCGAAAGATTCCGAGTCTGGATTCGACTGAATCGCTAAAAAATGTACTTGTTTTGCTTGTTTTTTCGCGACTTCAAATGCTTTGCCTTCTCTCTCAGTTGCTGCGTCTCTAAGATTAGCTAAAATCCAGCGATCGTTAGCTCCGGTATCCAATACCAGCTTAGCGGGCGGGCCGCTCTCAAATTTGATAAAAGCCAACTCTAAAGCCGACATCCAACCAGCCAAAGCCGTTGCTCTAGACGAATAGATCATCAACCCGGGAATTTGCGTTTCCGGGGCGAGGCCTGTCATCGGCAGCCCGAAAGCTTCGCCAAATCCGATATCCCACTCGGACATTTCGTCAAAAGCTGCGATCGGCAAACTGACAAACGACCATTTTTCGCCGATTAAAGCGTCCGGCAGCGCTACGGGCGTTTCGGGTACAAATTGAACGCTGGGGTTCACAACCGGTTGATAGCCCGGTTCGGAGGGATAAACGTCTTGCATCCGTTCTTCCAGCCACAGGCTGAGGGCGAGGGTGCGGCGGCTGGAGGCGGCGGGAATGTCCAACTCCTCGCAGGCTTTGGTAATCATGTTCGCCATTTGGCGACGGAAAAAGCGGATTTTTTCTGGTCTTTTCGGTGCTGCGGCGATCGCCTCTTTAATTGCGCCAGCCAGCCACAGGGAATTCACGGTTGTACTGGGGCAGAATTGGGAGTAGCGAAACAGAGATTCTGCCTTGTCGCCCACATTCAGCGGGCTTTCGCAAATCAACACTTCCCATTTTTTTTTCTCTCGCTCGTCTAGGATCGGACGGCTGTAAAAGTCGAGTTCCCAAATAATTGCCATGCCGCGCTGTTAAAAATTAATCTTTTCTCATGTTACCGGACAGCGGGCAAGTTTCTGATTCTGAGAATTTTCAGACTGATGTTGAATCACGGGCGATTCACGATCGGGATAGCTACGCCGCGCGTACTTTCCCGAAAATTGCCCTTCTCCCTTGCAGATTGCCATGTAATTTTCGGCAGCAGCACACAACCAGACACATTAGCAATTCCTTGCAGAACAATAAAGGCAGCAATCTCAACCTGCGATGTTTGTTAAACTTGTCCAAGCCAGGAAAAGCTATCATATTAGCTTGATTTTATGAGACAAATCATGCTCGAAAAGATTGTTTCTCACCTAATTGTCACGATTTGACGCTGCTATCATTACTCGAACTCTTGGGCATGATTTACTGTCCCCACAGATCCGACTTTGAACTAAAATATTTCAGCCGAGATTTTCTGGCAGAAATAGTCGATCGCACTGCACCGCTTTTCTGCCTCAGAAATCTTGAAAAATTGGCAGCCAAACAGCAAATAGCAGAGGATTTTATTGCAGAAAATGGTGTGAATTGTGGCATTGCTGA
>CASBQF010000065.1 GCA_949127775.1 Oscillatoriales cyanobacterium PMM_0080
GCCCTTTTGAGCGCCAATTCGCGATCGTCCGTTGTCAGCAATTCGATCGCAATTTGAGGGTCAGCAAGTCGCCCCACAGCATTAATCCGCGGCCCCAGCCGAAAACCAATATCTTCAGGCTTTAACGTATTATTAGCTTGACTTTTCGAGTTAAGCAGAGGTAAAGTTTCCGCACTTGCCGCCTGCACTCCCGCCACCTGAATCAAAGCTTGAACGCCAGCCAATTGCGAATGAGGTAACAGCCGCAAACCACGCTTTACCCAGCGGCGGTTAACCCCAGTCAAAGGCGCTAAATCCGCAATAGTTCCTAACGTAAATAATTCCAGCAGCGGATTCACCAACCCGCCAACCTTCTTCAAATCTTGAGCCAAAGTAATCGCCAAAACATAAGCAACACCTACCCCAGCCAAACCGCGATAAGGCGAAGATTCCGCAATTAATTTTGGGTTAAGAATCGCATCAGCCGGCGGTAGTTTTGGCGGCAAATCATGGTGATCTGTAATAATCACTTTCACACCGAGTTCTCGCGCTCTCGCCACCGGCCCATAGGCTGCAATGCCGTTGTCAACAGTCAAAATGAGAGCGACACCTTCGGCGTGAAATTCTTCTACAATGCGATCGTTAATCCCGTAACCTTCCCGCATCCGGCTCGGAATCGCATAATCCACATTCGCCCCCAGAGCCCTGAGAGCTCGCAGCAACAAAGCCGTGCTCGTCATCCCGTCAGCATCGTAATCGCCACAAATCGCAATTTTCTGCCCACCCGAAATCGCCTCCCGCAACAACTTGACACTCGCAGCCAAATCGGGAAACTCATCCAGTGGTGCGGGCAAAACCAGAGATTCCGGCTCAATAAACCCTTGCACTTCTTCAACAGAATCGATACCGCGATTAATCAGTACCTGGGCCAGCAAGGACGACAAACCGATTTCCGCTGCAAACTGTTCCGCTTGCTGTGGTTGAGGCGAAAAAATTTGCCACCGTTGATTCGGCAATCGGTGAGAATTTGGGGGCACAGATGTCGGTAGCTCTTGCACGGAAGCTGAAGTCTAAAGATACATGATTAATCTTACCTAATTAAGTACATCAGTCAATCAATTTTAGATTTTAGATTTTAGATTTAAAAATTGTCCTAATGATGAGTTTTTTAGGTAGAATTCAAAAATTGTTTGCAAAGATGCTACACTCTCAGGCTTCGAGAGCAGCCTAAGAACAACCATCGCAGTCATTTGCACAGCCCATACAGCCCTTGATGCTTAATTCTATCTCAAGAGGAGATATTCATGATTTCAGAAAAACGACCCTGGTTTCAAGTTGCCTTGCAGTTCCGAGGGTCTATCATTTCTTTTATTTTCCCCCGCGTCATGGTGTGTGCTGGTTTTGGGTTTTTTATTTCGCTGCTGTACTTTTTGGGTGTTCCAGTATCCTTGCCAATCTTGTCTAGCATTGTGCCCAGCATTGTCCTTGGCTTATTATTAGTTTTTCGGACAAATACGGCTTACGATCGCTTTTGGGAAGGTAGGAGATGTTGGGGAACTTTAATTATTGCTGTTCGCAATTTAGCACGTCAAATCTGGGTCTCTATCAGCGACAAAAAACCGGAAGACTTAGCGGAAAAAAAGTTAGCCTTACGGTTATTAGTTGCTTTTGCAATAGCCATGAAATTGCATCTGCGTCAAGAGCCAATTAATTCAGAAGTCGAGCTATTCGTATTGCCAGATCAGTATGAAAAACTAAAGAGAATGAATAATCCTCCACTGGAAATTGCTTTTTGGATTGGGGATTATTTGAGCATACAGCACGAGCAAAATAACCTTGATGTCTATCGATTAACTGCGATGAATCAGTTAGTAAATAACATGGTTGAGGCATTGAGTGGTTGCGAGCGAATCTTGAGAACTCCTATGCCTTTGGCCTATGCGATTCACCTTAAACAGCTATTATTGCTTTATTGTCTAGCGCTACCATTTCAAATGGTAAAAGATTTAACTTGGGGAACTGCCCCAGTAGTAGCTTTAGTGAGTTTTGCTTTGTTCGGAATCGAAGAAATTGGCATTGAAATCGAAAATCCTTTTGGTCACGATCCTAATGATTTGCCGTTGGACAATATTTGTGCTACTATGCAGCGCAATATCGAGGATTTAATTACTTTGTCTCCTAGCGTCCATAATCGCGTGGAAAATAAGTAAAGTAACTGTAGGGTGCGTCGCCCTAAAAAATTTAGGAAAAAAATCGATTATCGAGCGAGCGACGCACCTTTGCTCACATGATTGAGTCAACAAAGAAAATAATTTTATGAAACAAGATTACATGAATCTTTGATTGATAGATCGACCGCAGATAAAAGGCAGATAAACACAGATAAACGCGGATATTTTCAAGATAGGAGAGTGAATGAGTACAATCTTATCTATGGTAGCAAAGTTTGTGAAAAATTCTCTAATACCAATTTTTTATGAGGCTGCATAGAATCAGATCCCCCCTAGCCCCCCTGGTGGGAGGGGGGGACAAGATTCCGCTCAAAGTCCCCCTTGCTTTCGGGGGATTTAGGGGGATCGAGA
>CASBQF010000066.1 GCA_949127775.1 Oscillatoriales cyanobacterium PMM_0080
ACAATTAAATAAGCCTAAATGTCAAGCCTGATCAAGACTTGATTTACTTTTCTATATATTTGTTCAGATATTTTTACTGATTTAGCTATTGATTTAGCATACCAAGTAAGGAAGAACCGGAAATTGTCCGTTTTGAAATCTCCGTAGTTACGGTTTTTCCAGATCCTACTTCGCTAATTAGTTTGCCGTAAATACCCTTAGCTTGACGATCGAACAATATAGTGTCCGGTCGTTTGATTATATCTAATTGGCTGTTTATTTCAGGAAAATTAAAGGGTGGTTTATCAGGATTAAACCCAACCATTAGTAACTGTTTCTGTTCGCGGGTTTGGGGGTTTCTCCAAACTATCAGGCTCACGTACATTGCTTCTGCGGACTTCACACCCGTGATATCCATTGCTTGATATAATCTGCGGCGGGGAAATGTGGACATATTAACAATAGTTAATGCCCGACGACTCATGATAAAGATATCCCCATTTAGTTTTGTGTGCAATACAACTCCACTAGACTGAAGGGCACCTTGAAATCCTAATTGGATTAATATGAGTACGTCTGCAAACGCTACACCGGATAGTGCGACTAGCAATTGGACTTTGTTCTGGGTAAGTTGTAGCCAGCCAAGGGGCATTCTGCGTTGGAGTTGTTGAATTAAATTTGGCATAACATCCGATCTTGTAAATAGCTATTTGGTTACTAACGCGATAATTGTTTCGAGCTTTATTCTCTATTTTAAGTAAGAGTGATAACTTGTTTAAGTCCTGACTTACTAAGAATCTAGTTCGATTACTGCTTGAATTTGTAAGTTGGTAAAACTAGCAGCTTTTAGACTTGATTCTGGGTCTAAAATTACATGAACTTTAATCACTCGATCGTCAATATTGCTAGTAGGATCGGCATTGATCACAGCTTGCCGTTTTACATGAATCCCCACTCGTTCTACCTTTCCATGTAATTCGCCTGATAGAGAATTACTGGTGATTTTGACTTGCTGTCCCAGCCGTATTTTACTAACATCGCTGTTGTAGACTTCTATAACTCCATACATTTGACTGGTTTTACCAAGATCGGCGATACCATCAGTAGTGCTAACCACTTCGCCAGGATGTGAAAAAATCTCATAGACTTGACCATCTATGGGCGATCTAATATAAGCTTTCGCCAAACTTTGTTCGGCTACTTTTTGAGTTGCCGTCGCGCTTTTAATATCTGTTTCTGCGAACATCACATCGACTGGGCGGACTTCGGCAATTTTATTTAAGGTAAATTGACCTTCTCTGATCTTTTGGTACATAGATGTTTCAGTCTTTCTCAAATTAGCTCTTGCTTCATTGATCCGCTGTTTGCCCGACTCTTGAGTCTTACTCAAGTTAGCTCTTGCTTCATTGATCTGGTGTTTCCCAGAGGATTCAATTCGGCTTAAATTCGCTTGAGCCTGATTTACCTTCTGCTGTGATGTCTGTAAAGTTAACAGTTTACTATCTCCAGTCGATTTAGAAACTGCTCCCTGTAGAGTTAGGGCTGCATAACGTTTATTCTCGACTTGAGCATTGACAAGTCCGGCTTGGGCTTCAGCAATGGCACCGATTTGGGATTGGGATTGGGTATCTGTTTCAGCGATTACTTTGGCGAGTGTTGCTTTGAGGGATTGGGATTGGGTATCTGTTTCAGCGATTACTTTGGCGAGTGTCGCTTGGAGTGATTCTATTTCTGTGACCCGTTCGACTTGCAACCTAGTAATAGTGGCTTTCTGGGCATTGATTTCTCCCTGTTTAGATCCGGCTTTGGTTCTGACCAGACTTGCTTGGGCGACGCTGACTTTGGCTTTTGCCTCATCTACCGATGCTTGCAAGCGACTGTGACTATCCAAAATCGCGATTATTTGTCCGGCTTTGACTGTGCCCCCTTCCGCCACCAACAATCGCTCGATTTTGACTCCATCCGTCGATGTCGGCGCAGACAGCTTGACGATTTCCCCCTGTGGTGCCAATTTTCCCAAGGCTGTGACAGTTTTTATCTTGATTTCCGCTATTAATTGCTGTTTGGCTGCTGCTTCTTTTGCTGCTTGCTGTTTGCTCACATACATCCAAATTCCCACCATCCCTAGCGCAATGAATGCTACCATTAGCGACCATCGCCAAGCAGCATTCAACTTAGGTAATTTGTTAGATAACTTTTCTAATGCTGTTATTTTTAACATCTTATGCTCCGTTTGCGATCGGTTAGTGTTGTGGCCAGCGACTTTCGTTGATAATCATTTCAGCCATTTTTTTTTATTTTCCACTCTCTAAGACGACTCCCGTAGTCAATTTCTGGATTTTTTGATCAAACTAGAGGCTTTTGTCTTTACCTCGTCGAGTTTCGATTGAATCTCAATTTTTGTTTCTTTGGTTGTTGGTTGAACGTTAATCAAAGTTGCTAAATATAATCTCTACCTTTGGGATGACTTGTTATAGTATATCTGCTCAAACTCACAGGTTTTTAAAACACTGGCTTAAACATAATTTCTGTAGCTAATAACTTGCTTTCCTCATTCGTAGTCGGACTTTCACTGCTAGGCTTAAGCGACAATATTGCAGTTCTAGTGCCTCAGCTTGTTCATTTATGTTGAGTTTTCATGACTTATTAATGGTGTTATTAAATTATCGGCTAGCCATAAGATTCGTTGTTATAAATAACCTCATCTGCTGTAATGGCAAAAACTGAAATAACTCTTTGATGATACTGAGTTACCCACAGTCAGGACACGGCAGTGCCGTTTTCCTACAATTAATCCGGGTAGTCCAAGGGCACGTGCCGTCTCCTCCATATAATTCCGGTGCAACCGAAATTTATATTATTCCTATCAATATTAGAATTAAAATGTGAAGGAAATATGAGGTTTTCCTAAGATAAATATATCGCTGATTTATCACTCTGGCAAGGCGTTTTGGCGCATCAGAACGGTTTGCTTCAACCGCAGGTTGTAGAGTTCGTATGTTGAAGCAAATGCTCGGAAAGGTTGCAAAATACGGGCTGTGGATTGATTATTTGATACCTGATTTTTAAATTTTACACAAGCAACCTTTGCTGCTGTAACTAATATTATTCAGTCTCTGACTATGACCTCATTTTTGTAGCTTGCTTTAACAGTTCAAACCAAAGTAAGCTAATCGCCCCACCACCTAAACAAATTGCTAGATCGATCGCACGTAGCAGATAAAAGCTGAACAAATGACGAGATCGCTCCTATGGGTTCTTACTGCTGACTCCATCAGTCGTGCGCCCACTCAATTCAGTCTCGTGGATGCGGTAAATTGCGTTAGCGAAGCCCTCGAAGAGGATCGCCTCTGAACGTCCCTCAGCATCAGTCCAGGTTCGATTGATCGCAGGTGAGAGCATGGGATTGCGCTCTTTGACGAGGTGCATTACCCGATCGATATCTGGCTGCTCAGTCAGGCGCGAAGCTCGACCATTGACAATCGCGCTGCGCCAATGAAGCGGCTCGCGTATTTCTTCAACCTGCAAACAAATTTCTGGATTCGCATCAAGATCGTTAGTCTTCATGCCGATCGTGGTAAACAGGTAAATGTCCTCTTCTTCGAGATAATGATTCATTGGGATCACGTAGGGCTTGCCTTCGTGTATGCAGCCCAGATGACCGTATCCTACTTTGTGTAGGAGTTCGTGTATTTCTTTTTGTCCCATTTCATCAATATCTAACATTACTATTTTCCTAAAGGTTTAGTTAATTAGTAGTATTGAAGAGAAATAGTCCAAGCTTTACATCTGTCATTAGATAGAGTCGATCGCATCACAAATCTTCTGCCCGCTTAATTGATACTTTTTTACCCGCAGATACGCTGGCCACAACTAAACAAGCTGTGACTAGGGCGATCGGCTCCAGAGTCTCACCAAGCAAAATCGGCGTTTCCCTACAATTAATCGGTAGGGACACGGCACGTGCAGTCTCCTCCGTTTCTATCTCAGAGCAATCAAGAATGAGGACACGGCATTGCCGTTTCTTGCGCAATTAATCGGGTAGGGACACGGCAGTGCCGTGTCCTCCGTTTCTCGGTTCACAGCAATCAAGAATGAGGACACGGCAATGCCGTTTCTTGCGCAATTAATCGGGGTAGGGAAACGGCAATGCCGTGTGAATGAGGACACGGCATTGCCGTGTCCCTACAATTAATCGGGGTAGGGACACGGCACTGCCGTCTCCTCCATTTCTATTTCGATAGATAGAGTTTCAGAAGACTTTAAAGACCAGGTATGATCTGCGGTCAAATCCAAAATAGACTCATGATAATTACTCAAACTTTCTCGATGTCCAATGCTCAAAAATGTCATGCCAGAGTCTTGTAACTGTTGGTATAAATATTTTTCATTCTGAGGATCGAGGGCGCTAGTAGCCTCATCTAAAATTGCGTAACTAGGTTTATTGAGCAGAAGACGGGCGAAAATTAGACGCTGTTGTTCTCCCAAAGATAGAAGCTCTGCCCAGTTTTGTTCAGTGTTAAATCCTCCATGCGTTTGCTCTAAGTTGGGCAAATTTACCTGAATCAAAATTTGACTTAGCTGCGAATCTTCAACTTCTGAATTCATATTTGGATACAGCATTTGATCTCGTAATGTCCCTAAAATCATGTAAGGCCGCTGGGACAAAAACAACATTTCATCAAGGGTAGGCCGCAAGATTTTACCACTCCCTGCATCCCACAGTCCCACGATCGCCCTTAGCAGAGAACTTTTCCCGCACCCGCTAGGCCCTCTGACCAGCAAACCCTCGCCAGTAGAGAGTTTGACAGATAGGTTCTCCACCAACGTCCGTTGACGGTTAGGTGTTTGGAGGGTCATATTGTCGATCGCCAGTCGATCGCCTACAATCTCAGTTGCGATCGTGGTTTTTTCAACGCCCTCAGACTCCTGAGAAGCCAAGTGGTGAGTTTCCAAACACTCTAAAAATGTGTATAAACGCTCCACACCTGCACCAAAAGTAGCGAGGGATTGAAAGCGCGCCACAATTAAATTGAGCGAGAAAAAGACTCGGATAAAAGCCCCTTGCGCCTCGGTAACTTTACCAACTTCTAAATCACCTGCAAAAATACCTGGTGCTACCACAATTGCTGGCAAAATGAACGGAATAAATTCATAGGCGTTAGTCAAGATATTGAGATTCAACTCCCAAAAAATTAGGCGCTTGAAGTTATCAAAAGCTTCGGCAAATCTGCCTTTGACTTGAGCTGACTCGCGCGGTTCTCCTTGGTAAAAGGCGATCGCCTCTGCATTTTCTCGCACCCGCACTAAACTAAACCGGAAATCGGCCTCTTTTTTAAGCTGCCCAAAATTGAGTCGCATTAAGGGTTTCCCAAATACCCCAACTGTCGCTAAGGTTCCAACCAGGGCGTAGAGCACCAAAAACAAGATTAACGGCTTGGAAATGCCCCAGAGTACCCCACTAAATGCCGCTACCGCCAACAAAGAATCAACTACCGCTAGCAGTATTTTTAACGATTCTTGGGTGAAACTTTTGACATCTTCAGAAATCCGCTGATCGGGATTATCAATGTCGGCATCGGCATGATTTAGATGATAAAATGCGCGATTCTGGAAGTAGCGATCGACAAAATAGTTAGTCAGCCATCGCCGCCATTCTAAGCCTAAGCGATCGCGCAAATAATCATAGCCTGCATAGAGCGGTGCATAAATAACTAATGTCCCGGCAAAAATCAGAATTGTTTGCCAAAATCTAGCTTCATCGTGAGCGGACAGTGCAGAGATTAGCTCGCCTCGCTTGTTGTTGAGCAGCACGCTCAGTCCTGTGTAGCCAAGGGACAACAGGATGACTAATAGCAATAATCCGCGCGCGCGCCATTTTTCGTCGCTTGACCAGTAAGATTTGGCGATCGCCCAGAACTGTTTGAGTATAGTTAGATTAAATCGTTGCATTACTTTTATTCAGACAAGGTTGCTCACTTATTTAATATAAGACAAAAATAGTATTGAAACCGCAATCCTGGAAGCAAAACTGCGGGCTTTGGGCTTTATACCAATTCTTTGTGGTAAAGATGAGAGAGCCGCTTCGAGGGTTTCGCCTCCGACATTATCGAAATAGACATTAATTTGGGGTGCATCTCACTTTTGAAGAGGGCGAAGCATGACCGTATATAAGTTATTAGTTATAATCCCATATTGATTGCGGTCATGCTTCGCCCCTACAAATATATTTGCACTCATTGAGATGCACCCTATTTTCCTCTAAATTTAGTTAATTAGTCGTATTCAAAAGAAATAGTCCCAGCTTTACATCCGTCATTAGACCTCTTGCAAAAATAACTAGGACGGGCTCTCCGGCCCGTTCCACAAAAAACATTTTTTCTTGTGGAACAGGCCGGAGAGCCTGTTGCAAAATTTGATTAAAATGAATTTTACAAGAGGTCTATTAGATATACTAGATCGCCTCACAAATCCTCTGCCCGCTTAATTGATGCTTTTTTACCGACAGCTACGCTCGCTACAACTAAACAAGCGGTGCCAAGGGCGATCGGCTCCAGAGTCTCACCAAGCAAAATAGCCGAAGCCAAGAGCGTCAAAAATGGTTGCAACAACTGAATTTGACCTACCCGTGCAACTCCACCAATTGCCATCCCGTGATACCAGGCAAAAAATGCAATAAATTGACTGACAATACTCACATAAGCAAAACCCAACCAGGCAGTAGGTGAAGCTATCAACCCTTCTTTTAAAACCACAAATATTGTGGGTAAAACCTCGAAAGGAGCAATTATCACCAATGCCCAACTAATAACTTGCCATCCACCTAAAACCTTAGCTAATCGCCCGCCTTCAGCATAGGCAAAAGCAGCAGCAATTATCGAGCCAAACAGCGCTAAATCAGCGGGTTGAAGGTGTCCAGCACCACTAATAATTCCAAAAACGACAACGGTTGTACTACCGACAATGCTAGCAATCCAAAAAGTGACATCAGGGCGATCGCCCGATCGCAAAACTCCCCCGATTGCTGTCGCCAAAGGCAACAATCCCAAAACCACAGCACCGTGGGAAGCAGGTACTCGCTGCATTGCCCAAGCTGATAATAGCGGAAATCCCAAAACCACTCCCAATCCGACAACTGATAAACTCCGCAATTGCTGTTTAGAGGGAATGGGTTGATCTGTTATTTTCAAAGTGATTGCTGCTAGTGTAGCTGCCACTAATCCGCGTCCTAAACCTACAAAAATAGGGTCTAAATCCTGCACTGCTGCTCTGGTGGCTGGCAGTGTTAAGCTGAATCCAACTACGCCGATAAAACCGTAAAGTAAGCCAATATTTTCTGAATTTAAATGAGGATTTTCACTGTGTAATTTCATTGAATCTCCAATATTGATGAACTTGGGCGATCTGGGTTGCACGTTACCCATATTACTTCTGAAAGTAGCAACTCTGCTCTTACCCGCCCATGCTACAATAATCCGTAAACTTCTCTTTTTCTTAACTCTGCGTTCTCTGTGTTCTCTGCGGTAAAAAAAATATGTTTAAACTTTACGAATATTCTCCGTCTGGGAATTGTTACAAAATTCGCTTGCTCTTAACTCAGCTTAATCTTCCCTTCGCAAGGGTAAAAATTGACATTCTCAAACGCGAAAGTCGGACACCTGAATTTTTGGTCAAAAATCCCAATGGCCGCATTCCGGTTTTAGAGATTGAACCGGGTAAATTTCTCTTTGAATCCAATGCGATTATGTTTTACTTAAGCGAAGAAACTGAGTTTTTCCCCACAGATAAATTTGAACGTGCTTTAGTGATGCAGTGGTTGTTTTTTGAACAGTACAGCCACGAACCTTTTATTGCTACTTCTCGCTTTTGGTACATGACAGGAAAAGCTGAAGAATACAAGGAAGCACTTCAACAAAAACAAGCACCGGGTTATGCTGCTTTGGGGGTGATGGAACGGCATTTAGAAAAAAATGACTTTTTTGTGGGCGATCGCTATACGATTGCTGACATTGGTTTATTTGCTTACACTCACGTTGCGGGCGAGGGCGGATTTGATTTAACCAGATTTCCCGCAATTCAAGCTTGGATTGAGCGAATCAAGAATCAGCCTCGATATATTAGCATTACAGATTAGACAAGATTGCAAAATTCATTTTAATCAAATTTTGTAACAGGCAAGATGCCTGTTCCACAAGAAAAAAACTTTTTGTGGGATGGGCCGGAGAGCCCGTCCTAGTTATTTTTGCAATCTTGTCTATTGAGATCAAAGTTAATAAGGTGCCCAGTGCGCTACAGTTTGTGCAGGGATATTTGTCAATTGCTAACCGCTACATTTTGCCGAATTTCGCTCGATCGCCTCGCAGCGTCTGCCACCTTCAAAGCGTACAAACTACTGGCATTATTCACATACAAAGGCGTACCGTTTAACAAACATTCCAACACCATATCCATATCTTTGGCAAACAAACCGCGCCGCGATCCCACTTCGATTGTTTGCCTATTTTCTCCCTGAATTAATTGACCAGATTCGGGAGTGAAAACCAGTGTTCCCCCTTCTCCGTAAATGGTAAAAGTATTTTCTGACTGCCAAAATGTATCGCCTTTGCCATAAACAGCTTCCGCAAAAACTCCATTAGCAAAGCGTAACTGGGCGTTGCACAAACAAGCTTTATAGAAATCTGGTTTAGTATCCCAAAATTGAGTTTGACAGTTAACGTTTGTCACTTCCCCAAACAAATCTGTAAATCTGTGGAGTCGAGAAATTGCCCCAATTAACGGAAACCCAAATAACGAATGTTGATAAGTCCACCGCTCCTGCACTGAATGCACAGATGTAATAGTAACGTAGCGGGTATAAAAAACTTTGCCAATTAATGGTAATGATTTTTTGATGGCTTGATGTAAGCCGCCTAGGAGTTCGATGTGTTCGATGTGGAGGAGTTTTTGCTTTTGTTTGGCAAGCTCGATCGCCCTTTCGCCCTCAGATACATCTAAAGATAGAGGATATTCGACGACAACGTGCTTGTCATTTTCCAGCGCCGCCAGGACGATCGCCCCATGATCTCGATTCACCGTACAGACAATCACCAAATCCAAATCGTCCCTTTCCACCAGCTTACGCCAAGAAACCACAGCCTCGGCGCCGAATGCTTGACAAAATGCTACGGTTTTATCCTGATTGTGGCCCGCGACTGCTACCAAGTTCGATCGCACGTCAGCCACCAACATCTCGGCCCTCAACTTAGCTGCAAAACCAGTCCCCACAATCCCGACGCGAATTGGAGAATTTACCGAAAAACCATAGCCAGTATTAATTTGAGTCATAGGATTTGAGATTTTAGATTTCAGTATAGTTAAAGACTTTTACCCAAGTTTGGTGCAGTATATCGCAACCGCCATATTGGTGAGGATATAAATAACCTGATGAATAAAGCCGATACCCGTTAAGCATAAATGGTTTGATGCCCGTAGTGTGTAATTGTCCACTGTCCACGGCTGCGGGGACAAATTCCAGGAAGTTGGGCTGAAAGTCGATCGACACACCGCAACCAAAAACCATTTTTTGAGCTGTCGAGCTCAAAACAGGATTTTTAAGACGAAACCCGGTTATTCTGCGTAAGTCTTGCCGCAACAGTATCACAAGGCTAAATCCAACGTAGGTATAAGCAATCAAGATGAAATTAGAAAAAGTTATAACTAATCCCATTCAAATTTTTTGTAAATGAGTGTCGCAAGATCGCTTCTATCCCCTACTATCATAGAGGGAATGAACCTAAGACCTAACCTCAAAGCTAATAGAGCCTTGAAGGTTGCATTAGGAAAAATTATCAATCTTGTTGAATTTTTGAGAGGAAATAGTTAATGGCAACTTACAAAGTTACCCTCATCAGCGAAGCCGAAGGAATCAACCAGACCATTGACGTTGATGACGATACTTACATTCTTGATGCAGCAGAAGAAGCAGGACTCGACCTCCCGTATTCTTGCCGCGCTGGAGCTTGCTCCACCTGCGCCGGCAAGATCACATCAGGCGAAATTGACCAATCTGACCAATCTTTCTTAGATGACGACCAAATCGAGGCCGGATTCGTTCTAACCTGCGTCGCCTATCCTAAGTCTGATTGTACGATCGAAACTCATCAAGAAGAATCCCTCTACTAAGGAATGAGAATTAAATAACTTCCACAAACTTGTGGGATGGGCGTCCCGCCCGTCTTGAACAGGCAGGATGCCTGTTCCACAATAACAATTAAAATTGTAAGTTATTTAATTTGCGATCCTAAGAAAGGATTCACAGGCGCGATGCGCTAAATAACCCGGTTTCTGGTTTGCGTAATTGAGCTGTTTCAGCTTAATTACGTTCAGAAACTGGGTTTTTGCGTTGAAAGTTGAAACCGCGTCTATACAAAAAATGTCCGCAGCAGACGGCGGTTAGAAACCGCGTCTACACAAACAATGTCCGCCTCCGCGGACTCAAGAAAGAAGATAACGTAATTTTGATCGGCCACTCTTCAACCCGCGCAGGCGGGTTTTGTTTGTGTAGACGCGGTTTCTAACCGCCGAATCTTAGAATGTAATTTTGATCGGCCACTCTTCAACCCGCGCAGGCGGGTTTTGTTTGTGTAGAAGCGGTTTCAACCGCCGAATCTTATGCCGAATCTTGTCCTATTCCCGCCAAAATGTAATGGAATCGTTGAGGGGGACAACTTGAGCGCCGGGAAAATAAAAGCCCAGAATTCGATCGCCATTCCAGCCCAAATTAGCTAAATTGTAAGAACCAGTCTGACTCATTCCCACGCCGTGTCCGAAACCGCCTCCGACAAAAGCATAGCCGTTCAGGCTTTTATCAGCATTGTAAATTGGTTCGAGATAAAACAGCGTGCTAATCGGCGGATAAAAAGCATTACGAATCTCGTCTTTGTCAATATCGATGGGGCCCAAGTCAGTTTGTACCTTCATTTGCAAAACTCTACCAGCGGCCGACCTTTCCACCACTTCAACTTTTGTGAGAGTCTTAAAATTAGCCAGCGGGTGCTTTTTCTTTTGAAGATACTGCCGCAGAAATCCACCAATCGATGTCAGTGAGACTTGTTCGCGCCAGCGGAAGGTTTCTTCTTTTTCCTCATTAAACCCTGCTTTGAGAGTCATAAAGCGGCGGAAGTTGGTTTCGTCAGACAAGCTCTGCTTTGTCAAATCCCAGAGGTTCTTGGGGGAATCGATGATCGATCGCAAATATGGACGTTCCGGGCCGTGCCACACATCGCCAAAAGTCGCTGTCACGCCACCGCTAGACGCTGAATAGAGCGCATCTACGAGCTGATTTTCGTAAGTTAGGACTAAACCGCTCGTTTGGGCGATCGCGCGATCGCTCTGCGGAAAAACCTCCGTCAAACCTTTATAAACTTGACAGTTAACATCAGCGCACAACTCATAATTATCCACAGCAAACCGTCGCAAATTTCTCAGGGCGTAAGTCCTCGCCAAAATAGTTTGAGCAACAATCGAAGCGTAAGGTGCAAAAGCCCCAATTTCGTGAGGAACAACACCGCGCAAATAAGTTTCAGTCAGCACATTATTGACTAAAGTATAAGTGCCATAAGCATTTTTTTGTAAATGCAAACTGCCACCATAACGGCGAGTTTGTTGAATAGCTTTTTCTGGATCAGTAGCTGTCGCCTCTTGGGTAGTTTGTTCCAATACCTCAATTACATTTTTACCCGCCGTCACATCCAACTCATTGCGGTTAAAACGAAAGCCATTTAAAACCCAAAACGTTTGAGGTACTTGTTGAAAAACTTTCGTATCCAAAAAAGCAGTTTTGTTACCTTGATCTTGCAAACTTTGCAACAGCCAGCGCCGCACCAAAGGAGAATTGTAAGTATCTCTTTTCGCCCAAACTTGCCAGCGCAAAGGTTGAGCAATTTCCACATCAATGCCCTTAGCACGCCACTGATTCGCGCTATCTTCTGCACTCTCGAAACTGCGGTGAGAACTTAAAACAACTCGTTCTTCTACTAATGGCGCTTCCAGAGGTTTATTGGCAATTTCTAGCTTAATGCTAGCGGCAGTTTTAGTTTCTGTACCTTGAGGAGTTTTGTAACTCAAAGTTAAACTGTCACCCGGTAAAGCTTTCAGCGTCAGTTTATCGGTGGGTTTAGTGCCAAAGCGCTGCACCACACCAATTTTGATGACTCTATTTTGGGGAGTTTGGGCGTATCCCGCAGCACTGAAAATGGGCAACAGGCACAATGCGGTGAAAACAGTCCTAGAAATGCAGCTAAACCATTTGTAATTGGGAGTTGGAGGTGCTTGAGCGAACACGGTTATCTGTCTCCCGATAGTTGAAATTTGGGGATTTTTGACTTTTACGTTAGCACATTTGGCGGCCACTACAGCGGAATTGCCCAAGATAAGCCAGTCGTAGGGTGTGTCGCCTGCGATAAATCCCTAAAAAAGCGACTTTTTGAGTAGCGACGCACCTTGCAAAATAATTGTGTCCTCAGAAACCGGGTTTCTTCGTAGATTCATCGCTACTAAACGCAAAATTTCGTAGAAACCCGGTTTCTAGCCTCCCATGAAAATAGTTATGCTCTCAGAAACCGGGTTTCTTGCGTGATTTCTCGCTACTAAACGCAAAATTTCGTAGAAACCCGGTTTCTAGCCTCCCATGAAAATAGTTGTGTCCTCAGAAACCGGGTTTCTTGCGTGATTTCTCGCTACTAAACACAAAATTTCGTAGAAACCCGGTTTCTAGCCTCCCAGGAACTGGTTTTTCAGATACTCCATCAATACAGGCTGAAGTGTGAAAAGCGTTTGAGTACCTTGTTTCACTTTTTCAATTAATAAACGCCGCCTCAAGGATTGCACAGCTTGTAATAAGGCTGATGGGGATAATTCGAGATTGGCTGAAATTTTTGATATTTCAACAGGTTCGACTTCACTAGCTAACCAGGATATCACTTGTTTTTCTGAGTCAAATAGGCGATCGCACTGCTGCTCCAATAGTGATTCTAAATCACCTAAAAATAGGGTATCATAGGAGAGAAACTCGGAAACGCTGCCGCCGAATAAATCTTGAATCATATTTGCAACTATATTTAACCAGGATGGATTGCCTCGGTAAAGGTCAATCAGTTGCGACCATTTTTCCTCTTCTGCTAATCTTTTTTCTCTGAATATTTCCGCTGCTTCCGCGCCCAAACCGTTGAGTTGCAGCGATTTACACCGGCGGTTTTCGCCTTCTAGGGCGGCAATTTCTCTGGGTTTTTCCCAACTGAGGAGAATTAAGCAACTGTTGTGGGATGATTCTGCTAGTTGTTTGAAGAATGTGCCGTAATTTTCATAGCCTGGTTGGTAGTGGCCTGCGAGTTGTCGGCTGCTGAAAATCGTTTGTACGTCATCGAGGATTAGGAGACAGCGGGATGAACGCAGGTATTCTAGTAGGGGCAATCCCCCCGTGGTTGCCCCTTCTTCGGCGGAGGGGGCGGGCACGGGGGCACCGCCCCTACAAAGGAATTGAATTAGGTTTGTTTGGAGGGTTTGCAGAGGTGGAGAATTGCGGAGGCTGCGGTAAATAATATAATCAAATTCGTGTTGAATTTGTGGGATTAGTTGGAGAGTTAGGGCGGTTTTGCCAATGCCGGATAAGCCGTATATGGTGATGAGGCGGGTGCGGTTTTCCAAAATCCACTGGTTGAGGGTGGTGAGTTCGGATGTGCGGTTATAGAATAGGTTGGGTTCTGGTGCGTCGGATAAGTCTTGAGATACTTTTGGTTGAGTATTGCTAGTTGGTTTATTTGAGACATCTTCATATAAGGTTGATTGTGAAACTTTTGAGTAGTGAGAAGGATCGCAGGAGACTTTACCTATCTGCACGCAGTTATTTCCAGTAATTGAAAAACTGTTGGAGAATAGCCATCTTTCCACTGTGTATCTAAAATTTGATTGATTGATGTCTTCGCCTAATGTTTCTGATAAAAGCTTCCATAATTTTGATGCGACCTTTTTGACATGAGATTCGCTACGGTGGCAGTTTGTGGCAATTTCCGGGTATTTCTGGCGTTGCCAAGTACCGCGCAATATACCTTCTTGTAGGTGATTGATGTGTTTTCCTGTCTTATTAAATACGAGATCGTCAGCCACTTTCAAGACTTCTTCAACGTCCATAGGTCGAGTCGGGGTTTGGGTTTTGCCTATTGCGATCCTACTTTATCCTACCGTTTGATACTTTAGCCACTTAATCCTACTTGATCCCACTGACAGAAATCAGGACAGGTAAAATAATGCCTACTCAATCCTATTGATTTGACTTGATTTGAGTATATTTTTCATATATGCTAAGAAATCAGGACAAAATAAATTTCAGGAATTTCTAAGAAGTCATGGCTAACATCAATATTGCAAATACTCCCAATGCACAAGGCACAGAGGGTGATGACTTCATTACTGATACTGATGGCAGTCGCAGAACGCTGGGCTTTGGGGGTAATGACAGGATCTTTGGCCGAGGTGGCAATGATGAACTGTTCGGGAATCTGGGTCGTGACTCACTAGATGGTGAGGGCGGGTTTGATACCCTCTACGGTGGTAAAGATGCAGATTCTCTTGACGGTGGACTTGACGATGATGTTTTGTTTGGGAATGCGGGCGATGATGCCCTTATTGGTGGAAGCGGCAACGACCAAATGTTTGGAGGGCGTGATAACGATCGGCTATCGGGTGGTGACGGTGCGGACATTTTATCTGGAGATTTAGGTTTTGATATTCTGAATGGAGGATCTGGACGAGACACGTTTATCATTCAAGATGAAGTCGCTACTAATACAGTAGATTTTCTGCAGGATTTCTTCCCTGGGGAAGACAAAATTGCACTTCCAAAAGGTGTGAGATTTGCTGACATCGAAGTCCTGACATTTCAAGCTGCTGGGGTGAATCCAGCTTTGGTGGGAAGGCAGTTTGAACCCTGGCCGTCTCCATTCCTCGCTAGTAGTGCCGATCAAACTCTAGCTCTACGAGTTAAATCAACTAATCGAATTATTGGATTTTTGAATCAAAATCCAACTTCTGGTGTTCGTCTAACACCAGCGAGCTTGACAGCAGCGGACTTTATCACCAGTTGAGGATTCTGCTATGCTGGCTGGTAGCCTGTCGCTATCGACAATTGCGACGAATCGCATTTTTTGATGATAGAGCGATCGCTTTTCAATTGAGAAATGACCAAAAGGCGATCGCCCTTCATCTCCCAACTTTTGAAAAAGTGCGATCGCCCTTCCTTATTTCATCTCATCCCTAAAGTGCGATCGCCTTTACTCAGGCAAAGTCAAAATAGTTGTAGCTTCAGCTAAGAGTTTACACTTAACTTTATTATTTTCCCCCTCAATCAGACAATGAGCTAAATTATCTGGCAAGGGATCATGCCGGACAATAAAACCTAAAGAACGGGCGTATCCTGCTACCAAAACACCCACTTTAGTAGTATCAGGATTTCTCGCAAAAGCTAAACTCTCCTGCGGAGTTGTTAGCCTCGCTAACTCAACTGAGATACTATTATCAGGTTTTCCTCTAACCTGAAAAGCAACTGATTTTACAGTACCATCTTCATAAATGTGTACATTAGGAATCCGACGATAAAGGATATCGTTATCTGCAATTTCTTCTAGCATTACCATACCCTGACTTATGGAATCAAAACCTGAGATACAGCATTCAAGACCTCAGACAATGATACCTGGTTTTTCTCCTCAAACTGTCTATCGCTTCCTTCACCCTTGATTAGCAAATAGCTGAAATCCACATCAGGCTTAATTTCCACTTCTAGTTGCCCGTGCGGCCCCCGCCATTCCATTTGTAGGCTACCATCAGCAATTGGTGCGACATCTGATGGCAAAAGTCGATCGCCAATTAAAGCTGAAAGAGCATATTTAACATCAATGAGAAGTTGACAAGCTTTGACAAAAGCAACGGGCGAAACTGGCAATGCACCATAAGAATCCCAGTCAGATTCCAGTTTAGTAAGTTGTGTCAAACGCTCTAATATTGAATCTAAGGAAACATCAGTTAATGTTGCTTGAGACATGGCTTTTATACGATAATATTTTCTATTATACTATAGCTATTGGTGACAATCTAGAAATAAAGTGAGGTCTGATAGTCAAAGCGCGTGTAGCAAGCCACAGACATCCCACCTAACTCCTTGATTAATTACCTATTTTACTCTGACAGCTAACTGTAACCCCAGTTCATCTAGTAGAGTTATCAAAGCATAAATTTCTTCACCCCCACTCTCACACAACATCCGATCTAATTTCTCATAAATAAATTTAGCTCCCGCCGATAACTCATTCATCTGTAAATAAGCATCTACCACATCTTTAAGTCCTGCTCGCAGCAATTCAGGTTCGGGGCCTTCTGACTCCAATTCCAACATGGCCTCGATATAGCCAGCAGCACTTTCGGGGGTTTTTAGAGAAGAAATCAAGTATTCGTGGTAGCTTCTAGTTGTTGGCAGTTTGAGTTCTTTCATAATCTCTCCAGTATTTTTTAGCTTGGCTAATATCTCGTTCTTGAGTGCTTTTATCACCGCCACATAGCAGCAACACAACTGTTAACCCGACTTGTCCAAAATAAACCCGATAGCCTGGGCCATAATCAATTTTAAGTTCATAAACTGCCGCTCCTACTGAGCGATAATCTCCCAGATTGCCAAGCTCAACTCGCCTCAGTCGCTTCTTGATTTTAGATACAGTTTTAGTATCTTGAAGGGAATCAAGCCATCCTTCAAAGGGACTTGTCCCGTCGGCTTTGAGGTAGTTTTGTACTTCTCGTGGTTGAGCTTCCATAATTTTAACATAGGCAATCAGGATTTTAATGGGAGCGATCGTGTGTCATTTCACTACTTTTTGCAAGAGTATCCTAGCATAACTTGAGCTACCTGATTCATAGTAGCCTCATCGTTTATTATTTAGAAAATGAGTGCTTAAGGGACGATTTTAGACTGAGGTTTCTTCTTTGATACGAGTCGAATAATATTGTTTCATAGATTCTTGAGAAATAATGGCATGACAAGATTCGTCTCTGGGTATATTCCCTCTCGCTTCTAGCCAAGGCATTTCATCGCAAATCATTCGTTCCAAAGTTTCATCATCATCTTCAAAATAGGCATCTGCAACTTCTTCCAGAAATTCCCCTATTTCTTCAGAAAGTTTCGGTTGTTCGATTTTATCTGCAATTTGTTCACAGCTAAATTGGCTTTGATACTTCTCTAGTAAATCAGGAATCACCGGGCCGTGAACCCACGCTTGAAAATCCGCATTAAAGAGTGGCATTCCATAAATTGCCAAATGCCAAGCTTGAGCGTAATACACGAGTTTTTGTAGCTTGTAGACGTTGATTTCTACATCGGATTGCGAGGCTAACCAAATGAAATAATTTGCAATCTCGCGATCGCTCAGTGTTTCCAAATTGGTTGGAACTGCAATAATTTTCAGTTGACCCTTAGCTAGATGTTCCAATAGTTCAGAAACAGACAAATTGAATTGTTCAGCAATTTGCTCAACTTTTTGCCAGACTGGATAATTTACAGTTACTTGATATTCAGTTTTGATTGAAGGAGCTTGGGTCATGGCTAGCATTTCTTAGCGTTGACTAAAATAATTATAGAAAACCCGGCGGTTGAAACCGCGTCTATACAGACAAAACCCGCCTCCGCGGGTTGAAGAAAATACGGTAGTTGAAATCATGTTATCTTATTCAGTCCCTCTGAGCTCGGACATCGTTTGTATAGACGCGGTTTCAACCGCCGTCTGGTTTTTTATTTCTGCTTCCAATATTGACAGGCCGCATAGGCCAAGGTGACAGCGCCGGTCACAATGGCGGCTTCATCCACCTCAAACTGCGGGTGATGGAGGGGATAGTTAGGTTTATCAGCCAATCCTACTCCCAAGCGAAACATCGTTCCCGGCGCGTGTTCTAAATACATTGAAAAATCTTCCGCGCCGAGGGATGGTTCTGGTAAAATTTGAACGCGCGATCGACCTAAAGCTTCTAAAGCCGCACCTTCGAGTAATTGCGTCAGTTTAGGATCATTTTGGACTCCGGGCACGCCGCGCTTGTAGGTGAGTTCGTACTTAGCGCCGTAAGTCGCGCAGACACTCGATACAATTTGTTCGATCCAAGCCGGCAGTTTTTCGTGGGTTTCGGGATGTAGCGATCGCACCGTGCCCAATAATTTTACGCGATCGGCAATCACGTTTGGTGCACGTCCGCCGCTAATTTGCCCGATCGTCAAAACCACAGGCCTCAAAGGATTTTGCGTGCGACTAATCGCCTGCTGCAAAGTAGTAATAATCTGAGAAGCGATCCAAATTGCATCGATCGCCTCGTGGGGACGCGCACCGTGGCCGGATTCGCCCATCACAATCAATTCTAGGTCATCCGCCGCAGCAGTCAGTGCCCCGTGGCGGATACCGATACAACCGCCCGGAATCGTCGGAAAAACGTGCACTCCGAGGATGCCATCAACATCTTGCATCGCCCCATCTGCAATCATCCAGCGAGCACCTTGAGCAATCTCTTCCGCCGGCTGAAACAAGAAACGGACGTTACCGGGTAATTTTTCTTTTAACTCAGACAATATCATCGCTGCACCCAAACCGACTGTGGTGTGGATGTCGTGGCCGCAGGCGTGCATCACTCCCTCGTTGCGGGAGGCAAATTCTAGGTTAGTACGTTCTTGAATCGGCAAAGCGTCCATATCCGTGCGAATTGCCAGCCAGCGGGACTCGTTGCTGTTACCTTTGAGTTCGCCGAGGACTCCTGTTTTGCCGATTCCTTCCGTGGCGCGGACTCCCCTGGAAGCGAGGACTCCGGCTACATAGGCGGCGGTTTGATATTCTTTGCCGCTGAGCTCGGGGTTTGAGTGGATGTGGCGACGGATTTCGATTAAGCGGGGGGCGAGGGTGGCTGCTAGTTCTTGGATGCGGGCAAGAAGCATGAATTTTGTTGGGAGAGCTTTAATTTACTAGGGTAACGCAAATGCTTGGGTGTGACACTGAAGATTTTTTTACCGCAGAGGCCGCAGAGGACGCAGAGAGAAGAGGGAAAAGAGTGTTAGGTAGAGATGGGGAATAGGAGTCTATATTGTAGGTTTGAATGCGGTTTTTTAGTTGAGAATTATTTGTATGATTAGTTTTGGATTGTGGAATTTGTTTATGATCATTACAATCGCTTTCTTGCTAAATCGTAATTTGCGATTAGACTGCGACCGAAAAGCATGGCAAGATTTTGTGTTTTTCAAACATCCTTTTATCCAAAAATTGAGTCATTTTTTTTCTAGATCTATCGTTAACTTTATTTGCCAAGCAGTGCTTGTATTAATTCTCACCAGATTTCTGTGTTATGCAGGTTGGTTGGTTTACGATTTGACTCATCGATCCGATCCGCCTTACTGGGATTTTAAGTGGTTTTATGTGGCGAGTAAATTAGCTCATCAGCATTTAAGTCCGTTTAATATCGAGGTATTTAACAAAGGTTTTTGTAGCATCACCAATGTGTGTGGGTTAATTCCATCTTTTGTTTATCCACCTAATGTCATTCCTCTGATCTGGTTTCTTGGTTATTTTCCGATGAAGGCTGCATTCAACTTTTGGATTGTACTGCACCTTATTGCCACAGGTGTTGTTTTATGGGGAACGAATATCCTGTTAGAGTGGAAGTCACGAGCTTTTAGGACTATTTGCAGTATGTTAGTGATATTTATCTATGGTTTTGTCTTCGATCTACAAGTCGGCAATGTGGCAACTTTTATTGCTGTTTTGCTATTGTGGATGTTTATCTTAGCTCGAAATAATCTGGATTTGCCCGCAGGAGTTTTATTAGGAATTGCTCTGTTTAAACCGACATTGGTTATATTATTTATTCCCTATTTTTTGATAAAAAAACGGTTTTATCTAGTTTTTGTATCGATAATTACGGCGATTTGTCTAGCACTGACTGGTTTGGCTATATCGGGTAATTCTGTAACAGGCTTTCTACAAGATGCTATTCGTGGATTTCCACTCTGGCTGAACGATCCATCGAATAATCCTTATATTTCGATGAGTCGCATTGATTTAAGAGTTTTGGGGCCGAGATTTTTTCCCGATAGTCCATTTGTGGCTAAGCTATTCTCTGACTTAATTATTCTACTGTTAGTTGGTTTAGTCAGTTGGTATTTTTATAGAAAACAATCTCGCACTGCTTGGTCAAAAAATATTGATTTATCTGAAATGGTGTTAGTTTCCTGTTTGAGTATTGGCATCAACTATTCTCAGCCAACGAGTTCTGTGATGCTAGCACCTGCGGTAGTCTTTTTGCTCAACGACTTATATTTTCAGATTAAATATTGTGTCTTTTCTGGCAAAAGAATGTCTATTTGGTTATTGGGAGTTGGCTGTATTTTGATGCAAACCGCAGTGATTTATGGCGGGTTATTGGTATTTTTCGGCAAGCGCTGGAACTGGAAGGGTGGGGAATTGCCTTATTTGTTGAAAGTAACTGTTTTTTCACTACCTAGTTATGCCATTTTAGGGATTACTTTGAGTGTTTTAGTTTTAGCAATTACATCTATTGGTCAAAAACAGGTTGGTGAATTTGACCGATCGTAGTCGATGTCTAATGATTGCGGAGGGCGATGGCTGTCGCCTCAGCTATCGCCTATGCACTTTTTGATGTGAATTGCGATCGCGCTTTGTCAAGTTAAAATCGCTTTTTCACAATAATTATTAATGAATGCAAGAGTTACGGTAGTAATAAAAGCCACTTTTTTTGTGATACAAAACCCAGCCAGTATAACAGTCGATCGGCGGTTGACCAAATTTGTTTTTAGGCCAGATCGAACCGTAGGGCCCTGGCCCGCCATCTCCGCAGCGCAGATGTGCAGTATCTGTCAGTATTTCTCGATCTATTTTAGCATTTCCAAACATGGGAATTATGCCTAATAATTTATCAGAGTTCTCAGTTTGTTCCAAAAACCAAGCTTGAATCATTTTAAAACTTTCCGGGGAACAAGTCGATAAACTTTTCGGTAAAGGTTTGTCATCTTGATAATTAGCCGTGGTACGCACTCGCATCCAAATATCTTGCCCTGATTTCGGCCAAATATAACCGCTTCCAGTGACTAAATCTCCGATTACTAGATGTTGATCCTTTACAAATGGAAATTGGTCATTATATAATTTCTCGCCTCCAACTGGTTGAGGAATATCTAGAACAAATGCCACAAATATAAGTCCAATTAAGGCGATTGGAATACCGCATAAAATTCCGATCGCCAATACAACTTTTTTCATAATTTTATCTTTTATTTAATGGTTAATTTGGCTTCGCTAGTGCGATCGCCCATTTTCCCTGTTATCGTCACAGTTCCCGATCGCAGCGCTTGTTTCACTGTCTTCTCCATCAATGTCTCTTCAGAGGTTAATTGTCTGTAATGGCGATCGATCTAGCTTTGTATGCCAAAAACAAAATTGGCATAGGGTTTGATCGAGTATATTTAAATTTAGATAATGAAGCAAATAGAATCAAAAATTGTGAATGGAAATCAGATATTATTCTTGAGACTTGATAAGTTGTAATTAGTAGTCAGGGCGCAATGGATAAATGGCTTGCGGTGGTAGGGATTGGCGAAGACGGACTTTTGGGATTGAGCCCGATCGCCCTTTCGTTACTCGATCGCGCTAAAATCATTGTCGGCGGCGCGCGCCACCTCGCAATGCTACCCACCGACGACACCCGCGAAAAATTAGTTTGGGCTTCACCACTGCAAACAACCGTTGACGACATCATCAGCCGTCGCGGAGAGTCTGTCTGCGTGCTCGCAAGCGGCGATCCGATGTGTCACGGAATTGGTGTCACGTTGTCGCGCCAAATTCCCATTTCGGAAATGACTGTGATTCCCGCAGCCTCGGCTTTCAGCCTTGCTTGCGCGCGTTTGGGCTGGGCTTTGGCGGATGTTGAGACTTTCAGTTTAACCAATCGCCCAGTTTCATCGATCGCCCTTAGTTTCTCTCCCGGTGCACGCTTGCTAGTCTTGAGTGCCGATCGACATACAGCGGGAAAGGTCGCCGAATTGTTGACACAGCGGGGGTTTGGCAGCAGTTTGATGACTGTGTTCGAGCGGATGTCGGGGGATGCGGAACGGCGGATTGAGGGGCTTGCAGCAGCTTGGAATATGCCGGATTTGGATGATTTGAATGCGATCGCGATCGCAGTTGTAGCCGATCGTGAAACTCTGCTGATTCCCCGCACCTCCGGCTTACCGGATGCAGCCTATCGCCACGATGGACAGTTGACCAAACGGGAGATTCGAGCCGTTACTCTGTCAACTTTGGCGCCGATTCCGGGTGAGTTGCTGTGGGATGTGGGCGCGGGTTGTGGCTCGATCGCGATTGAGTGGATGCGGAGTCATCGGAGTTGTCGGGCGATCGCGATCGAGCGTCATCCAACTAGACTGGAATACATTGCCGAAAACGCCTCTAATTTGGGTGTTCCTGAGCTCAAAATCGTGGCGGGAGACGCACCCGAAGCTTTGGCAAATTTGCCTCAACCAAATGCTATTTTCATCGGCGGCGGTGTCACCGCAGAAGCTTTGCTGGAAACCTGTTGGAATGCTTTAGGTGAAGGCGGCCGTTTGGTGGTTAATGCGGTGACGATTGAGAGCGAACTTACGGTGCTGCAATGGCATTCTTTGCACGGCGGAGAGTTGATTAGAATTGGGATTCAGCGGGTTGGTGCGATCGGCTCTTTTCAGGGTTGGAAACCGCTAGCACCGGTGACTCAGTGGGCGGTAGTTAAGAGATGAAAGGCGATCGATAGTTAGATTGGTGGGTGGGATGGCGATCGCTTTGTTTGATACTTTTGACTTACTGACGCAGCCAGACAATTTGAGACTGTTGTGCCAAAGAATCAGCAAGAAAATCAGCTTGTTCACCATCGTCTTCAGCGTAAGGTAGATGTATGATTTCAGCGTGAGAGATAGAATCAGGAATTACATCTAAGCCTAACTCGCGGATGCTTGCTACTTCCAGTCGAGCAACTCCATAACACTTTTTGAATCTTGCAGCACATTGTTCGGCAGTAAAAACACTAGCAATGTTCACAGAAAGACCTCGTTCATTTTTATCTTGACGCAAGTAGTAAGCTTCAGATTCAACCAATCCAGTATCTTCATTAATCCACTGTTTCCGCAGCAATGCTCGATAGACGCTTTCACTGTTAAGTAGTGGTTGAAACTCTGACTCACTGTCAGGAGGTTGTTCATTCATACTCGATTAAACCAGTTTAGCCGATCGACTAATGTTGCTGCGGAGATTAAGTTTTCTGAACCGTGTTCATCACCTTGGCGATGATAAATACGAATTGGCTGTTCATCAGTAAAGGGACAAAACAACCGGACTTTACGAGCAGGCTGTATACTTGTCCAAGTGAGGCTAACCCCGCCTTGATGGTCGGTACAAACTGATGCTTTGGGAAATGTTATTCCCATCAGAGAATGTGCTTCTATAACTAAGTTAACTGCTGTTTTGAAAGCGCGGTCGCTGGGTTTTAAAGTGCCGTATTCATCTTCATCTTCATCTCCTTCATAAAGTTCGACGAGACGCTTGAGAGTGATAGTGAAGCCTGAGCCATTATTATTGCTACTGCTATGATGTACAACTTCCTTAGCTATAGTCATAAGATAAATCTCTTGCTGATGGAAGGTTCGCCCCGAAATGCACTAATTAGAACACCTGAATCCAGATAAGTTAGTTTATCAGACACCGTAGCCACCTCGACGATCGGCAATTTCTTGCTCTAACTCCACTTCATTGAGGAGTTTCATACCGTTAGCGATCGCCCGTTGGCGAAGTTTCCACAGGGTTTGACCGAGTTGTGTTTTGGGGGTAAATTCAGGTGAAGATTTGAGCGCTAGAGCTTGGGTAAACTGAAGAACTTTTGCGCGATCGGCGGGGGCAAGTTCGCGCCAGTATTGTAGGAGGATTTTTTCGGGAGGCATGGAAAACTTTTGGGAGTGAATGTATAATCTATTTTAATCTTTTTGCTAACAATTGCCAACCGAAATTTACGGTTCGCCCTGAAGTTCTGCAAGGTGCCAGAAAGTCACGCCACCTTCCTTATGACTGAGCAAAATTCCCAAATCTTCCAAGCTTTCTAGACAGTCGAGAATCACTTTGTGTTTGCGATTTGCTGCTTTGAAATGGGCGGTGACTTGGGTAGCTGTCCATTCGCCACTTTGGGTGCGAAATAAGTCGCGGATGGCCGAAAGTTGCTCTTTCAGGGTTTTGGGGAAAGGTTGTTGTTCGGTGGGAATAATGGCGGTTTCGGTTGCGGTGGTGATACCTTCAAGAGCTGGTTGTACATAGGTTTCGCCGGGAGATTGGTAGTCGGGACGCAGCCAGCGAATGTGTCCGTTGCGTTCTTCTTCGGCGCGTTGGGCGTTGAGGGTGACGAGGTTTTCCAGGATTTGATCGTCGGTAATTGTGGTTTCCCAGCCGTAGGCGGCAAATACGGCGCGATCGAGTTCGTCGTGGATTTGTTTGAGGGTGGAGACTAGGGCTTTTTGGTTGAAGGCTTTGTCTTTGTCGTTGAGGGGTTCGCCTTTGCGGAGTTGTTCGAGGAGGTTGTACATCCCGGTGATGGTGACTTCGGGGTGAGCAGTTTGGACTCGTTTGCGGTGGCCCTCAAGGCGTTCTCCAAGTTCGCGGATAGTTTGTTTTTGAGTATCAGTTGCGTCGGGGAATGGGAAGGGGTCGAAGCAAATAGTTTTGACATAAACTGGTGTCGGGCCAAGCTGTCCGCCACATACTAATGACCACTTGACATGAATTTGACTAGAAAGAACTCCCAAGAAGTAAGCATCATCTAAAGCAATAGCAACAAGTTTATTATCTGGCAAAATATCAGCATTTAGAAATATAAATACGCGATATTTTGAAGTTTCAACAGTAACTATATAACGTTGAATAGTCTTCAACGCATCTCTCATAATTGTGTTTGCTCTACGATACAGCCACCATTCTGAACGAAGTTTTGGATCGTTATTCATTAAACGTTCAGGCTTTACTCTCTCCAACAAATATTGATATGTTTTTGGATAATTTGTTAGGAAAGTATTTTCTTTAAGACCTACTGTATCTATAATCAACTTATTTCGAGAATTATGTAGAATATCTCGACCATTAAGATAGGGTCTGAGTAAATCAATTTCAACTAAATCTAAATCTTGAGAAGCGACTTGAAATCCTTCACTACCTGACATTACTCCACGACTAACAAGATTGACATTGGCTTGTAAAACCTTACTTTTTGTTACATCAGTACCTGCACGAAGGTTACTAAAAATTTTATCAAAAATTCTCCAGATAATTTTTACTCGATCAGCCGAGTCTTCAGGAGTTAATGCTTCATCCTCAGAAATCACAGTTCCCAATTGAGCAAGTTGTTCAAACCTTGAATGGTTAACTTCACCAGCAGTCATTGAAATTCTGACTGCTGCACCTTCATCAGTCCAGGGATGATCGGGAATGGCTAGAAACAGCTTGATTGATTTTTTCTGATTAAGATGAAATTCAATTACACTTCGCAGTCTAGCTTGATGAATACTATTTGTTGTAATAAATCCAAATCGCTCAACTTGATTCAATCGAACCAATTCCGCTGCTTTGTGCCACCAATACATCACAAAATCAACAGTATCCGGCACATCTTTATAAACCTTCCTCAACGTTTCTGCATATCCATCCCCTAACATCTCCCGCATCCTCGCATTTCCAATAAACGGCGGATTCGACACAATATAATCCGCCTCCGGCCACACGGCCGCCCTTGGATTCAAATACCGATAAATCGTTACTTGGTGTGTCGGATCGGGAATATCCTCACCAGTCACCGGACTTTTGATCATCCTTCCACCCCAGCGAGTCCGCACCTTCCCCGCCGCATCGACATCAGGTTCCACCCCGTCATAGGCCAACACCGCATCCCGACATTCAATATTCTTGTACTCCCGCAACACAGGTTCGATCGGCGGAAGATCCCCAAATCGCCGAAAATGCCACTGCAAATAGCCAATCCAAATCACCAAATCCGCGATCGCCGCCGCCCTAGGATTAATCTCAATCCCCAAAAACTGACTCGGATTCACCTGATTGATATCCAACCGCAACTGTGCCGCGCCTGTGACATCTTCCAAACGCCGCAACACCTCCGACTCCAACCCCTTCAACAAATCCAACGTGACATACAGGAAATTCCCAGATCCACACGCCGGATCGAGAATCTTCACCTGTTGTAACTCCGTCAAAAATGCCTCTAAAACCGCGATCGCCTTTTTCCTTTGATTTGCAGTCGGTTCCGCTTCTCCTGTGTTTAACAACTGTTTAACCTCCGCTTGTACCGCAATCCAGCGATCGCCCAAAGGCTCCATCACCACCGGTTTTACCAAGCGTTCCACATACGATCGCGGCGTATAATGCGCCCCCAACTTACTTCTTTCCCGCGTATCCAGCGCCCTCTCCAACAACGTCCCAAAAATCGCCGGTTCCACATTGCACCAATCCCGCTTCGCCGCCTGCAACAACACCTGCAACTGCGCCTTCGTCAACGCAAACGCCCCAGAATCCGCAAACAATCCGCCATTAAACCGCAACAACTTGCCATGAAAACCAAAACTCGTCCCCTCATTCATCGCTTCCCACAGCGCCTCTACCTCCGGTTTAAACGTCTTCGGGTTGAGAATCCATCGCGTTTCCAGCGCCTTCGTAAACAGATGTTCCTTCAGCAATCCCACATCTTCAGCAAACATAGTAAAAATACAGCGCATCAAAAACTGGGCGACTTGCTGCGGATCTACATTCGCCTCCATTCCCTTCGCCAACTCTGCCAAATCCGCGGCCACTTCCCGCGTCACCCGCGCCGCAATCTTCTCTGGGTTGCGCTGCTGCGGATTGCTAAAAATATCGACAAATAAATCGAAAACATCCGTTTTTCGGAGTTCCGTCAATCCAATATCTCGCCGCGCCCCATAGCCGCCATAGTCGCCGCTAAATCCCATCCACAATTCAAAATGATCGCCAATATCGCAAGTTAACAAAAACGGCGGTTTGCTGGTGAGAGTTCGAGTATAAGCAACTGCTTGCACAAAGGCTTTTTCCATCTCTCGCAAATAGGTATTCGTTCCCCGCTTTGCAGTTCCCTTGTTACTCGTGGTTCCGCCCTGTTTTGCCTCTATTAAAAAATGCTCGGCTTTATAAAAATCAACAAATCCCGAAGTCACTTTCCCGCTGGGGTGAAAGATTTTAACATCTTTATCAAAGCAGTAGGGATCGTTGGGAATTCTGCCTTTATCAAAAGGGCGATCGACTCCCAGCGCATCGGACATTTCGGCAAAAAATAGTTGGTAGTTTGCGCGTTCATTACCGCTCGAACCAGCCCAGCGTGTGATGAATGTTTCGACTCTGGTGCGATCGGCTTCATTCATTTTTCAATCCTGCTACTCGCTTTTTCCTTATTCTATAATTAGATTGGTTTCGATTGGCGATTTATCTTGCGATTTTGCTTTATAGCAACAGGTACATCTCACTTTTGAAGAGGGCGAAGCATGACCGCATATAAGTTATTCGTTATAATCTCATATTTACTGCGGTCATGCTTCGCCCCTACAGATATATTTGCCAAACTGAGATGCACCCTATAGCAACCGCCTTGGCGGTTAGGACGCTTTACTATTGATATTTGCTATAATATGTTTGACAAACCCGGCTTCTGCCTTAAAGTCGATCGCTCACAACGAAGATTTTGCGTAGGAACCGGGTTTTTACGGCTTTAGTGCTTGAAAAATACCTCAATAAATGTATGAAAATTAGAGCGATCGTACATCCCGCAGAAGAAGGTGGCTATTGGGCAGAAGTTCCAGGGCTTCCCGGCTGCATTACCGAAGGAGACACGATAGAAGAAGTAATAATTAATTTAAAAGATGCGATGGTCGGTTGGCTCGAAGTTGCTAATAGTCGTGAAGCAATTGCCTCCACAGATCGAGTTGTGGAAATTGCTGTATGAAATCTATTTCGGGCAAGCGACTTTGCAAAATAGTAGAGCATAAAGGTTGGGTTTTGAAAAGAGTTACCGGCAGTCATCATATCTATGAAAACCCGGAACTAGAACAAATTTTGTCAATTCCTGTTCACCGAAATCAAGATTTGAAAGTTGGAACATTGAGAGCAAACCATGAAAATAGCTCAGCTATCTGAGGAAGATTTACAAAGTTTTTCTTGAGCATCGCACAATACGGTTCACTTAACATATTTATGCCCCGGAGATCCCCCTAAATCCCCCTTAAGAAGGGGGACTTTGAGGGCATTCTTGTCCCCCCCTTAAGAAGGGGGGGCTAGGGGGGATCTGTCTTAAGTAAACCGTATTGGACTATAGTAGGTTTCATGAAAATTAGGAATTACGTATTTTCTAAAGCAAAAAGGTTGGGTTTCCTTTCGTTAACCCAACCTATTAATTCAATGAAATTTCAAAGTTTAGCCTTGATTTACACCGAAGTTTTCAAGCTGTCGCGCGACTCGGAAACCCGATCGACAATAGCAGCATTTACCACAGATTCCTGAATCGGATTCCGCGCTTCAATCAAAGCCAGAGCTTTCGTGACACCTTCCGGTAAAATCACCACCAAACTGCCCGTCGGTGCTTCATCTAAAGCCTTGTTAACAGCGGTTGTTTCGTCGAGAATCAACTCGTATTGAACTTTGGATTGATCTGGGGTGCGTGCAGCGATCGCCTCTGCAATCCCCTGACAAATCAACTTTGCCACTACACCGGGTTCTCGGCCACGTCTGTCAATATCTTCTTTGACAATAATCCGATCGAACATATCGGCCGAAAGTTTGCCCAGCGTGACAAAATCTTCATCTCGTCGATCGCCCGGCGCACCAACTACCCCGATCCGCATTCCCTGCCAATTCTGCACGAAACCGCCCAAAGCTTTGTAGCTGTGTGGGTTGTGGGCGTAGTCCAGCAAAGCGTGATAGCTGCCCAAATTAAACAGGTTCATCCGTCCGGGAGTTTGGCCAACCGATGCTTGAAAGCTTGACAAAGCCGATCGAATATCCTCTATTTTCACTCCTTGAGCAAAGGCCGCCAAACAAGCTGCTAAAGCATTCGCAATCATAAACGGCGCGCGCCCACCCATAGTCAGTGGCACATTCACAGCCTGCTCGATTCTCAGCGTCCAATCGCCTTTGAGAATCGACAAATACCCATTTTCGTAAATTGCAGCCAGCCCGCCCGCAGCGGTATGTCTGGCAACCAGTTCGTTCTCTGGGTTCATCGAAAAGTATGCAATTTGAGCCTTGACACGCTGCGCCATTTGTGATACGAGCGGGTCGTCTGCGTTCAAAACTGCATAGCCTTTGGGCATTACCGACTCCACGAGGACGCTCTTGAGTCTGGCTAGTTGTTCCACGGTGTCGATGTCGCCAATTCCTAAGTGATCGGCTGCGACGTTCAAGACGACGCCGACATCGCACTGATCGAATCCCAAGCCCGATCGCAAAATTCCACCTCTGGCCGTTTCCAGCACCGCGACTTCCACCGTCGGATCGGACAAAATCAACTGAGCACTCTGGGGCCCAGTATTATCTCCGCTATTGACCAAATAATCGCCGATGTAAGTGCCGTCGGTAGTCGTATAGCCCGTAATTTGGCCGGTCTGCTTGACAATGTGGGCGAGGAGGCGAGTAGTTGTAGTTTTGCCGTTGGTTCCTGTCACCGCTAAAATCGGCACTCGGCTGGGTTGAGGCGATGGGAATAGCATATCGAAGACTGCGCCGGCGACGTTGCGGGGCAAACCCTGACTCGGGGCGACGTGCATTCTGAAACCCGGTGCTGCGTTGACTTCGACGATGACTCCATTCGTATCGCGCAGCGGTACGGAAATATCGTCTGTTACTACGTCAATGCCCGCGATGTCTAAACCGATGATTTTGGCGACTCGGGAAAATAGCCAGACGTTTTCGGGGTGGATTTCGTCGGTACGATCGACTGCAATGCCACCGGTGCTCAAGTTGGCTGTCGCGCGCAAGAATACTCTTTTGCCGGCGGGCAATACCGAGTCCATTGCGTAGCCTTGTTTTTGCAGCAAATCGAGGGTTAATTTGTCGATCGTAATTCGGGTGAGCACGTTGTCGTGTCCGTCTCCCCGCTGTGGATCGCGGTTTACTTCTTCAACGAGCTGTTCTACTGTAGATTTGCCATCTCCCACGACGTTAGCGGGGACTCTTTCTGCGACTGCTACGACTTGCCCGTTGACTACCAATACTCTATGATCGCGACCGGTGTAATAGCGCTCAACAATCACGTTTTTGGTTTTCGATGCTGCGCTGGCTAAGTCGTAGGCTTCTTCTGCTACTTCCCAGGAGTTGATGTCGATCGTAATTCCACGGCCGTGGTTGCCGTCTAGGGGTTTAAGGACGATCGGAAAACCGCCCACATCTTCGATCGCCCCGCGCAGTTCGTCCATATAATTAATCACCGTCCCTCTCGGAACCGGCACCCCAGCAGCGCCGAGGATATTTTTAGTACCTTCCTTGTCGCAGGCTAGTTCTACCCCCAAAACTCCCGTGCGGTTGCTCAGAGTTGCCTGAATCCGCTTTTGGTGAACCCCGTAACCGAGTTGAATCATAAACCGAGCGCTCAAAGGTATCCAGGGAATGCCCCGCGCTTCTGCTTCCTTGATCAGTGTTTCCGTGCTCGGCCCGAGGGCCGCCGTCAAACCAAACTCTTTGAGGTCTCTCAAATCTTGGACTAATTCCGCTGCTGGATAAGAGCCTGTATCGGCAATGCTTTGGCACATCCGCACGCCCGCCCGGGTGGCATAGCGACCTGCTTGTTCGTTTTGATACTCTATTACTACTTGGTAAGTCCCGGGGGTGGCAGTCTCGCGGGTGCGACCGAAACCCACTGGCATTCCTGCCATTTCCTGAAGTTCTAGGGCGACGTGTTCGATTACGTGTCCCATCATCGTGCCTTCTCTGACGCGTTGCAGGAAGCCTCCCCGATGACCGGGAGAACAGTAATGGTCGTCCAAACTCGGCAGCGCGGCAATCAACCCTTCGTAGAAGCCTGGAATTTCAGATGTGGTTTTGTCTGCCAACTCCTCTAAATCCAGACGCATGAGGACGAGTTTGTGGCGTCGAATGCTCCAGTAGTTGGGGCCGCGTAACGTCTGGATTTTAAGTATTTTCATGGCAATTGCAGGGGTATGGGTCGCTAAATCTTATAGGTAATTGGATCATTTATTCAATTTCGGGCTTGATTGCTCGATCGACTGTTCGCAGCGAACAGTTTGGCATTGAATTTCCAGTTATGAGCCACCAGTCTATTTTAGATTTTAGATTTTAGATTTTAGATTTACTCTACAGATCAACCTGGGAGCTTGAATTTTGATCTAAAATCTTGGGTTCTCCACACTCATAGCGTCGGGGCTTGTACCCGTTTTTGGACTGGCCAGTGTTGAAAATTTATGGCCTCGCGATCGGCTAAACAGAAGTACAGGTCAATAGCAGAAATAAACTAGAAGCAAGAAGGTGGAATTTTCTGCAATTCTACCTTCTGGCGTCAGCCTGTGGCTGGTTGGGAATATATCCTTTTGTTGTATCCATTATTCGGCCCGAATGCCGCATAATTTCTCCCGAATCAATCACACAGCCCAAAAATAGGTACAAGCCCCGAAAATCGTCGTGGAGATCACAAAATTTTCGACCCTAGTTCAAGCTCCCAGATTCAAAGCTGCAAGTAAATCTAAAATCTAAAATCTAAAATCTAAAATCGACTGACTCTAATGTTCTGCGTTAGTTGGCTGTGCGGCATTCTGAGGGCCAGCCAGACTCGGAACAGGCTGCCGATGGCATCGGTTTGCCTTGGGTCATATTGTAGCAATCTCCGTGACACAGGATATGCAAGCGCATATTGAACAGACTTAAGGGTTCTGTCGCTCCTATTAGAGACTCATTGGTATAAAAGTTTTCCCTAGAATCAACAATAGTTACAGTACCTTTACCGAGAACGTTCATAGTATCATTTCCCTCAAACAAGGCACAGGTGTCTTCGTCAATACCAATAGCGAGGCGATCGGGATGGCAAGCCACAGCCGACAGCAAGCGAGCCATGCGGTTACGGTTATGAAAATGCTGGTCTACGATGATCTCTGGAATAATGTTAAGTCCGTTTGCCATGTCTACTAAAGAGCGGTTCGGCGACGCACCACTCCCGCCGCCTGCAATCATGTGATATCCCATCACCGCAGCACCCGCGCTAGTGCCGGCGAGGGTAATCTTGCCTTCGAGAGCTTCTTTGCGAATTTTATCCATCAGCGGGGTGTCCGCCAGCAGTCCGCAGAGTCGCAGTTGGTCACCACCTGTGATGAATACGCCCGTACAGTCTTCTAAATAATCTTTCCAGACGGGGTTTTCGGCTTGTTCGCGTTCGCGGATGTCAACTACTTTGACAGCGCTAACGCCCATTTCGTCAAATATCGCGCGGTAACGGTTGCTAATGCCTTCGGGATCTCGGGAAGCGCAGGGGACGATCGCCAGCCGAGCGTTTGCACCCCCAGAACGGCAAAAAAAGGTATTCAGAATCTCTCGCCCGTGTACTTTGTCTTCGGCTCCCCCGATGACCATAATCGAGGTTTTTGGGCGGTGGGGAAGATTGTGTTCAAGGGCTTGAGATGTCAATTGCTGCATGGTGTTTCTTCCTCTGGTGGATGTGAAATTTAATTTTGCCGTGGCTGTGGGTAGAATTGGGCTTTTTAAGAGTGAATATTTTTTGGTGCGAGTCAGGTGCGATCGTGTCCGGCGCGCAATCCCCCAGTTGTTTGGGATCGAGTTTACTTTCGCAGCCGCCTGTGAGAACAGATTATTTTTGTATAATAATACCGGCCCGCAGACAAAGGAAGAGAATTTAACTTGCAAAAATTCTCAGAAATCATAAGAAATTATCAAAAATAAAGCAATTACTGAAAACCGATCTACCTCTAAGGGTCAAACTAGAGGTGATGTGTCAATAAATTCCAATCATTGTGCGATTTGACGTTGTTACCCTATTTCCAGATTTTTTCCGGGCTCCCTTGGAGTCTGGACTGATGGGCAAAGCCTTAGCTAAAAAGATTGCTGAGGTGAGTTTTGTCAATCCCCGCCATTTTACCACAGACAAGCACCACCGAGTCGATGACGAGCCTTACGGTGGCGGGGTGGGGATGCTGATGAAGCCGGAACCAATTTTTGCGGCGGTGGAGTCACTGCCGATTTTGCCGAGGCGGGAGGTGATTTTGCTGACTCCCCAGGGGGAACCGATGCAGCAGGCGATGTTTCGTGAGTTCGCGACGGAACGCGATCAGTTGGTGTTAATCTGCGGTCATTATGAGGGTGTGGACGATCGAGTTTTGGATTTAGTCACTCGCGAAGTATCTCTGGGCGATTTTGTGCTCACAGGTGGCGAAATTCCGGCTTTGGCTCTAATTAATGGGGTTTTGCGCTTGCTGCGAGGAACTGTGGCGAAGGAAGATTCGCTGAAGTTTGAGAGTTTTGAGGACGGGCTTTTGGATTATCCTCAATATACTCGACCGGCCGATTTTCGTGGTTTGAAGGTTCCTGATGTTTTGCTATCTGGTAATCACGCAGAAATTGCTCGCTGGCGACGGGAGAAGCAAATTGAAAAAACGCGATCGCGCCGGCCGGATTTATACGAGGTTTGGTTGCAGGAAGGAGGGGAATAGAATAAAGCGCGATCGAGATTTCTCCCAATATTCAACAGTTAACAGTCAACATCATTCCGGTGCAACCGGAATTGATATCACTTCTTCTATACATGAACATTCGCATCGGCAACGGTTACGACATTCACTGCTTAGTTCCAGAACGCCCCCTCATCCTCGGCGGAGTCAAAATTTCCCACGAATTAGGATTACTAGGTCACAGCGATGCAGACGTGCTGACTCACGCGATCATGGACGCGATGCTCGGAGCTCTCAGCCTCGGAGATATTGGCCTTTATTTCCCACCGACTGACCCGAAATGGAAAGGTGCTGATAGTTTAGTTTTGCTAGCACAAGTCAACCAGTTAATATTAGATAAAGGCTGGGAAATCGGCAATATTGACTCGGTTGTGGTGGCCGAACGTCCGAAGCTGAAACCGCATATTGGCCAAATGCGCGATCGCATTTCTAGCATCCTCAAACTCAACCCAGACCAAATCGGCATCAAAGCCACCACCAACGAAAAGTTAGGCCCCGTGGGGAGAGAGGAAGGAATCGCAGCCTATGCTGTAGTTTTGCTAGGCCGAAAATAGAACCGTATAATCTAAAATTGACTGTGGAGTCAATTGTTTAATCCAAAATCGCTAGGAAACCTGAAATCATGGACACTGACAACTGGGAGTTACAATTTCCTGTAGACGCGGATGTGATCGCGTTGGATAAGGACGATCGCATAGTCGTGCTAATCGAGGTTCAAATTATTCGAGCTCAAGAAGCAGCCGCCAAACAGAAAATTGTCGATCGCGCGATGGACTGGATCAAAGCTGTGTTAGCTAAGCTTTCTGAAAAAAACGCGATCGTCCCCTATGCTATGTTTATTGACGCGGAACAAATTTTGATTTTCAAATGGGATGGTGTGAATTTATCCGAGCCTGTTTGCACTCTCAATACTGGTGAAATAGGTCGCTATTATATGCCTGGGTTTGGCAGTAAATGGCTCTTTGAAAGTACCATTGAGGGGGTGATTCAATCGTGGCTGCATGACTTAGATTATAACTGGAAATCAGAAATACCGCCAGCATCGGAGCAGATAGCAGCCATCGGTTTGCTGCCATTACTCGCAGGTGGAACAACAAAATCAGGAGTGGAATTAGGTGGCAATCGTATATATCGAGACCAACTTTCTGATGAGTATTACTACAGGGCGTGAGGCTGAAGCAATTATGTTGCTCAGAGATTTGTCCTCATCAGTTAAATTGGTAATACCCAGCATTTGTTACATGGAGGCTTTGTCAGCTTTAGAGGATGAGTTGAAGCGACAAAACTCTTTTAAGGAACAGCTAACTCGTCAAGTTAGCGAAACAAAGCGAGATGTGACATCTGAATACGCCACATCTCTATATTTTCACTTAGAAGAGTCATTACTCTATTATTTCTATCGAATAGATGAAATTAAATTTCGCTTGCGTGAAGCGATAAGTCTGATGTCCCGAAATTCAGAAATGATTGTATTAAATCCAGAGATTGTCCAAGCAAGCTTAAACGAAACTTTGATCGAAAAAGACCCAACAGACAATTTGATTCTACACTGTATCCTCAGTCATGCCCGATCGCATTCCACAGAAACCAAAGTATTTCTCAGCGGTAATTTCAAAGAATTTGGCATACCGGCAGTTCAAGATGTTTTGCTAGAGGCGGGGATTACCAAGTATTTCTCTGTCACTAAAAACTTTCTAGGTTGGCTACAATCTCAGTCATAATTACACGCAGGTGGTAAACTAAATTCTTATGAAAAATTTCCCTATTTTACATTCAAAGCTGCGCTGGCTGGCTGTTTTGCTCGCTGTAATTGCAGCCGTCAGTCTCTCTGCTTGCACTGGAGTGCGATCGACTAACTTAACAAACAGACTCATCGTTCCCACTCCCAGTGGGCCGTCTACCTTCAACTATCCCCTAAATCAGTCAGCCTATAGTGTTTTTGGCTATCTCAATGAAGGATTGATCAACGAAAACGGCTTGACATCGAAGCTAGAACCCGGTTTAGCTGAGTCCTGGGAAATTTCTAAGGATGGCAAAAAGATTGTCTTCAACCTGCGAGAAGGATTGAAATGGTCTGACGGCGAACCGATGACAACTGATGACATTATCTTCACCTATGAAAAGATTTATTTCAATGACAAAATTCCTAGCGGTTTAAAAGATAATCTGAGAGTTGGCATGAGTCGCCAATTTCCAAAACTCAAAAAACTTGACAGTCGCCGCGTAGAATTTTCAGTAACAGAACCTTTTGCTCCATTTATTAGATATGCTGGCGGAATCCCAATTTTACCAGCTCATATTTTGCAGGAAGCTGTCACCAATACAGAGGCCAATGGTAAGCTTAAATTCCTGTCTACTTGGGGCACGGATACTGACCCTAAAAAAATTGTCGGCAACGGTCAATACCGAATGCTGAGTTATACTCCTAATCAGCGAGTTGTCTTAGAACGAAATCCCTATTTTTGGCGCAAAGATGCTGAGGGAAATGCTCAGCCTTACATCCAGCAAATTGTTTGGCAAATTATCGAAAATACTGACAATCAACTGCTAAATTTCCGATCGGGCGATTTGGATACTCTCGACGTGCAGTCGGAAGTATTTCCGCTGCTGAAACGGGAGGAAAAACGCGGCAAATATACGGTGTTTAACGGCGGCCCGGACACTGGTAGTGTCTTCATGTGTTTCAACCTGAATAAGGGGCGTAATCCTCAAAATCAGCCCTTTGTAGACCCGATTAAGTCTCGGTGGTTCGCGAGTAAGGAGTTTCGGCAGGCGATCGCCTACGGCATCAACCGCGATGCCATGACTAACAATATATATCGCGGACTTGGCGCGCCACTGCATTCCCCAATTCCGGCTCAAAGTCCGTTTTACTTGTCTCCAGAACAAGGATTGAAAACTTACAGTTACAATCTGGATAAAGCCAAAGAATTACTGTTAAGTGCTGGCTTCAAGTTTAATACTAATAGTGAATTATTAGATGCTGAAGGTAACAAAGTCAGATTTACTTTATTAATGGCTGCGGGCAAAAAAGCGCGGGAGCAAATGGGAACCCAAATTAAACAAGATTTGGGTAAACTGGGAATGCAAATTGATACGCAGTTCTTGAGTTTTAACACTTATATCGAAAAGCTACGTTTGACTAAAAATTGGGATACTTACCTCGGTGGTTTTAGCGGAGGTACTGAACCGCACAGCGGGTACAATATTTGGTCTGTCAAAGGTACTTTGCACACTTTCAATCAGGGCCCGTCAGGGGAAGAACCACCGATTCAGGGTTGGAAAGTGGCGGAGTGGGAGCAGAAAATTGATGACCTTTATGTGAAGGCTTCCCAGGAGCTTGACGAGGCGAAGCGCAAGGAACTTTATGGGGAGACGCAGCAGATTATAGCCGAACAAGTGCCTTTTATCTACATGGTCAATCCGCTGACTTTTGAGGCGATTCGCGATCGCGTTTCCGGGATTAAATACAGTGCTATAGGAGGCGCTTTCTGGAATTTGTATGAACTGAAAATTACAGAATAGTCTGTTGTTATTGGTTATTGGTTATTGGTTATTCGTTATTTGCGATGCCCTGAGCCCTTCGACGCTTCGCTTAGGATAAACTCCGTCGAAGGGTTAGCTGTTATCAATGCCCAATGCCCAATGCCCAATGCCCAATTCCCAATTCCCAATTCCCAATTCCCAATTCCCAATTCCCAATTCCCAATATTCATGGAACCTGAAATTTTACAGAAGTTACTCGAATCAGTTGCAGCCGGGGATGTTAGCCCGATCGCAGCTTTGGACAAATTAAAGCATTTTGACTTTGAACAAGTCGGCGATTTTGCCAAAATTGACCACCACCGCACTCTCAGAACCGGCTTCCCAGAAGTCATCTGGGGCCCAGGGAAAACACCAGACCAAATTGTTGATATTATCGAGGCCATGCGCGGGCGAAATCCGGCGGTGATGGCGACGCGAATAGAACCAGAAGTTTTCGAGAAATTACAGCAGAAAATACCCGATTTGTGCTACTACCCAAAAGCTCGAATTTGTGCAATTTCTGCTAAATCTCCAACTCCCCAGCGTCCGGGTACTGTGACTATTATCAGTGCGGGAACGGCGGATTTGCCCGTAGCCGAAGAGGCGGCTGTGACTGCGGAACTTTGCGGTTTTGGAGTGCAGCGTTTGTGGGATGTGGGAGTTGCCGGCATTCACCGTTTGCTGAGTAATCGCCACGTAATTGATGATGCTGATGTGTTGATTGCGGTGGCTGGTATGGAAGGTGCTTTGGCCAGTGTGGTGGCAGGTTTGGCAGATTGTCCGGTGATTGCTGTCCCAACAAGTGTTGGTTACGGCGCAAGTTTTGGCGGAATTGCTCCTTTGTTAACTATGCTTAATTCTTGTGCGGCTGGTGTTGGTGTGGTGAATATTGATAATGGTTTCGGCGCGGCAATTTTAGCTTGTCAAATTCTTAGAAGTGCCGATCGAATCGGCAGAAAAGCAGAGGCGCAGAGTACCTGAATGGGAGAATGGGAGAGATTAGAGGAGTGTCCCGGAGTGGGAAGAGTTTTGAATTTTGAACTAAAGCGCGGCACATTCAGAAAAAGAATTCTCTAGAAAAGTTTCAAATTCTCCCCCTCGATCCCTTATTCTCCCCCTCTCTTCTTCTTACTTAGTGGCGATCCAAGTCGGATAACCGCAAGAATTCTCAGTTGTCAACTTTTGGGCCTGATAACTTTTGCTAGTCCAATTAGCTACGGTTTGCAGGTTTTCCGTCAAAGAACTTTCGCTGCCAAACGCTTCAAATCCCAAAGTCCACGACGCGGTGCCGTTAATATTTAACTGAGTAATTTCTACAATACAGCCTTGGGGAATTGGTGCTTCGACAGGGACGGACATGAGCGCACCTGGGGCGGAAACTTGGTAAAGACGTTGTGCTCGCTTTTTCTTAACTCCTACCCATTTGCCTGTCGCCAGAATATCTGCTGATACTGGTGCCATTGTGTCGGCACAAATCCACTTCAGCCACTTTTCGGGTTTGCCTTCCCAGCGGTTGCCGAATTGCATCGCCCCGAATTCTGCTTGTCGCCACTTTACTTGTAAATTTTTCCCGCGCAGCTTGACTCCCAAGTAGTCGCAGCCCGGTATCAGCAAATATAAGTCTTCCCGCTCTTCAGGCGGCGACAGATACCCGCCGAGACTTTCGCTTCCAAACCATTGCCCGATCGATTTTGGCAACGCACCACCATAAAACCACCGCATTTCCAGACTGGCCCGCATAACTTTTTCCTCCGTTCCACAATTTTCGTCAAACCCAGACTGGATTTGCCTCGCGCGATCGACTTTTGCGCCTTTCAACTCTATCCTCCTCCCTCCGGGGCTCAGAGTCTACTACCCACAGTCAGATCGAGACTTTTGAAAAAAAAAGCACACAATCCTTTACAAACCTTCATAAGTCTGTTACATTTATTTACAGTAAGCAAAAAAGCAATTTAGGAGACCAAAATGACTAACAGAGGCTTAATCCTGGATGAAGGCGGCAAAATGAACAATTTTGCGATCGAGCCAAGAGTATATGTAGATGACGAACCCCGCACCGGCTTTACCCCCTACGCTGAACGTTTGAACGGCCGCCTTGCGATGATTGGCTTTGTTTCTCTTTTGGCTTTAGAAGTTTCCACCAAACACGGACTGATTACCTGGCTCACTCATCTGTAATGATTTTGTTAAAAATTAAACTGTACGGCTATGGCTCGCAGGCGATACACAAACTGCGCTCCATAGCTTAACTATTTTGAGGGAAGGTTTGGTGAGACAATTAAAAACAAATATTTAATTGTCATTCGATCGCAAAAATAATGATCAAACGAATTGTGACCATGCTTCTGGTGCTTCTGAGCCTCACTTTAACCAGTTGTGTATCTAACGTTGTCGGACTCAAAAGCCATATTGATACTGGTGATGGCTATCAATTTCTCTATCCCAACGGCTGGCTACCGATCGCAGTTGCTAACGGCCCCGATGTGGTGTTCCGCGATTTGATTCAGCAAACCGAGAATGTCAGCGTGGTGATCAGTCCGGTTGCGGGGGACAAAACTTTGGCGGATTTGGGAACACCGTCGGAGGTAGGATATAAACTCAGCAAAAATGCGATCGCCCCGGCAGATTCCGGCCGCGAAGCTGAGTTAGTCAATGCTGAATCTCGCGAATCGCGATCGAAAAATTATTACATTCTAGAATACGCCGTCAAACTCCCAAACCAACAACGCCACAATTTAGCCAGCGTAGCTATTAGCCGCGGCAAACTTTTTACGCTGAATATCTCCACTACCGAAGAACGTTGGCCGAAGGTTAAAGCAGCTTTTGAGAAAGTCGTTAGGTCTTTCTCTGTTTATTAGGTTAAAAAGTTATTGGTTATTAGTTATTAGTTATTAGTTATGGGGAATTGGGTCAAAAGCATTGTGGATTGTGCATTGTTATCAAAGCCAACTAATGACTGATGACTGATGACTGAGAGAGAGGGCGGGTTTAGCCATTTTTTTAGGCATTTGTATCATATATCCTTAGCTAAACCCGCCCCTACAAAATGCTAATGACTGATGACTTCTTAAATTATGAAAACACCAACTTTTGTATTAGCCTCAGCTTCCCCGGCGCGCCGCACCCTGCTAGAAAGTGCTGGCATTCAAGCTGTGATTTGCCCCAGCGATTTTGATGAAGGGCAAATACAAATGAGGGATGCCAAGAAATTAGTGCAGGTTTTAGCAGAGGGAAAAGCTGACGCTGTAGCTCAGTTTTTGCGGGCTAATTCTCACCCCCAAATTCCTAATCCCAAATCGTGTTTGGTGTTGGGATGTGATTCAATTTTGGTCATTGATGGGGAAATTCACGGTAAGCCGAAGGATGCGGAAGAAGCAATTTCCCGTTGGCAAAAAATGCGCGGTAAAGTTGGTGAACTGTATACAGGTCATGCTTTAATTGATACCAGATTTGACAACCTCGATGAGGCAATGGATCGATCGCTCATTCGCTGTCAAGTGACGAAAGTTCATTTTGCCGAAGTTACCTCCCGTCAAATTGCGGCTTACGTTGCTACGGGGGAACCCCTCGCCTGTGCTGGCTGTTTTGCACTGGAAGGTAAAGGTGGCTTTTTTGTGGAAAAAATCGAAGGATGTCATACAAATGTGATCGGTTTGAGTTTGCCTCTGTTGCGGCAAATGCTCGGTGAAATGGGATATGATGTGGCAGATTTTTGGTAATCTTATCTACGCATCTAACTCAAGAAACCGGGTTTTTTGGGATTTCTACGACTGTAATGCGTCTTCTGTGCAAAAACCCGGTTTCTGACTACCCGCGCACAAATCCTATCCTAGGGCGATCGCACTGTCAGACACAGAAGTAAACTGAATTTGACTCGGCGACACATCTTTCACCAAACCCAAGATATTACCGGTACTAGCTTCGCGAATCACCGTCGCTTGAATGTTTAAAAATCTAAAATCAGCAGTTTGAATCGTTCCCGGAGGAACAGGGCCGTTGCTACCGTAACTTCTCGCATCGCCAATTGTGGCAAACTTTTCGGTCAAAATAAGGTCGTTTCGCGTCAGCCCTCCTGCCAATCCAATTACATCTCCTTGGGCTGGATTGTAATCGAGAATAAAATCTGCTGGCACTTCTTCTGTACTCACAGGAAAAGTCCCAATTGGACGGGCCTCGTCTGAACCAAATTCCCGCGAAGTTGCTCCCACTTCTCTTTTGAGGACAAACAAATCTGCGCCTTCTTTTCCCCAAAGTCGATCGACTCCAGCATCACCAATCAGAGTATCATTGCCACTGTCTCCGACTAAAGCATCATTGCCTTGACCCCCTCGAATAAAGTCGTTTCCCGTACCTCCATAGGCTACGTCATCACCTTGATTTCCGTTGAGTAAGTCGTTGCCACATTCTCCGTAAAGTATGTCAAAATCTTGACCGCCGCGAATAGTATCATTACCGCAGCCTCCGATTAAAGTATCGATGCCGCTGTTACCATTCATCAGTTCGGCCGCACCCGAACCTCGCACAAAATCATTACCAGCTAAGGCGCGCAAACCACCAGGAGTATTGCGCAGAATTCCACTTGCTAATTGAACTACATCGTTATTCGGAGTGAGGTCAAAAAAGTTGGGATCGCTACCAGGATTTAACGGCGCTGTTAGCAATCTGATGTTTGGGGGATCGGGAATAATTGGATCGGAATTTTCAGCTAAGGCTCTAATTTCTCCGAGATTTGTTTCTAGCATCCTAGGTTTCCCCTGTTTTGATTGACTTTAGTTGACATTCTGATGTTAACAAAGGTTCCAATTAACAAATCTGCGTGAATCTGCGGTTACAACAATCAAATTACTGTCACAATTGTCCGATACTCTCCTGCAACAAGTTTAGTTTATTGACACTTGACCGATCGCCCAAATCCGCAAATATTTTGAACATAGCGCCAATAATTCTCGGGATCGCGTACTCTATTACCCGTCAGCAGTCAGTTTCGGAAAACCTACTGAGTGCTAATTGTCATCAAACCTTGAGTTAAGTTAGGAATCGTTAATATGTTAGACACTTCGATCGAATTTATCAAAGCCAGAGAAATCCTCGACTCTCGCGGCCGCCCCACCATCGAAGCTGAAGTTCACCTAGCCAACGGTGTTGTTGGACTCGCCCAAGTCCCCAGCGGCGCGTCTACAGGCTCTTTTGAAGCCCACGAACTTCGCGATGACGACAAAAAACGTTATGGCGGCAAAGGCGTCTTGAAAGCCGTCGCTAACGTCGAGCACAAAATTGCGCCTGCTTTGGTTGATATGGATGCGATCGACCAAGCGCTGGTAGACAAAACCATGATTGACTTGGACGGTTCCCCCAACAAATCCCACCTCGGTGCAAATGCCATTCTCGGAGTGTCCTTAGCCACAGCAAAGGCGGCGGCCGAGACTTTAGGACTCCCGCTTTACCGCTACTTGGGCGGCACCTTGGCGAACGTTCTGCCCGTGCCTCTGATGAATGTCATTAATGGTGGTTCCCACGCGGACAACAATGTAGACATTCAAGAGTTTATGATTGTCCCGGTAGGAGCGCCTTCTTTTAAGGAAGCTTTGCGCTGGGGTGCAGAAGTATTTGCCAGTCTGGCTAAAGTTTTGAAAGATAAGAATTTGCTGACTGGTGTCGGCGATGAAGGCGGTTTTGCTCCTAATTTAGGCTCGAATCAGGAAGCTTTGGATTTGTTGATGATGGCAATTGAAAAAGCTGGCTACAAACCAGGGGAACAAATTGCTTTAGCTTTAGATGTTGCTGCTAGCGAATTTTACAAAGATGGGAAGTACACCTATGATGGTGTAGCTCATTCGCCGGCAGAATTAATTGATTATTTGGATGGTTTGGTTGGACAATATCCGATCGTTTCCATTGAAGATGGTTTGCACGAAGACGATTGGGATAGCTGGGTGGCGCTGACTCAGAAAATGGGCAGCAGAGTTCAGTTGGTGGGTGATGATTTGTTTGTTACCAACCGCACACGCTTGCAAAAAGGGATTGATTTGAAGGCTAGCAATTCGATTTTGATTAAGCTGAATCAAATTGGTTCTTTGACTGAGACTTTGGATACGATCGACCTTGGCAAACGCAACAGCTATCGATCGGTCATCAGCCACCGTTCTGGTGAAACTGAGGATACCACGATCGCCGATTTAGCGGTAGCAACTCGCGCCGGTCAAATCAAGACTGGTTCCCTGTGTCGCAGCGAACGAGTAGCTAAATACAACCGTTTGTTGCGGATTGAGGAGCAATTGGGCGATCGAGCGATCTATGCTGGAGCGATCGGCTACGGGCCGAAATAACACTTTGGTAGTTGGTGTCAACAACCAGGTCAAACTTCGTCACAGACTGCTGTTTACCACCGAGGCCAGATCCCCCTAGCCCCCCTTAAGAAGGGGGGAACAAGAAGCATTCAAAGTCCCCCTTAAGAAGGGGGATTTAGGGGGATCTGGCCTCGGCTACAAACGAGATTTAATGGTTTTAGGCTTGAGTTGACACTAATGCCCAATGCCAAATTACCCATTACCAATTAAGGATAGAAAGCCAATTGAGGCAAACCCAAAGTTTCTTCCCAACCCATCATCAAATTCATGCACTGGATGCCTTGTCCAGCTTGACCTTTAATTAAATTATCGATCGCCGACATGACAATTACCCTGTCAGTACGCGGATCTACTTCCACGCCGATATAACAAAGATTTGTGCCACAAGCCCATTTTGACTGCGGATAAACCCCAGCGGGTAAGACTTTTACGAAAGGAGAATTGCGGTAAAAAGCGGTGAAAATGGTGATTAAATCTTCCCGTACTAATCCTGGATCGCGCAAATTTGCGTAAACAGTTGCCAGAATTCCCCGCACCATCGGCATCAGGTGAGGAGTAAATTGAACTTTAATATCATGTCCGGCTAAATCGCTGCAAACTTGCTCAATTTCTGGAGTATGCCGATGGCGGCCAACGCCATAAGCACCTATGGAATTGTCAGCTTCTGCCAATAATAGATTAACTTCGGCTTTGCGGCCTCCTCCTGAAGCTCCGGATTTAGCGTCAATAATTGCCGTTTCTGGAACGATGATACCTTGTTTAAGCAATGGTGCCAGTGCCAACAAACTAGCGGTGACGTAGCAGCCTGCACAGCCGACCAATTGAGCATTTTTAATGCGATCGCGGTACAATTCTGGCAAACCGTAAACAGCGGTGGCTGCTAAATCCAAGTCCGATCGCTCCCCGCCGTACCAAGCTTTATAAGTGTCGAGATTTTCAAATCTGTAATCAGCCGACAAATCCAAGACTTTGCAGCCTTTTTCGATCAGCTTTGGTGCCATTTGGCAAGCTAAACCGTTCGGCAGCGACAGAAACACAACTTCACATTTTGCCGCTATTTTGTCTAGGTCGATCGCCTCGATAGTCAAGTTAATGCAGTTAGTCAGATGCGGATAAAGGCTGGAAAAAGGTTTTCCCGCACTACTATCCCCGCCCAAATACACTACTTCCGCCGCTGGGTGATCCGCCAGCAGTCGCACAAGTTGCACGCCCCCGTACCCTGAAGCGCCGATAATTCCTACAGGCACACGTCCAACATTTCCCATTTTCCTTATATCCCCTCAGCCGTTGAAATCTAAAAAACGCTTTAACTTTTGCTGCATTGTACTATCAAACGGCAACTTTGGTGATAAAGAATTGTGTTGTTTTGTTCTGGAGCTGTCGGGCTTGCTAAGTTTTATCTACCAGAAAATTTGGGGACGCGAGCCTCCCCCTTATACCATTTTTCTAAAGATCAGATAGAGATGGAGGACGACAAGACATGGTAATTTATCCACTTTCCCTGTTTGGCAAGTCTGTCATAACTTTAAAAAAATGGTATTAAGCGGGGGACTTTCTCCATATTTATGAACAGAATCGAGTATTCCTATGATAAGTCTGTTATCATAGAACTAGGGGGAAAAGAAAATGCTCGTTCTCGAATTCAAGGCTTACGCAAAACCAAATCAGTTTCAGGCAATCGATGAGGCAATTAAAATTTGTCAATTTATTCGCAATAAATCGATTCGGCTGTGGATGGATGGTGGCGCTAAATCTTGGTTCGATCTTTCCAAATACTGTGCAATTTGGGCGTCTGAATTTGACTTTGCAAATAAGTTAGGTGCGATGGCCAGGCAGGCTAGTGCCGAAAGAGCATGGGCTAGTATTTCCCGATTTTACGATAACGTCAAGAAGGGCATTAAAGGCAAAAGAGTTGGGTTTCCTAAATTCCAAAAAGACTGTCGCTCTGTTGAGTACAAAACTAACTCTTGGAAGCTTGCCGAAGATAGAAAATCAATCACTTTTACTGATAAATGTGGGATTGGTAGACTGAAGTTAAAAGGTACTCGCGACCTTAACTTCTATCAGCTAAATCAGATTAAGCGGGTAAGGTTGGTCAAACGAGCAGATGGGTATTATGTCCAGTTTTGTATTCAAGTAGACCGACTAGAAACTGTCCCAATGACAGGTAAAACGATTGGATTAGATGTTGGACTAAAAGAGTTTTACACTGATTCAAATGGCGAAATGGTTTCTAACCCTAGATTTCTGTCCAGAGGTGAAGCGCGGTTAAAACGGGCCGGGCGTCTTGTAAGTCGGAAAGCAAAGGGCGGTTTAAATCGCCGCAAGGCTAGAGTGATTTTAGGTAAGCGACATCTCAAAATAAGTAGACAGCGTAAAGACCATGCTATCAAGTTGGCAAGGTGCGTAATCACATCAAACGATGTAGTAGTTTATGAAGATTTGAGAGTGTCTAACATGATTAAAAATCACTGTTTAGCAAAATCGATTAGCGATGCTTCTTGGTATCAGTTCAGAGTATTCTTAGAATACTTTGGGAAAGTGTTTGGTCGGATTACCATTGCGGTAAATCCTGCTTACACCAGTCAAGAATGCAGCAATTGCGGGGAAGTCGTTAAAAAATCTCTATCCACTCGTACCCATGCTTGTCAGTGTGGATGCGAGATGGATAGAGATCATAATGCCGCAATTAATATCCTCAATCGCGGGATAGGTACGACGGGGCACGTCGGAACCTCTGTACTCGATACAGTAAACGCTTAGGGAGACTGGATCTCTGGGTCAAGTGCAGCAATGTTCTTGATTTAAGTTCGGTCTATGATCTAAGAATCAGGAGTGCGTTCACGCGCCCGGAGTGTCAAAATTCCATACTTTTTCCGATCGACCGATCGCCAAAACCCTAGAATTAACCAACAGATGTGCGATCGTGCTATAAAACTACTAATCCCCGACCTCAAAACCGGAGATTAACATTTTTGCTCTTGGTTGTGGCGTCTGACCTCAGTTAAATCCGTTAAATCCGTTATATAATCCGTTGCCGAACTTCCTATGGGAATTACAGTAGAAAACGTATCAAAACAGTTTGGCAGTTTCCAAGCACTCGATCGAGTCAGCTTGCAAATTGAATCCGGTTCCCTAGTCGCATTGCTGGGCCCGTCTGGTTCCGGCAAGTCTACGCTGTTGCGGCTGATTGCAGGTTTAGAAATGCCCGACTCCGGCAAAATCTGGCTAACAGGCCAAGATGCCACAAATACTAGCGTCCAAGACCGCAATATTGGATTTGTGTTTCAGCACTACGCGCTATTCAAGCACATGACAGTGCGAAAAAACATCGCTTTCGGGATGGAAATTCAGAAAACACCGCCCGCGAAAGTCAAATCCCGAGTTGAAGAATTGTTGAATTTAGTGCAATTGGGAGGATTGGGCGACAGATACCCGTCGCAACTTTCCGGAGGCCAGCGACAAAGGGTAGCCCTCGCCAGAGCCCTGGCTGTGGAACCGAAAGTGCTGCTGCTAGACGAACCTTTTGGAGCACTCGATGCCAAAGTCCGCAAAGACTTGCGCGCTTGGTTACGTAGACTCCACGACGAGGTACACGTTACCACAGTCTTTGTGACGCACGATCAAGAAGAAGCGATGGAAGTTGCCGATCGAATTACCGTCATGAACAAAGGTAAAATCGAACAAGTAGGAACACCCGCCGAGATTTACGACCATCCAGCTAGTGCATTTGTGATGAGTTTTATCGGCCCAGTCAATGTCTTGCCCAGCACTTCCAGAATGTTTCAAGACAACGGCTTTGACTCAGCCAACCCGGAGATTTTCTTGCGCCCCCACGACGTAGTAATTGAAACCACAGAAAATAGTGCAACAGTGCCAGCCAGAATCAGTCGCTTGATTCACTTGGGATGGGAAATTCAGGTGGAATTAACCTTAGATGATGGTCAAGTATTAAATGCTAATTTGACTAGAGACAAATTTGATCAATTGGACTTACAGCCACAACAAAGAGTTTTTGTAAAACCGAAAGGTGCCAAATCTTTTCCACTTTATTACTCGATTTAATCCATATACTCAGATACCCGACTTCTTCAATAAATCGGGTATCTAACCGGAGAGGATACGGCAGAGAGGACACGGCAGTGCCGTTTCCCTACCCCAATCCAAAATCATGTTGTAGGGAAACGGCATTGCCGTATCCTGATTTTGGATAATGTTCATTTCTATTCCGAACACAAAAATCATATTCTAGAGAGGACACGGCAGTGCCGTTTCCCTACCCCAATCCAAAATCATATTGTAGGGACACGGCATCTTGAGTATCCTGATTTTGGATAAGGTTAATTTCGATGCCACGGAAATTTATCTAAGTTAATCTTTGATTTTGGTAACAGCCTTTTTGACTTGTTGCTCAAAGGATGTAGCCTTTGTATTAGAAGGATTTTTCATCTTCTCGCTGTCCGCAGATCCCTGAACTTCATTAATTCCTTCGTTAGCTTTTTTCTGAGTTTCTTGCATAGACATGGGGTCTTTCAAAACTGCTTTTTGAGCTTCTTTCTCAATTCCCAAAAGTTGCTCTTGACCTTTGGTGGGGCTGCTCATAACGGCAAAAGCTGGAAAAGCATTAGAAACAAACATCAAGGCACAAAAACAAACAGTTATCAAAGAACGAACTAAACGGTTGACAGGTAGGTTGAAATTGATAAAAGACATACAAAAATTCTCCATTTTTACAAATTTTGATCGCTGAGATTGTTAACAGGCTGAATTTTACTCAAATTCTGCACAATCTTTAACTCAAGTTTGATACAAGCAAGGGCATTAAGCCGTAGTTGCTGTTTTTCAAATTAAGCTTAATATCTTTTTATCTGAAAATGCGATCGCTTGAAATCCTTCTCAGGGAATATTTTGAAGCAGGAAGAGGGCAGAAAAGAAACTATGCCCTGTTTGGCCCATGCCCTTAAAAATGCAGATTACTGCCGCACGGGAACTTGACATTTTGCCAGATAAGTCTTGATTTCTCCGACACTCAACTGTCCGAAATGCAGCAGGGAAGCCAGCAGTGCAGCTTCTGCTTTGCCCTCTGTCACGGCTTCGTAGATGTGGTGGCAGTTTCCAGCGCCACCAGAAGCAATGACCGGAATTTCCACCATTTCGGCGATACTTCGGGTTAATGCCAAGTCGTAGCCCGCTTGAGTGCCGTCTGAGTCCATGCTTGTCACCAGCAATTCGCCCGCGCCGCGTTTTTCGGCTTCTTTTGCCCAGACGATCGCATCTAGGCCAGTATTTTCTCGGCCTCCGCGCACATACACGTCCCAACCGGGATTATCCGCATCTTGGCGTTTGCGGGCATCTATGGCGACTACAATGCACTGATTGCCAAATCGATCGCTCGCCTTGTCAATCAAACCCGGATCGCGCACCGCCGCCGAATTAATACTTACCTTGTCAGCGCCAGCCCTCAACAAACTTCTAATCGTGTCTAAGGATTGGATGCCACCGCCTACAGTCAAAGGGATAAAAACTCGATCGGCAGTTCGGTACACCACATCGATCATAATATCCCGGTCTTCGTGAGTCGCCGTAATATCCAGAAATACTAATTCATCCGCGCCCGCATCATTGTAAACCTGAGCCATTTCTACCGGATCGCCAGCATCCAGAAGGTTGACAAAATTGACACCTTTGACCACGCGGCCAGCTTTCACATCCAGACAAGGCAAAATTCTCTTTGACAACATAAAGTTTTCTTGTTTCTAATTTATTGATAGCCGCAGCCAGGAAAAGGGTTTGTCGATATCTTCAAAAACCGTCCGTTTGGCAACAAATCTTAAAGATACCTTGTGTTTAACAATTCTCGGTCTGATGATAGCAGCCATTTTCTCGTTGTTTTGGGGCCACAGTCGCAGGAATAACCGATATTTTTGGCAAAAAGCAGCAAATTCAACTCTCAGATATATCTTTGGGGTGAAAAATATGACACTTTGGCTTATGATCTAGCCATAACTACCTTCGCTGGCGCTTAAATTGTGGTTCGGCAATCCTGTGTTAGCTCGGTGCATCGACGATCGACTAAACTATTTTAAATTTTTAGAACAGCCGATTTCAGGTTTTTACTGGCAATCTCAGTTATGAGCCGCGTAGGAAAGTTAAAATTTAAAGTTGAAAACCTCAAATCGGTTGACTTGATGTTGTTTCTAAGGCTGTGGTGACTTTGCAAGCCAATCCACATTTGGTACTTCGTACAGACAGCGGCAATCGCTACTTGCCGCTCTCCGGCAGTAATTGCTGGACAGTAGGGCGGAATGATGACAATAATTTTGTGTTGGTCGATCGCTGGATTTCTCGCAATCACGCGATGTTACAGCAAATGGAGACGGGAGAGTTTTATCTGATCGACTTGGGTAGCCGCAATGGTTCCTTTGTCAACGGGCGGCGGGTGAGTATTCCTGTGACGCTCCGAAATGGCGATCGGATTATTTTTGGTCAAACGGAATTGGACTTTTACAACCCAACTGCTGGCCGCCGGCTCGATCGAATACACGACAATGACTCTGAAGATTTTACGGCGACTTTGACGGTGCGCAGCCTGATTAGCGTCATGGTAATGGACATCCGAGACTTTACAGTTTTGACCAGACAGCTAGACGAAACCCTACTCTCGGAAGTCATCGGCAATTGGTTCCGCAAAGCAGGACACGTCATTCGCGAGCACGGCAGTTGGGTTGACAAATACATCGGCGATGCCATCATGGCCGTGTGGTTCCACAAAATCGACGGTGTTACCAATGACGAAATGATGCAGATTTGCCAAGCTTTGAGCCAACTGCATAAGGCAACAGACGAACTTAGCAGTCGTTACCCGCTGCCTTTTCCTCTGCGAGTTGGGGCCGGAATCAATACTGGTTATGCAATGGTGGGAAATTCTGGTAGCAGCGATCGATCGGACTACACCGCATTAGGAGATACTGTAAACGCAGCATTTCGCTTAGAATCTTGCACCAAACAACTCGGCAAGGATATCGCCGTTGGAGAAACAACTTACAAATACCTAACGGAATTGGGTGCCCAGGACGCTTTCGAGCAGCACACCGTTGCTTTGAAGGGTTACGAGACTCCCAGCGTGATTTACGGCGGTACTTATCCTGACTTGAACGCTTTTCTCAAAACGAAAGGCAAGAGTTCTTGAGCGGTAAAAAATTGGGTGCGGGGCAAAAGTTAACCGATCGCCTCAACTTCGGTATCATATTTCGCCTGTGATGTCAATAATTCAATGTAAACTTTGTTAACAGTCCTCTGCCTGCTGCGGATTTCTTGCAAAAACGGCATAAGCAAAATGGTAGTCTCTACATAAATGCTGTGTATGAAATTGGGAGACAAAACTTCATGAAACGATTGGGTCGTCTATTGGCAGTATTGAGCTTAGTGTTGGGCTGCTTTGCATGGGCTGGAGACCAAAGTGCGATCGCGGCAACCTTAAGCCGTATCGTCTTGCCATCATCCTCGTTCCTAGCTGTTGAAGCTCCGGTTAGAACCAATCGCGCCGATGACAAGCTTGCCACCGAATATGGCAAAAAACTTGATTTGAACAACAGCGCCGTCCGGGACTTTCGCGAGTTTCGAGGGTTGTATCCCACTTTAGCTGGACTAATTATTAAGAATGCTCCTTACGAAAAAGTTGAGGATGTACTGGACATTTCAAACTTGACGGAACCTCAAAAAAAGGTGCTGCAAGCTAACATGGACAAATTCACCGTAACTGATGTCGAGTCAGTGTTTATTGAAGGAGACACCAGGTTGAATAATGGTCTTTATGACTAGGTAGAACTGGTTCTCATCGATCGGCAGAAGGCATTCGTCAGAAGACAGAAAGAAAAGATTTTTTTCTCTGAGGCTGATGACTTCTGCCTTTGATTTTTCAAAAGTAATTCTAAAATGTAAAATCTCAAATCGCCTGAATGCTTAGCATAGCAACCACCTTGGCGGTTAGCACCTTTTAAATTTCTCAAATTATTGATTTTATTAGATATAGCCTTTCTCAAAAACGTGAGATATGAATTGTGACCTAGAAAGCTTGACAATATAGGGTTTCTGCATACCTCATTATTTATCTGAGAACCGCTATATTCCTTCTTCCCGACATCCGTTACATCCGTTAGAGAATCCGTTGCCGAACTTCCTTCTTCCCGACATCCGTTAGAGAATCCGTTGCCGAACTTCCTTCTTCCTTCTGGATATATGACTGACAAATTTGACGTATTGGTGATAGGTGCTGGCGCGGCCGGTTTATACACGGCACTTTGCCTGAAAGAACATTTGCATGTGGGCTTGATTAATAAAAATATCTTGCCTGTTTCTGCCAGCGATTGGGCTCAAGGAGGGATTGCGGCGGCGATCGCCCCTGAAGATTCCGCAGCCCTGCACGTTCAGGATACACTGGCTGCCGGAGCAGGTATTTGCGATTTGGACGCAGTGAAATTTTTAGTCGAACAAGCTCCAGCCTGCATTGACTCTCTGGTGAAAATGGGCGTTGCATTCGATCGCACCGGCCCAGATTTAGCCCTCACCCTAGAAGCCGCCCACTCGCGCCGCCGAGTCCTACACTCCGCCGACACTACGGGCAAAGCCGTTGTCAGCACCCTGACAGCAAAAGTATTGAGCCGCAAAAACATTGAACTCCTATCCCCAGCCTTTGCTTTGAGCCTGTGGCTAGACGAAACTGGGCGCTGTCAGGGCATTAGCTCGATTTGCGACTCCCGAGTCAAATGGCTGCGTGCGAGCGCCGTAGTGCTCGCTACAGGCGGCGGCGGACAGGTTTTTGCTCAAACGACTAACCCGTCGGTGAGTACCGGGGACGGGGTAGCAATTGCGTGGCGGGCTGGGGCGCTGCTGCGAGATTTAGAATTTGTGCAGTTTCACCCGACGGCGCTTAGCAAAGCAGGCGCGCCGAGGTTTCTGATCAGCGAAGCCGTGCGGGGAGAAGGTGCTCATTTGGTGGACAGCAAGGGATATCGCTTTGCCTTTGACTTTCACCCCAGCGGGGAACTCGCCCCTCGCGATGTCGTTAGCCGCGCTATTTTTCGCCACTTGCAGAAGACTGGGGAACCTCATGTTTGGCTAGATTTGCGCCCGATTGCGGTCGATCGACTGCGCTACAGATTTCCGAATATTATTCAAGTGTGCGCTGATTGGGGAGTTGATATCTTTTCCGAACCGGTGCCCGTGACGCCCGCCGCCCATTACTGGATGGGAGGGATTGTCGCTGACACGTTTAACCAAACTTCGATTCCGGGTTTGTACGCGGTGGGAGAAACTGCCAGCACTGGCGTACATGGTGCCAACCGCTTGGCGAGCAATTCCCTGCTGGAATGTCTGGTTTTTGGGGCGCAGATGGGACTTTTTGATGTAGAAGGTGGAAAGTCGAAGGCGTTGCCAGATGAGTTCGATGCAGCGGAAGTCTGGCAAAGATCGATTTCACAACAGGAGATTGAGACGATCGACAGGTTGCGCGTCGAATTGCCGAATTTGGTCTGGCAAAGTGCCGGAATTTGCCGGGGAAAAAGCGATCTGGAAAGTGCGATCGTCCAAGTTGAGATGTGGCGGCAAGAATTTGCCTCTTTACCTTTGAGTCAAACTTTGCTTAATTTGCAGCCAGGACAAATGATTGATTTTTCCCCAGATGATGCCGAAAACAGCTTGGTTTTGCGAAATTGGGGAGAAGTTGGCAATTTATTGGATATTGGCTACTTAATTCTCAAGAGTGCTGCGTTTCGCACGGAAAGCCGCGGCGGTCACTACCGGGTAGACTATCCTCTGACTGAGCCGGATTGGTGCAGCCATACTTTAATTGACCAATCCAATTGGTACAAGTCTGGGCGAATAGAAGGTTGAAAAATTGGGTTTACCGCGTCCCCGTACCGTCACTTTTGGGGTTCCCGTTGGGATCTGGTTCGTATTTTTTTTGTTGATTTTTCAACACGAATCTTTGTGCAACTTTCAAGACTGTGGGGGTCGATCTGTTTGTGGAGTTGCTGATAGGTCGAGCCGCGTTTGCGATGTCGATCGTACTCACTTGCAAGCAGACCGCCAGAGTTGCGGTTGTTGTGAGCTGAATCAAAGTACGCATAGTGTTCATAGTTTTGTCCCAATCACGGAAGTAGATGCACTTCATGTATAACCTATTATATATGTCAACTTCCGTATTTCTACTGATATCTTTACATTTGCTTTAATTAATTTTAGTAAATATACGTAAACCCTTCAAATCCAGGCTTTTTGGTCATTTGAATCTGTTTTATGGTTTCAGTTTATGAGTTTTTTAATATTTTTTAACATTTACAGTTTTGGACGCAGAAGCTCTAACTTATCTAGGCTGTAATCATAAGCTGTTGTGCATCTAGATTGTCTATGGTATCAGAGGGGCAGAGGGGAAGAGCCAGAGGGGGAAAGAGGTATCGAAGCAAAATGTACAATTTTAAATTTACAATAGACAAGATTGCAAAAATGACTAGGACGGGCTTTCCTGCCCGTTCCACAAAAAACATTTTTTCTTGTGGAACAGGCATCTTGCCTGTTACAAAATTTAATTAAAATGAATTTTGCAATCTTGTCTTTTCTGGACGGGCGAGACATCCCACAAGAAGCATAGAAATTGTAAGTTATTAAATTTTCATTCCTTAGTAGATTCTGAGTGTAATTTCTAGCGCGCGCCTTAAGCGCTCTACAAGTAGAGTCTGCGTGTAAGTCCTAATATTTTTTCAAAGTGTATCTAATGACAGATGACCGATTAATAAAACCGATATTGATTTTTCCCTAGTTTCTTAGCAGAATACATCGCACAATCGGCATTTTTGACTAAAATCTCTGGCTCTTGACAGTCAATTGGATACAAACTAATGCCAATACTTGTAGTTACAAAAACTGTATGTTCTTCTAAAATAAAAGGCTGCATGATGGCATCGCAAATTTTTTCAGCTACTTTGGCAGCTTCCTCGCGGCCGGGAATTGCGGGTAAAATGACTGTAAATTCGTCGCCGCCCAACCGAGAAATAATATCGCTACCGCGCAAGCATTTTTTGAGCCGAATGGCAACTGTTTTTAAGAGCAAATCCCCCATGTTGTGTCCGAGAGTATCGTTGATTGACTTAAATCCATCTAAATCTAAAAACAGTAAAGCTATCAATTCCTGATTGCTGGAGGCTCTTTCTAGAGAAGAATGCAGCGACTGGTAGAACATTTGGCGGTTGGGCAAGCCGGTGAGGGCATCGTGATAGGCTTGGTGGGTGAGTTCAGCATTTTTTTGTTCTAGGGCCTCTTCTCGGCGTTTGCGATCGGTAATATCTCTGATTGCTCCGACTAAAAATAGGTTCCCCGCAGCATCTTTGTGGAGGGATCTTTTAGTCGAAATCAGGTGCGTAATTCCGTGAGCGTCGGTAAAACATTCTTCATTTTCTAGCGGTTGGTAAGTTTGTAATGCTAGTTCGTCTTGCTGCCAAAATATATCGGCTTCGGCTTGGGGAAATAAATCGTAGTCTGTGCGACTGGTTAAAACTTCTAAAGAATAGCCGATAAATCTACAATATGCCTGATTCAAAACCACCCAGCGGTGATTTCGATCTTTGACAAAAATCGGGTCGGGAATTGTATCGATTAGCGATTGTAAAAATTCTTTAGATCGTTTTAATTCTTCTTGCAACTGAGCTAGATAACCGACAACTGCGCAGCCAGAACCCAAAAGACTCAGGATTGGAGGAATTAACGGCAGCCACAAACCGGCTAAAAAGGCTAAGTATAAAGTGGCACTCAAGCCTAGACAGATACTTAACAAACAGCAAGCCGATCGACCGATCGATCGCACGTTCCAACTGACGCTTGCCCCCGCCCAAGACCACAGTAAAATCCACAGCCACTCCGCAGCTTCGGGCCACACTTTGATACCTGTGCGCCCGTCCAGTGCAGCACTCAAAATTTGGCTCAAAAAATGAGCCTGAAGCTCAACTCCCGGTATTAGCTGAGGAGGAGCAAACAAACCGGAACTGTAAGCATTTTGGTTAAAGTCTTTGAGGCTGGGGGCAGTAGAGCCGATCAACACAGCGCGCGATCGTACAAAATCTGATGGTACTTTGTCAGAAAGCACATCGCTCATCGATACAGTACGAAAACTGCCGATCGGCCCACGCAGATTAGCGAGAATTTGATAGCCGCGACTGTCCGATCGCACGTAAGCACCGTCATTCGGTTGAAAAGGCTGAAAAACCCCTTTGCCTAACTGCAAGTATTTAGGATTGACTGTGGCTGGTTCAGGGGAAATCTCTTCGCGTTCGAGGTAAAGCAAAGCCAGTTTGAGCGCGAAACTTTCATGAGTTTTGCCATCTCCGGGCCAAGCATAAAGCAAAGTTCGACGCACCTTACCGTCAGCGTCGATGATCACGTTGTTGAAACCGATGCGATCGAGCTTGTCAAGTACCGGAGGTGGCCGAACTCCCAACCTGGTTTCGTCTGGCATCAACTCAATGCCGATTAAATTGGGAATAGTTTTAAAAGTTTTGAGCAATTCGGCGTTACCCGGTTGAGTTGGCAAATCTCGGTAAACGTCGAGCCCGATCGCCCGCGGCTTAAGGGCGTGCAATTTTTGCAGCAATTGGGCCAACACAGCATCCGAAATTGGATAGCCGTATTTCTGCAAGTCAGCTTCCTTAATTTCGACAATGGCGATGCGCGAGTCAATTGGTTCGGCGGGCCGCCAGCGCACAAAGCGATCGAAAGCAGCCCATTCCCACGCCTGCAAAAATCCGAAACAGCGCAGTACAATAACCGTACTAGCAACGGCACTCGCAGTAATCAAGACTCGGCGTTCTCCATCGAGCCATTTTTTGATAGTTTCTAGCATATTTTTGAGATTTTTACCTCGCTAGTCGAGTATTTAAGCTACTACTACGTATAGCTTTTACATCTGGGGGGCGAGCGATCTGTCGATTTTAGATTTTAGATTTTAGACTTTAGATTATCTAATTTTTGGGTTTTTCGGTGCGGGCGATCGGCTGCAACGGCATAAACTGGCTTTTCAACCAAAATATGTCATTCCAACAATCACTCTGGAAGCCGAAACGGAATTGTGAGGGTTTTTGTGTCAAAGTCCTAGTATTTATTCGCAGCGATCGCATTACACACCCACAACTTGTTTGAAACTTATTCGCTGTAACTAATTTTTAGTATAGCAACCGCCAAGACAGTTAAGAGCTTCTTAATTTATGAAACCATATACTTTTTTGCATTCTGCTTTTCGCCATATTTTTTTAGGAATCCTGCGCAATTTTAGATCGATTTCGGTTGCATCGTCAGATGATTTAACCTTTCTAGAACCATCCTAAATGATTTTCTATGTACTACCAGTAGGGACACGGCACTGCCGTGTCCCTACTGCCGTGTCCCTACTGATGGATTTTGGGGAAATCACATTTATGTTCGCGACCTAGGTAATGATTTAGGATTGCTATAGTTCCATTAGATTAATTTCGCAGCATGAAACAAATATCAACCAAGTTAAAAACTAGGATGTTTTATGCAAAAAAAAACTAAAATTTGCTCTCTAATATCGTTTCCGCTTGCATCAGTATTATTCAAACATTCAACAGTCAAATCTCTCAATTCCGGCTGTCCCGTAATGATAAGCGAGGAAAATGCACGTACCGTTTCTGGCGCGCCCGATTAATTGTAGGGACACGGCACTGCCGTGTCCTAATTTCGAGTAATATTAATTTCGATGCAACCAGAATTAATCTAAAATATCAAATTTTTCGATCAATTTTGAAAGTTGCGTGGGCCGGTGTAACCGGATAACTCAGCGAGTTTATCCAAAGTTTGCGTCCCCGAATAAAACTGACCTTGAATCTCCCAAGTCGGGAAACCTTTAACATTTGCAGCAGCAGCTTGGCAAATTTCTGCGCGGGAATTTTGCCCCCTCGGATCGCATTCAAAATAATCAATTATTTTGGCTGCTTCTTTGCCGAACAGCATTTTTTGATCGTGACAGTGGGGACACCAGTAAGCGCCGTATTCTTTAGCGCCGATTTGTCGGAGATGGCGGGCTAAAGCAATTTGTGCGGGCGCGGAGGTGGTAGTGACGACAGGGGGTACAATTCCTGGGGTAGAGACAGAAGCAGCAGGCGCGCTGACGCTGTTGTAAAGTCCCAATGCGCCGATCGAACTTACCATCGCCACCAAAATGCCTGTAAACACCAATTGCCCGATATCTTCCCACTCGCGGCCGACTAGCACTAGCACAAACAGTGACAGCGAAAATACGGCGGAACTAATGCAGTAAATACACAGTTCCTTAATTTCAAAAGCCATCAAATACACTAAATAGCTACTGAAAATTACCATCGCAGCGGTGATGATAAATAGGGCTTGCCAAGTCCATTTTTCCAGTTGAGAGTGTAGTCCTTTGTTGGTGTCGGGATTTACAGCTTTGGGAGCGAATGCCAGAATTGCTATGCTCAGGTAAGCCAGACAGCCTAACAAACTTAAAGGTACTGTGCCAAAGGCAGTAGCGTAGGGACTGTTGAGAACTTTGTCGCAGCCGCTGGTGGGACAAATGACCGAGCCTGTCGTGAATTTAGCGATCGTGAGATAGGCTGTTTCTACGACGCCGATGGCTGCGATCGCTCCCATCACAGTCCTAGACCAGCGATGAATCCAAGGGGTTGAACGTCGGCGAATCATTTTTCTATTTGGTTATTGGTTGTTGGTTATTTGTTATTGGTTGTTGGTTATTTGTTATTGGTTGTTGGTTGTTGGTTATTGGTTATTGGTTATTGGTTATTGGTTATTGGTTATTTGTTATTTGTTATTTGTTGTAATCGTAACAACTAACAACTAACAACTAACAACTAACAACTAACAACTAACAACTAACAACTAACAATTAACAACTAACAAATTATCCTTTCCCAATTTTACTTGTTACTTTTCCTAGTTCAGATGCTTGATGGCCAGCACCGTTAACCTGACTATTTTCCTCTTTTTCTACCAAGCCGCGACGGGCTGCTTCTACAAACTGACTGACGCGGATCGGATCGATCGGTTGTTCGATGCGCCCGTTTCGCTTCAGGGAACTTGAGACAATTACGCCGTCAGCCGCCCGCATGAGAGTGGAAATGTTTTCCCACGACGCGCCACTGCCGATGAAAACTGGAATTCCGGCCGCTGCTGCACTTGCAAGTTCCAAGTCTTCGAGATTGGGAGGGCTGCCGGTTGTCCAGCCGGAGAGGATTACGGCATCGGCTAAGGCGCGTCCGATCGTCTCAGAGACGGCTGTGGTCAAGTTGGGGCTGCCTAGGGGTCGCCCGTGCTTGACTAACACGTCTGCTAATATTTTGACATCGCTGCCCAATTCTCGCCGATAGCGCAGTAGCTGGTGAGCTTGGCCTTCGATTAAGCCTTGATCTGTGGCCGTGACGCCGGTGAGGACGTTGACTCGGATGAATTGGGCTCCTGTGCAGGAGGCGATGGCGATCGCGCTGTGGGCGTCGTTTCGCAGGACGTTGATGCCGATCGGCAAAGTCACCAGATTTGTTAGCCTCTCGACTATTAGAGTCATCGCGCTCACAACAGCCGGATCTACGCTGTCTTTGGCAAAAGGAGCGTCGAAAAAGTTCTCAACTATGATACCGTTTGCGCCGCCAGAAGCCAGCGCTGTAGCCTCTTGCTCGGCTCTTGAGATAATAGCTTTGAGGTTCCCGCCCCAGCGGGGAGAAGTTGGTAGAGGCTGTAGATGTACGACACCGATTATGGGATTCGGCGTTTTGAATATTTGTTTTAAGTCCACGGGTTTCCTGAAACCACCAAGTTGACTGACGGCTGACGGCGAATTTTGACGGTATATTTTAGAATTCTATATGCACGGGGTCGATTCGGTTGACTCAATCGGGCAACTAAGTTGTGAAAACCCCTAATTCAGCAGCATTTTTTGGTTTTCGATCGAGGTTAATTCTTGAAAATTGCACTCATAATTTTGGCTGTGATCGCAGGATTGTTGACAGTGCTGGAAGTGTTGTTGCGCGTGCTGTTAGGTTTTGGCAATCCCTTGATTTACATTGCCGATGCGGAGTGTGGCTATCTGTTGGCGCCTTCCCAGAGGGTGCGCCGTTTGCGCAACTGGATTGAGATTAACCAGTATTCGATGCGATCGCCCTCGATCGCCCCACTTCCCCTTCCCGAAACTCTGCGCGTCTTGCTGTTGGGAGATTCCGTTGCTAATGGCGGTTGGTGGACTAATCAGACAGACACCATATCAGAAATCATGACTCGGCAGTTGAGGCGGCAACTACCAAATCTGGCAACCAATTCACAACTGTATTCAAAAGTCAAGTATTCCGAATCTGAAGTTCTCAACTGCTCAGCCAATTCTTGGGGGCCGAGGAATCAACTTGCTTACATTAAACGATTCGGCCTTTTCGGGGCAGAAGTTTTGGTGTTGCTGCTGAATACGGACGATTTGTTTGGATCAGCTCCGAATAGTGCGGTAGTTGGGCGCGATCGATCTTATCCCGATCGCCAACCCGTGTTAGCTACAGTAGAGCTATTGAGTCGCTATCTACTGCCACGGTTCGGGAGCCAATTGTTAGCACCAGCAGAAAGTGGCGATTTAGTCGGCCTCAACTTAGAAGCCATTCGCCAAATCAATACCGAAGCAGCAAGAGCCAACATTCAGTTTTTGCTGAGCCTCACGCCCAAACGGCACGAATTCGGCGAGCCGGGCCCTTTTGACTGGGAAGTCAAGGCTCGATTGCGTCTCGCCGAATTCGTCGAAAGTGAGAAAATTACTTACATAGATTTTCTTCCTATTTTTAATTCAGCGACGGAACTGCCAAATTTGTATCGAGATAGCATTCACCTCAATCCTCAAGGTAATCAGCTCGTTAGCCAAACTATCAGTTATCAAATAGCCGTTCTTGTTTGGGAGAAATTGTAATATCGAATCCGGTTGCACGGGCACAGCTACCTAACTTTCCAAACAACAAACCCAAACTGTAGAAGCACCCGGAAACGACATAATTTGTCTCGATCTAATTAACTTGCAAAGTAGGCTCTAGCTCTTTCGGATACCAAGCTTGACCGTCGAGAGCCATTTGCTCGATCGAACTCGCCAGCCGTAGAGCTTTCAGAGCTTGTTCTCCCCCAACAGAAGGCTGATTTCCACCCCGCACGCAATTAATAAAATGCTCCAATTCTGCGTGGAGCGGTTCAATATTGCTGGTGTAAACTTTCTCGATCAACCCATCTTGACGGTAAAGCACCTGACCGTAATCTGTCACGTAATTAGCGGTTGTTTGTCGGTGAATCAAGATTTCGTTGTTGAGAAAATCTGCCTCTGTCAGAGAATTCTTGCAATGAGCCACTATTGAACGAAGTTTGCGGTGCGTCACCTTGCTCGCAGTCAAAGTGGCCACAATGCCGTTAGCAAAGTTCAACGTCGCTGTCACGTAGTCTAAATAACCTGAATCTGAGGCCCTGCTGCCGCTGGCTGTCAGCTTCACCACACGGGAATCTGCCAATTCCAGAAGCAAATCGATGTCGTGGATCATTAAATCCAAAACTACCGATACGTCGTTTGCCCGATCGGAATAAGGACTCATCCGGTGAGCTTCCAATGCCAGTAGCTCTTCAGTTTTCAGCACTTTGCCGAGTTCCTGAAAAGCTGGATTGAAGCGCTCAATATGACCCACCTGCAAAATCCGGTGGGCTTCAGCAGCCGCATTGACCAAAGATTCGGCTTCAGCAATACTAGCGGCGATCGGTTTTTCAATTAAAACGTGAACTCCCGCTTGGAGACAAGACATCCCCACAGCGTGGTGCAGGCGAGTTGGAACGGCGACGCAAACTGCATCTACGTGGGCAAGCAAATCTCGGTAGTCTTCAAAGAAGCGAACCCGGTATTTGCTTGCTACATCAATTCCCCGCTCTACATTTATATCTGAAACACCCACGAGCTCGATATCTTTTAGCAAGCTCAGAACTCGCGTGTGGTGCTGGCCCATATTGCCAACCCCAATTACCCCAATGCGAAGGGGTTCGGGTTGACTTCGCTGGCCGAAAACATTTCCGTATCCCAATGACATCCTATCTAGCACTCCTGGATTCTCCTCCACCACCACAGGAATCAAGCCTTTTGGCTTCCTTCAGCTACTCACAGCCATCCAGATAGTACCACAGTCAAACTATTTGTGAAGAATTTCTAAGAGAAGGCAGAAGGTTTTTAAAGGAAGAGGGCAGAAGGCAGACGGCAGACGGCAGAAGGAATCAAATAAAATTGCTATTAATTGGATATTGACAAAATTGATGAAATATGCCACGAAGCGCGCTCGATCGCCCTCCGCATCGGAACCACACAAATCCGCGCATATGTTAAGAATTCGGATAGTTACGTGCGATCGTTTTGTGCGATCGAATACAGTTAAATAAAATCTGATGAGGCAGACGATGAATCAGAAACAAAGGCAGAGATTGGGAAGTGCGATCGCCAGCACAATGTTAAGTTTTGCAGTTTTATCCTTAGCAGGTACTGACAAAGCACAAGCCGCCGTCCTCACCTACAATTTTCAAGTGGAACGGGGTGGAGGTAGTGGTTTTTTCAAGTTGAGTAATTCCTCACTGACAGGAATAGGATCTGAAAAACTTGCAGTTGGTGAGGGAAGATTTAACACTTTTGCCACGGCCTCTGCCTCTAGAAATTACTACGATTTAGCAGGGGCTATAGCTTTATTTTTTGAAGGCGATTTTCGCGGACTGCAAACAGGCAACTACGAAAGAGAGATTAGAGAAATTGATCTTCCCGACGTACCAGGAGGGCCTTTTTACGTCAAATATGACAGGAGGGCATCTTGGTTTATATCTAGCAACGGGTCGAGCAGTCTTGGTATGTGGCCATCTTATTTCTCGGGGTATGGTGAGACAATAATTAGCAACAGGGAGCGTGTTCTTGCCATAGACGGACGTACAATTATCAACGATGCGAAGGTTTCTTACACCCTAGTGGATACCGCAGCCGAACCAGTTCCCGAACCAATTACGATGGCAGGGACAGCTTTAGCATTGGCAGGTTTAAGCTGGTTGAAACACCAGAAAAAAGTGGCAGCTTGACGCGTGCGGCTGTTAACAATTAAGCAGGTGCATATGCGAGCAAATATATCTGTAGGGGCGAAGCATGACCTCCGTAAATATGAGATTATAACTAATAACTTATATGCGGTCATGCTTCGCCCTCTTCAAAAGTGAGATGCACCAAGATTAAGTAGTCAGCAATCAATTTTCAGAAGATATCCGAGTTGCAAAATTTTGATCGCGATTCGGAGACAAAGCCCTGGCTTTCAAAATCGCTGCTACCAAAAACGCATAGGACAAAACTCCCACCATAGCCAGCAATAGCACACTGACGGTTCCAGACGCATTCCATAAAGCATGAAGTGCCGAAGCGCTGAAATAACCTACGCCCAAAATTTGCCAGCGTTTCCTTGGTTTGAGAGCGCTTAAACCGATAAAGTATCCGAAATAGCCACTGTAAGCCATGTGCCCGGCTGCGGAACCCAAAATTCGGGGAATTAGCAACTGCAACCCTACTAATTCAGCCGCTTCTGGCCCGGCTTGTAGGGTGATATTTTGAATGATATTGGGAACGTACTGTCCCAAGGTTTCTAATAGTGTAAAGCCAACTGCCGAGGCACTTCCTAATAGTATTCCGTCTAAAGGTTCCCAGACGCCAATGCGATCGCGCCACGGATTGCGCAGCCAATTCCCCAGCAACATCGCGCCCAAAACTGGCAGGGCTTTTAGCAATTCTTCCATCAGCCCAGCCCCGAAAAACATTCTGATTAAGAAAGATAAAAAGTTAATTTGTTCGCCTTCAACTGGCAGTCGCCCGGGCAAAATTTCTCGAAATACTAGGATAAAGCCAATCAATAATGGGCTGAGTAAAATTAAGACGGTAGCTACAGCGGAACCGAGCAATACCCACCAAGGCTTGTGTTTGCCGCATAGTTGATATATAAAATAGTAAGCTGCGCCGGAAAGGTAAGCAGCTAGCAACAAATTAAAGGCTACAGAATTTCCCACTGCTACGAACATCGACACGACACAAATAACTGTGGCAATGCCGGGATAGAGATAAGCTTTTTGGCTTAATTGTTTGCCGGTGGAGGCGATCGGGAATAATTGAGTAAAAGTGAGAGCTTCGTGTTCGCCCGGATTATAAAATCGTTGATTTCTTGTGGCAAACTGTTGCTGATTTTGGTTTTTGTTTAGGGGAGTTTCAAATATAAATTCAGGGCCGTCAATACCGAGACTGATGCGATCGCCCATTTCTAATGTTTGACAGCCTTGCAGCTTTATGCCATTGATATAAGTTCCGTTAGCGCTGCTGAGGTCGCAAATTTCCCATCTAGGAAGAGTGCCTTTGGCTAGGGGGCGGATTGTGGCGTGGCGGCGGGAAACCATACCATAGGCGATCGACTCTAAAGCTATTTGACAATTTCTATCTCGCCCGATCGCAATTTCGTGAGTTTGAGAAAGCTGGTACTTTTCTACTTGCACTTGCGCAGCACCTTTGATTAGCACTTGTCGCAAAAATCCTATTTCATTAGTCATTAGTTATTAGTCATCAGTCATTAGTTATTAGTTATTGGTTATTAGTTATTGGTTATTAGTTATTGGTTATTAGTTATTGACAATTAAGAAGGAAAAAAACACCTATCCGTGTATCAGTGACTTCCGTCTTATGCGTTTGGTTATTGATTATTAATTATGTTCACAGACAACTAACAACCAACAACAAATAACTCTTAACCAACAACAAATAACTCTTAACAAATAACTGCTAACTAATCATAAATTTGCTCTGGCATCCTGAACGGCTGCATAGAAAAATATACCTGTTAGCGGTATGCTGAGCGCGAGGATGATACCCGTAACTAAATTACCGAGTTGAGCTTCTCCCGAAGATAGCTCAAAGATTGAGCCGACTGCTGCGATCGCCGTAATGCACGAAAGAGCTAACAATAAACCACTTTTCGGAGTTCCTGCCATCATACTGATTTTACTGCCTTTGGCGAAAATTTGTTCTTGACTAATTCTTCATTCAGTGCCAGTTTGTTTTCTACTCTGTCTACAAACAGCACTCCGTTGAGGTGATCCATTTCGTGCTGAATTGCCCTTGACAGTAATTCAGTCGCTTTCAGGGTTTGAGGACGGCCGTATTCGTCACGATAAGACAGTTCAATGACTTCTGGGCGTTTGACTTCTAAATAGACTCCCGGAATGCTCAAGCACCCTTCTTGCAAGATACAGACTTCACCGCTGGTACTTTTGATAGTAGGGTTAATCAAAACCAACGGGAGTGCTTCGGGATTGTCCGGTTCGCAATCAAGCACGATGACTTGTTTGTTCACTCCAACTTGAGGAGCTGCTAAACCGATGCCTTCAGCACTGTACATCGTTTGCAGCATTTCTCGTACGAGCTGCCGAATTTCTGCATCGACGCTTTTAACGCGCTTTGCTGGCTGTCGCAGGACGCGATCGCCTAATGTGTATATTGTTAGAGGCGGTTTTTCTAACTTTTTCTTTTCCACCAAAACCTGAACCGTCATAAAACCTCGCGGGATGTTGGGAAATCCCCAACGAAAGCTGTTGGGGATGAAATTGGAACCAATACTATTATTTTCAATATTAATCTAATTTCAGGTAGCCATGACTGGAAACGCACCAAACCAACGGCCGATTATTTTTCTGGGGTTTTCGCCTGCTTTAGTGGTGGTAGAGCTCGCAGGGGCGATCGCAATTTTACTGTCGATTTTGCTCATTGTACAGTTTTGGGAGGTTTTGCCCGATCGAATTCCGATTCATTTCGGGTTTTCTGGGCTGGCTGATGCTTGGGGCGACAAAGTGACGATTTGGATAATGCCGGCGATTGCTGCCATTATTTTTGGGGTTTTAACTGCGGTATCTCGTTATCCGCATACTTTAAAATATCCCGTACCGATTACTTCGGAGAATGCCCGTCGGCAATATCTGGTTGGGCGAAGCCTTTTGGTTTGGCTGAAAGCGGAGGTTTGTTGGCTGTTTGCCTTTGTGGTGCGGCAACAAATTCTTGTAGCTTTGGGTAATGCTCAAAGGTTTAGTATGGAGTTGCTTTTAGGAATAATTGTTGTGATTCTGGGGACGGTTGGCGTGTATTTAGTTAAGGCTTACTTGGCTCGCTAGATTTCATTCAGTTGACAGTTGACAGTAGACAGTAGACCTCTTGCATAAATCTTTGATTGATGCAGAAACCGCAGATGTAAGGCAGATAAACACAGATAAACGCAGATAATTTCAGGATTGGAAGTTATTTTTGCAATCTTGTCTAGTTAACAAAAGAAGCAAGATGATTAATGAATCGTCTTTTTTGAATTTTACCGATCGGGCTTTGGACTTTAAACCAATTATTTATGGCAAGCAAAAACTTTTATATAAAAAGGTCTGATAGTTAGGAATTTAGTTTTTTCTTGTGAAATTTTTAAGAAGGACTAAAGTCCTAACTACGAACGGATCGGCTAACTCATCAGATATGTTTGCTGACTGTTCATCGGCAATACTCGCAGCCGTCTATTTCTCAAATCTGGTTCTAAACCTAGTTCTTCCATTGGAGTCACGCCCAGCAAAACAGCGGAAACGCCTTCGGGCAATTCTAAACAATCAAATCTCCCTTCTCTTCCCTCTATAATAATCTGAGCACCTGCAAAAAATCGACCTTTTCTGATGCCAGCCGATGTTTCTACATCTCTTTCTCCTACTTGTTTTAAACCAAGTTGGCTGATAATGAGAGCTGGCAGGGAAAGCAGTGTCGCTCCGGTATCGACAATAACTTTATCGATCGTCACAGAGCGAACTTCTTCAGCAGAAATGAAGCCTCGTTCTGCCATAACTAGATCGATGCGATTCGTGACGGCGATTGTTGTCAGAACTTGACCCATTTGTTTGCCTTGCAGATTTGGGAGTACGAGTGTCATATTATGTTAGCTTTTTGAGTGCAATTAATTGTATATTTCTGGGCTGTTTGGTCAGAGATAATTCCGCTCCTCAATTCTCTTTCAAATCTATTGAAGACGGATAAATTAAAGCATCAGATATGTTTGCTCTTCGTTCATCGGCAATACTCGCAACCGTCGATTTTTTAAATCTGGTTCTAAGCCTAGTCTTTCCATCGGAATTACCCCCAGCAAAACTGCATCAACTCCCTCGGGCATTTCCAGGCAGTCAAACACCGCTTGTCGCCCTTCAACTTCCAGCATAATATCTTGAAATATCCGCCCTTTTCTGATTCCCGCAGCAGTTTCTACATTGGTTTCTCCAAGCTGGATTAAACCCAACTGGCTGATAATGGGCGCTGGTAAGGCAAGCAGAGTGGCTCCGGTATCGACTAGAACTTTGTCGAGAGTGAATGAACGAATTTCACCCGCAGAAATGAACCCGCGCTCAGCGAGAACTTGATCGATGCGATTGGTGACGGTGATTGTAGTGATTACTTGACCCATTTGTTTGCCTTGAAGATTGGGGAGTACCAGGGTCATATTATGTTACCTCTTTGAGTGTAATAACTGGATATTTCTATTGTAATGCTATCTAGAATCCTACTTAGTTAGTTAAAATCGTTTTAGCGATCGACCAAAATTAGAATTTGCCTCAACGCATGACACCAGAATCAAACTCTTCTCAACCCAATCCTCCTGAGTCCAACGTGACTGTAGAAAATCTCAACGGTGCGACCCCTGCTGTGCCGCCAGAATCAGCGACAATCGTCGCTACTGCTAAATCGACAAAACCGCTGCCGCCGCCTCCTCCAAGTCGTAACGTTTTTGCGCCACTCCAGCCACCACAAACGAATACTGAGCTATCGGCTTCGGTGTTGATCTTGGGATCGATCGCAGCCATGATTATAGGGCTAGCCATTGATGTCGTGTGGCTCGGTTTGTTTGGTGCGATTTTCGCGATCGCGATCGCCCTGCGGATGATGTGGCCCAATTGGGGCAAAGTTTGGACGCAGCTCATCCCTCCGACTTGGCGCACCCTAATCGTCTCTAGCTTCGGGCTGTTAACGGGGATAGTTGGCTTGCTGATTCTCAGCGGTACTAATACCGAACCGGGAAGCCGCAATATTCAGATTAACTGGGATGCGGTGGGAGCAGTAGGCGAAGTCGTCGGCGCTTTGGGTCAAATTTTGATCGCGATTTTGGGCGTTTATGTGGCTTGGCGGCAGTATGTGATCTCGAAAGATTTGACGATTCAGCAAAACAGAATTACGCAGCAGCAAACAATTGATGCTTATTTTCAAGGGGTGTCCGATTTAGCCCTTGATGAGCAAGGATTTTTGGAAGATTGGCCGCAGGAAAGGGCGATCGCCGAAGGTCGCACGGCTGCGATTATGAGCAGTGTGGATGCTGAAGGTAAAGCGAAAATTCTGCGGTTTTTGTCGCAGTCGAGGTTGGTTACTCCTTTGAAGCGCGATCGGCTTTTAGGCCGCCCCATCCTTGACGGCAATGGCGGCTACGCTGAAGACAGAGATCACGGCATCCGCGTCATCGATTTAAATGTGATGTTAGCGGGTGCTGACATGGCTGGCACTGATTTGCGGTGGACTGATTTGAGCGAAGCCAACCTTGTGCGGGCGAATCTCAACAAGTGCGATTTAGTCAAAGCCAACCTCTCGCGCGCTGTCTTGTACGACGCAAATCTCGCTCGCGCCGACATGAAAGGCGCTACATTATTTTATGGTTCGGTAGAAACTGCATCTCCCCGCAGCCGCACGGAATTTCCCAATTACACCACGGGTGAACATACTGGCGCTGTAGTTGAACGCGCTGATTTTACCGCTGTCAAGCGACTATCGGACGAGCAACGACACTACTGTTGCTCTTGGTGCGGATCGAAGTCGAGAGATACTATTCCGGGCGGCTGCGAAGGGATTCCCAATAAACTCGGGCGGTGACTACTCCACACACTGGTTCTGTCACGCATTTAAATTGTATATTCAGGGCAGGCTCTCCCGCCCACTCCACTCATTGTTTGATTTTTTTTAACATACAATTTAAATGCAGAACAGCTTATTACCAGCGAGCTTAAACCAACAATTGATATTTTTCTTGTGCCAAACGGTAAAGCGGCCGCCACACCAAACGGTTAGTCAATACAACCAGCAATGACATCACAGAAGTAGCCGCTAAAAGCAAAGGAAAATTGCCTGATGCTGTTGCTTCAGAAATCGTCTCACCTAAACCACTTGTTCTAATTATTTCACCTTTAAACTGCACGTATTCGCTGACAATACTCGCATTCCAAGCACCGCCAACCGCCGTAATAATTCCTGTGATTAAGTAAGGGAAAATCCCGGGTAGGATTAAAGTTTTCCAGCGCTGAATTAAGGAAAGTTTGTAAACTTGTGCTGCTTCAAATAACTCCGAAGGTATCGATTGAGCTCCCGCAATCACATTAAATAGCAAATACCACATTGTACCCAACATCATCAGCGCCACTGAACCAATTTGCAAGCCGCCTCCAGCCTGAATTAAACCTAGCAGCAATACGGGAAATAAAGCCGTTGCTGGTACAGAAGCGGCTATTTGCACTAATGGCTGCAAAATCTGAGCTAAACGCGGATTTCGACCGATCGCCACTCCGAGCGGTACAGTCCATAACAGCGATAAAAATAACGCACAAATAACTCGCAAAGCCGTGAAAAATGCACCTCCCACAACCTTTTGCCAGTCAGACATACTCAGCAACCTGAGCAGCATCACCGCTTCCCAAGTACCCCAGAGGACAATGAGGGCAAACCCGCTGAGAAACAGCCAATTTATCCAATTTCCGATCAGGCTTTGTCGGCGAGGACTTGTTGGTAAATTAGCAGGTGCAAAACCTCTTGCCACATAGCGATCGAAACTGTCGCCTACGGGCGATATGCGCGACTTCAACACCCGCAGCGTCGCCGATCGCCTTAAAAAGTCTAACACCTTTGACTGCGGTACATTGGTAGCTTCCACGGCTTGATATTTGAACTTTTCTACCCAAGCAATCAAAGGCTGCCAGATCAAAAAATCTATGGCTATAATCACACCAACTAATACTGCTAAACCCCAGCCGATCGCCCCAAAATTCCCTTCATTGGCAGCCTTGCCCAAATAAGAACCGAGTCCGGGTAAATTAAAGTTTTTGTCACCCAAGGTAAAAGATTCGATCGCAATCAAAAAGAACCAGCCGCCTGCCACTGACATGACGCTATTCCACACCAGCCCGATCGCACCAGCCGGCAACTCTAACGTCCAAAACTGCTGCCAAGCATTGAGCCGATAAACTTGAGCAGCTTCCTTAAGTTCTTGCGGAATACCGGAAAGTGACTGATAGAAACTAAAAGTCATATTCCAAGTCATCCCAGTAAATATCAGGATAATCGATGCGAGTTCTACGCCAATTTTTTGACCGGGGAATAGCGTAACTAGCGCTAAAACAACTCCCGGCAAAAAAGACAAAACTGGAATCGATTGCAAAATGTCTAACAAGGGAATTAAAATTTTTGCTGCTAAGGGAGATCGGTAAGCCGAATAAGCATAGACTAGCGTAAATAGTAGTGATAAAAAATAAGCGGCTGCCATCCGTAAAAGAGTTTGGGCTGTATATATTGGCAAGACGCTTAGCGTTGTTTCAATTTTGTAAGTAGGGTTATAGTCACCAGTGAATTGAGAAGCTGTTTGGACTATTACGAAAATTAGAGAGAAGATTGCTAGAATCAGCAAGCCGTCTTGCCAAGTCCAAGCCGATCTTTCTAAAGCTTTATTAGCAGGTGTTAGAGGTCTTGTCATAATAATTAGTTATTGGGAATTAGTTATTGGGAATTGGGCATTGGGCGTTGGTAATTGGTAATTGGTAACTAAGTAGGTGGGTACAAATAAATATTAGATGGGGAGGGCGGGTTTTGCCTCGATCAACTGGCTTTTATCATGGATTCTGAAGCTCAACCCGCCCCTACCAAATACTATTGTTGTTTTCCAATGACTACTTAATGACAACTGTCAACTGTCAACTGTCAACTGTCAACTGACTACTCATCTTTATCTTCAGATTCTAAGAATATTTCGCCGCCAGGTTCGTCGTAGCTATATAACTCCGCATAACGTCCCCAATCAATAGCAGTTTTCAATTGTCGCATTGCTTCTTCGGGGCTAAAATGGGCTTCGAGAATATCCAAAATTAACTCTTCAGAAATGCGGTGATTCCGCTTGACTTGAAGCATTCGAGAAACTTGCTGTACGAGGCGAATATTGCTGAGAATTTGGGCGCGAACAATTTGTTTTCGCTGGTCAATTCCGCCGGCAATGAATTGAATACCAACGGGCGTTAACAGGAGATCGCCTTCTTGGATTATTAGAAATTCCATTAATTTGGCGGCTTCCACGATCGGCAAAAGGTCGTCAACTTCTAACATTAATTCTTGACCAAGGCGATAAAGGTCTTTTTCCTTGCGATCTTCCAAGAGTTCCAACAAACCTGCGATCGCACCAATGCGCACCTGCGGTAGAGATTGATATTTAGCACTGGGCGCTGGTTCAGGTTGAGACACAGTAGTGGCACTTGCGGTAGGTGCAGCCACGGTTTCGCAGCTTAACTCTGGATTCGTCAGAATTTTGTATACTTGGTCTACGAGGGCTTGAAATTCGGCTGTTTTGCGATCGCGATAGTGCGGCAAAGTCACCGTCAATTCGGCGCGAATTCGCCCCGGGTTGCGGCCGAGGACTACAATGCGATCGGCTAAAATGACCGCTTCTTCAATCCCGTGAGTTACGATTAACACAGCTTTAGTCGGAATTTTTTTTTCTAGCCACAAATCTAATAACTCAAACCGCAAGTTTTCTGCTGTCAGCACGTCTAAAGCTGAAAACGGTTCATCCATGCAAAGCAATTCGGGTTCTACCGCCAAAGCTCTAGCAAATCCTACCCGCTGCCGCATTCCGCCAGAAAGTTCTTTCGGATAAGCATTTTCAAATCCGTCCAAACCGATAATATCTATCATCCGCAAGGCTTTTTGTCGGCGCGGTTCGCGCAATTCTCCTTTAGCTTTTAATCCTAATTCTACATTTTCTAGTACCGTCAGCCAGGGATACAGCGCAAAGTTTTGAAAGACAATTGCTACTCCAGGATTCAAGCCGACTAAAGGACGATTGTGGTAGAGAACTTGACCGTTGCTGGGTGGGATTAGTCCGGCAATCATCCGCATTAATGTTGATTTTCCTGAACCGGAAGGGCCGAGCAAAGCTACTATTTCGCCCGATCGCACTTCTAAGTCAATGGGCTCTAAAATAGATATTTTTTGACCGTTGGGTTGTTGGTAAGCCTTGCTGACACCTTCTAAGGTAATGAGGCACTCTGTTGCTGTCTTGAGTATCACAACTAAACCTCCTATGTGTTTAAATTTAGGTTGAAATTAGTCATTACTTAGTAGTTATTGGTGATTAGTCATTAGCAAAAAACTCTCGAAAACGCACAACTGATATTTGTGCGCAGGCATGAGTCCGCGTCGGGCGGTCTTAAAATTGATTCAAGGGTTCCCATAGCTATACCCCATAAAGTCATTTTTAGCAAGACCTGTTGCCGAGAATCGGTAAAATCTGCCAGATATCAATTAAAGCGGAAATGAGTGGCGATCGCCAAAATCCAATTTTATCAAAAAACTAAGCTTTTAGATTAGGAATTAATTTAATCAATAGCCAATCAATCAGCGATAATTGAGATTATTTACTCTTATTTTATCTATTTTCCTAGGCGGGCTAAAACCACACCTAACTGAACAGATATAACTCCTAGTATGGCACTACCGGCCCAGTAAAAAGTCGCCAAGGTGTAAGATCGATCGCGCCACAAGACATTTGTCTCTAAACCGTAAGTTGAAAAAGTAGTATAAGCCCCCAAAAAGCCCGTTGCTACCATTAACTGTACTTCCGAGGGCATAGCAGGGACTCGTTCAAAAGTGAGGGTGATAAAAAATCCCATAGCCAAGCAACCAGTGATGTTAATAAAAAAAGTTCCGTAGGGAAAAGCCGTGCCGAAGCGATTGGCAAACCACAAGGTGATATAATAGCGGCTCAAAGCGCCGGCAACGGCACCTAAACTAATTGCGATCGGATGGCGGAGATTCGAGTCTTGCAGCATCAAAGGATTTTAGATTTTAGATTTTAGATTTTAGATTGAGCGGACTCATCTAAACTATTGTATGATTAAATTAGCGATTGATCTAGCTGTTCGCAATTAAAACCGATAGAGAGTATTTATGCAGATTGTACTGGCTAGCACAGACGATGATTTGGTTAGAGCATGGGAAAGCACTTGCGGCAATATTGAAAATGTCAAGATACATCGCGGCTCAATCTTTGATGTGAAATGCGATGCAATTGTGAGTCCGACAAATAGTTTTGGCTTCATGGATGGTGGCTTAGATTTAAAGATTTTAGAATATTTTGGAGGTCACGTTCAAGAACGATTGCAAAAATCAATTCAGACTCGTCATCACGGCGAACTATTAGTAGGCATGGCAGAAGTTGTAAATACAGATCATGCTGAAGTTCCCTATTTAATTGCTGTTCCAACAATGCGAGTTCCCACAGTTTTAACAGAGACAGTAAATGTCTATCTGGCAACTCGTGCTATTTTAACTCTCGTAAAATTTGGCACGGTTCCAGACGGAACTCCAGTCAAACATATCATTGGAACTATCGCTATCCCCGGCATGGGTACGGGTATAGGCAAAGTGCCACTGGATATCTGCGCACATCAGATGAAAGTTGCGCTCGAAGATATCCTCTTATCTCAATACAAGTTTCCTGAATCTTGGCAGCAGGCTCAGAAATGTCACCATTTGTTATATTCGAGTAACGTTGGAGATTCGTAGTCGGAAAATTGCAGGGGTGAAGCTTCAAACTTTTATAGTATTGAGGAACGGGGTTTCTTGATGTTAGACTTGTTGCATAAGTCACAAAATATCTTGAAATTATCTGCGTTGCATCTGTGTTTATCTGCCTAACATCTGCGGTTGTTCTATCAATCAAAGACTTATGCAAAAAGTTTGTTGTATTTTTTAGGTGTATCTACTTATTGAAAATTTTAGTTCGCTAAACCGTACCTGCAAGTTGGCGGTATCCTACACATGAACTCAACTTTGGTAGATAAAATGTAGTAGAATAGGACAAAGTTTTTAATCTCAGTCTTAAATGCCAGAATGAATTCTGGCGTTACACATACAAAGTCCGCTTCTGCAAACTACAAAAGGAGACAATTAAAATGACAGATCCAAATATGACTGAAGAAACAATTATAGATGTAACTCCCGAAACGACTGCGATCGTCAAAAAGGAGATGCCCGATGCGACTGATGAGGCGATCGCCGAAACTGCCGTATTATTTGAAGCGATCAAAAAACGCGCAGCAGCAGAAGTACAAGCAGCGGGGGATCTCACCCGTGAGGCTTACTTGAAAGCTGTGCAGAAAGCGCAGTTAGCCCTTGCTAAAAATAAGACTCACGCCAAAGAAAGAATGACAGATGCGGTGGGGCTAATTCAAAAGGAAGCTGAGAAAAATTGGCTGGTGGTTGATGCGATTAAAACTCGCGCCCAATCACAGGTACAAGATGCCGGTGAAATCAGCCGCGAGGCTTATTTGAAAGCGGTGCGCCAAGCGCGAGAAGCGGTAGAACAAAATAAGTTTATCGAACGCGATCGCATTGAACAAGCTGTTGACCACATTCAGAAGGAATCTGAAAAGAATTGGCACGTTGTGGTTGGGGAAATTGAGTCGATCGGCACTCGTTTGGGAGAAACTGCTAAGTCTGCGTGGAGTGCGCTAACCAAGTTTTTTGACAAGAAGCATTAAACTCAAATCTTGCACAATTTTCGCTGAATATTACCGGAAATTAGGAGACGGCAGTGCCGTGTCCCTACAATGTTATTTTGGGGTAGGGAGACGGCATTGCCGTGTCCGAATTTGCTCGGTCACTAAGCGCTATAATTAGAAAGTTTTATTTTTAGTCCATAACCCCGAACCATGAGAAGTTACTACTGCGGCGAACTGCGAAGCGAACACATCGGACAAACTGTCACCCTCTACGGATGGGTGGATCGCCGCCGCGATCATGGCGGGGTGATTTTTCTGGATTTGCGCGATCGATCGGGTATTGTGCAAATTGTCAGCGATCCTCAACGCACGCCAGACTCCTATCACGGGGCTGAGGCTTTGCGCGGCGAATACGTGGTGAAAATTACAGGTAGAGTCACCAGCCGCCCCGCAGATTCCCTCAACCCTAAATTGCCTACGGGTGAAGTGGAAATTTATGCTGATGAGATTGAATTGTTGAATGCGGTTCGTAAACAGTTACCGTTTCAGGTTTCGACGGCGGATAATGAAAATGTGCGGGAAGATTTGCGCTTGAAATATCGCTATTTGGACTTGCGGCGCGATCGCATGAGTCGCAATTTACAGCTTCGCCACCAAGTCATCAAAGCTATGCGTCGCCACCTGGAAGACGTTGGCGGTTTTATTGAAGTTGAAACACCGATTTTAACGCGATCGACTCCCGAAGGTGCGAGAGATTATTTGGTTCCCAGTCGCGTCAATTTGGGTGAATGGTACGCTTTGCCGCAGTCGCCACAATTGTTCAAACAATTGCTGATGGTTTCGGGTTTAGACAGATATTATCAAATTGCTCGCTGCTTCCGCGATGAAGATTTGCGCGCCGACAGACAACCGGAATTTACGCAATTGGACATGGAAATGAGTTTCATGTCTGTGGAAGAAATCCTCGAATTAAATGAAGGTTTAGTCTGCAATATTTTCCAAACTGTGAAAGGCGTGGAATTGCCTCGTCCTTTCCCGCGTTTGACTTACGCCGAAGCGATGAATCGTTATGGTAGTGATAAACCGGATACTCGCTTCGGTATGGAATTAGTCGATGTTTCCGATTTGATGAAAGATTCGGGATTTAAGGTGTTTTCCGGTGCAGTTGCTGCGGGCGGAATTGTGAAAATTTTGCCGATTCCGGGCGGGAATGAGGCTTTTTCTAATGAACGGATTAAAAAAGGCGATTTGTTTAAGGAAGCCAGCGAAGCTGGTGCGAAGGGATTGGCTTTCATTCGCGTGCGGGAGAATGGCGAAATTGATTCGATCGGCGCAATTAAGGATAATTTGACTGAGGCTCAAAAACAGGAATTGCTCGATCGCACTGGCGCACAACCTGGTCATTTATTGTTGTTTGCAGCAGCCGATGTCACAACTGTCAATAAGACTTTGGATAGATTACGTTTGTTTGTCGGTAAGGAGTTGGGATTGATTGACAAAGACAAGATGAATCTGTTGTGGGTGACAGAGTTTCCGATGTTTGAATGGAACGCGGACGAGAAGCGTTTAGAAGCCATCCACCACCCGTTCACTGCGCCGCATCCTGACGATATTCACGATTTGAAGACCGCGAGAGCTCAAGCTTATGACTTGGTGTTAAACGGCACGGAAGTGGGCGGTGGTTCTCTGCGGATTTATCAGCGGGATGTTCAGGAAAAGGTGTTTGAGGCGATCGGCTTATCGACTGAGGAAGCTTACAATAAGTTCGGCTTTTTGTTGGATGCGTTTGAGTATGGAACACCTCCCCACGGCGGAATTGCTTATGGCTTGGATCGCCTGGTAATGTTGTTGGCTGGCGAGGAATCTATTCGCGATGTGATTGCATTTCCGAAGACGCAGCAAGCGCGTTGTATTTTGGCAAATGCGCCGTCTGGTGTGGATGAGAAGCAGTTGAAGGAGTTGCAAGTGCGATCGACTTATGTAGCCAAAACATAAGTGTAGAAAACACCTTGACAATTCTCGATAATTCTTTCCGGGAGGCGTCGGAGAATTTGTCCACAAAAAAATTCATCACAGATGAATTTAGGTATGATTCACTGGCTTAGACAATCCCTGAAATGAGAGAGTAGGGGCAATTCATGAATTGCCCGGACAATTGATGAATTACCCGGGCAATTCATCAATTGCCCCTACAATAAATTTTTGATGCACAATTTAAATGTAGAACAGCTTACCTCGGAGATTTGTTAAGAAACTCGATCGATCTGGTTTATGCCGATCGACTTGTGATACATTTCTTAAACCTGAGAACGGGAAAGTCCGGTGTAATTCCGGCGCTGTGCCGCAACTGTCAAAGCCAGAATGCCGATTTCAGGAATGTCAATTTAGATTCCCTGCGTCGCACGGGGAGGAGTTTCTTTGTTAGGTTTGAGTGAATTACCGACTTGTCCGGGCCTATTTTCGGGTTCCAGAGCCCGCGACGGAATATTATCGAGGATGCGGATTCCAGGGGGAATTTTAAATGTACCGCAGTGTCGGGCGATCGCCAATTTGGTCGATCGATACAGTAGCGGCTGTTTGCAAGTCACGAATCGGGCGAATTTGCAAATCCGAGACTTGAATTCGGCAATTTCTCCCGCAGTTTGGCACGATTTGCAGGAATTGGGACTCGCATCTCGCCACGTTGAAGTTGACGCGATTCGCAATATTATGACAAGCCCGACAGCAGGGATCGATCGACAATCATTACTCGATACTCGCCCGCTAGTTCAAGCTTGGGATGATTACCTGCAAACACATCCCGAATTGTCGGAACTTTCGCCTAAATTTAGTGTGGGTTTTGACGGCGGAGAATTGGTTTCGATTCGTACTATTCGTAATGATATTTTATTAGTAGCAGAAAGGCAAACGACTGATCCAGAAATCGCTTTTAGACTGCATTTAAACGGTGACACAGGCATTATAATTCCAGAATCGCAATGTATTTCAGTATTGTCAGCCCTTGCTAGTGTCTATCTTGAATATACCCAAAACAAGCCTCGAATTGAAGGAAAAAAACCGCGTTTGCGTCACCTGCTAGCAGATTGGGGTGTTGAAAGTTATCTAGAAAAGGTACAGCAGAATTTGTCCTTTTTCAGTGGCAGAGAAGATACCTGTTTCACAAAGAGTGAATTTGATGGTGGGGTGGGAATCTTGCCCGCCCATTCCCTATCTGAAAAATTTATCCGCAATCACCAACATCTCGGCATTCACCCCCAGCAACAATCCGGTTTCTCCTACATCGGAATTGTACTCCCGCTAGGCAGGCTAAAATCAGAGCAATTGCGAGATTTGGCAAATTTATCCCAAACTTTTGGCAGAGGCACTCTGAGACTCACACCTTGGCAAAATCTATTGATTTCTGATATCCCAAACTCCCGGATTTGCGAACTCGAAAAGTCGATCGCCCGTTTGGGACTGCACTCGTCAACAACCAATTTAGACTCGTGCTTAGTTGCTTGTGCTGGCAGTACCGGGTGTGCCTCGGCGATGACAGATACTCAAAGTAACGCCCTAGCAATGGTGAAATATTTAGCCGAAAAATTGCAGATCGATCGCCCAATTAACATTCATTTCAGTGGTTGCGAAAAGTCCTGCGCCCAGCATTCTCCAATTGATATAACGTTAGTGGGAATTCAGATTAAACACGGAAATGAAATCATTCCAGGTTATGACATTTACGCAGGCAAAACAGATTCACCTTTTGGGCGGCAGATTTTCCAGGGCGTAAGTGTGGATCAGATTTCAAGTTATATGAACAAGTTGTTGCGGGTATATCAGCGATGGCGATCGCCCGACGAGTCACTTGGTGAATTTATCGATCGAAGTGCGATCGATAAATTGAAACAATGGTTTAAGAAGGACTAAAGTCCTCACTACCAACAAATTTGGGCGTTGATGATTTGGAGTATGATTTGCCTCCGAAATGAGAGAGTAGGGGCAATTCATGAATTGCCCGGGCAATTCATGAATTGCCCCTACTAAATTTCAGGAATTGCCTAAGCGAGTTAATCATACCTAAAGTCCTCACTACCAACAAATTTGATGACAGCATTCTCATTCCCCATTACCAAATATCTTGATGCTTGACTATATTCGAGACGGAACCGAAATCTACACCAAATCCTTCGCTACAATTCGCGCCGAAGCAGACTTATCAAAACTGCCTCCCGACTTAGAATCCGTCGCAGTGCGCCTAATTCACAGTTGCGGAATGACAGATATTGTCACAGATTTAGCAGCCTCCCCCGGTGCAGCCACCGCTGGATACAATGCCCTCACCGCCGGCGCACCCATACTGTGCGATTCCCGGATGGTAGCCGAAGGTATCACTCGCAAACGTCTCCCCGCCGACAATCCAGTGATTTGCACACTCTGGCATCCCGAAGTCCCGGAATTGGCGCTACAAATCGGCAATACTCGATCGGCCGCAGCCCTTGATTTGTGGCTAAATGACTTAGAAGGTGCGGTTGTGGCGATCGGTAATGCCCCGACTGCTTTGTTTCGACTGCTGGAAATGTTAGATGATGGAGCTCCGAAACCGGCTTTAATCCTGGGTTTCCCGGTAGGATTTGTGGGGGCGGCCGAATCTAAAGCGGAACTCGCGGAGAACAGTCGGGGTGTGCCATTTATTACAGTACACGGGCGGCGTGGTGGCAGTGCAATGGCAACGGCGGCCGTGAATGCGTTAGCGAAAAAGGACGAATTATGACTAAGACTACTGGTAAATTGTATGGATTGGGCATTGGCCCTGGCGATCCTGAGTTGATCACTTTGAAGGCTTATCGGATTTTGCAGTCGGTGCCGGTGATTGCGTATCCGGCGATGGAAAATGGTAAGGTGCTCGCCCGGGCGATCGTCGCAGATTATTTGCGCCCAGAACAAATTGAGATTCCGATGCCGTTGCCTTTTAGTCCGACGCGATCGTCTCAACCTTACTATGATATTGCGGCCGAGAAAATTGCAGTCCACCTCAGCGAAGGGCGGGATGTGGCTGTGTTGTGTGAGGGCGAACCTTTTCTCTACGGCACTTTTATGTATCTATTCAACCGTTTGTCAGGAAAATTCACTACCGAAGTAGTGCCGGGAATTTCTTCGACAATGGCGAGTGCTGCTGCGCTGGGAGTGCCACTGACTTATCGTAACGATGTGTTAAGCATTATGCCTGCAACGTTGGATGCTTCTGTTTTGCGCGATCGGCTGGCGGTTGTTGATGCTGCTGTGATTATTAAGCTGGGCCGACACTTTGCGAAGGTTCGGGATGTGTTGATTGAGTTGGGACAGTTCGATCGAGCTTTGTATATCGAACGCGCCACAATGCCAAATCAGGTCATTCGGGCGATCGCAGATGTCGATCCCGCAGCAGTTCCCTATTGGGCTCTCATAATGATTCCCAGCCAGCAAAAGTCTGTATCGTAATATTTCCATGCCTGAAGGCGATCGGCTTCCAGGCTTTCCCTACTTTGTTGTGCATTCTTGCCCGTTTATCCAGCATTCTGAACATTGATAGCTTAAGCTTATCTCTCTCATAAGTTAATCTGTTGTTAAAATACTTTACAAACTGAAATAAAAGGTATATGTTATTCACATGGCGGAACACAAAGCCGTCACGAACATTGAAAACCAAATAAAGCAATCATAAAAACATGACAGCTACTTTACAGCAGCGCGAAAGCGCTAATCTGTGGTCGCAATTTTGTAACTGGGTCACCAGCACCGACAACCGCATTTATGTAGGTTGGTTCGGCGTCTTGATGATTCCTA
>CASBQF010000067.1 GCA_949127775.1 Oscillatoriales cyanobacterium PMM_0080
CTACCGTAATGTTGTTACTACAATAATCCGCTCAGAAAAGAAAACCACGGCGTTGAATACGCTCTTCAGACTTCCCGAACCATGAAATTAGACGGCAATTCCTCAAAGTCTTGATTACTGTAGTTTAGACTAAAAATGAGCTCATCTAAAAGTAGCTCACGAATGAATATAAGGCAAGCTGTTGCTCAAAAACTCAATAAGGAAGAGATTAAATAACTAATCTTGAAGACTTTTTGCGCCCTTGAAACCCGTTTTTTCACAGTGGGATAGCACGGTGCCTTGGTACGTATCCTTCCTTTTTCCCAGCCGGGGGATTTTCCCCTCTGCGCAAGGCATTTTTGCGGGAGTACCAATGTCAACTAAAACCGACAACATTGATTGGGCAACACGTCCAGGCGTTAAATTGATACTCTTCAGATTGCCAAGGTAGTATATTCTCAACCACTAAATCCCTAGCTAGCCAGAGTTGCCAACTCATCAATGGCATTAAATCACTCCACCGCTCTGATTGTTCGGGAGTTCTTAGGTTAGGCAAAGTCCAATGTAGTCGTTGCGAATGCAAACCTATACCAATGATCCACCCCAAAACGTCGTAAATACTTAAACCAAACTGTTTCTAAGGGTAGAGTTCGTTCTCCCACCCAAGCCAACCATAAGGGTGGAAATGGTTGACCATTTGACATGGGCTTCATTCTTTCGAGCAGGATTAAATTAACTCTCTGTCCAGGCGCACGATAAAAATGCAAGTCTAGCCATTGACTGACTCGAACTTGTCCCAAATCTGGATGAGAGTCAATTTCAATTCCCTGTATCCGCTTGGAGCCATGTGGTTGGGTCGTTCAGGCTCATTTTTTGCCCATGTTTCCGTGGCACAAGCCCCGACCACTATATGCTGGTGGTGCTGACCATAAGCAGGCATTTTTTCGGAGTCTCATTAAACAATCAGCTTGAATATCAGAAGATTGCCAGTACCCAATTTGCATTGCCATATTCTCTTTTCTAAAACTGCTAAGACCGGATTGATGCTCTGTTCACAAACAACTTTGAGTTGGGAAGCTGCTTTTTCTATTGGTGCAGACCAACTACTAATTCGTTCATGTAGTAGGGGTAATGCCCAACTTACGCAGTGCTTCGGGTATCCAGGCAATGGTACTGTACCCTTGTCCAATAATTACGCCTTCCCCGTATTCATGGGTTCTTTCTTTTAAGGTTGGAGCGTCTGGTCTTCCCCATGCAGTGTGGTCAATTGCCACTAATATATGTTCTGTTGGGGGTACTTGCTGTTCTAATTGCTGGAGATACAGCATCATCAGTTTTTTCCGGTCTGGCCTACTGTCTTGTAATGCCTCATAGACGCTTGGCCATTGACGACGGAATAATGGATTGAGCGAAAATTCCGCCAAACATGATGCATTCGGGCGTGGTCATTACTGCATCCATCAGCTCAAATGTTGCATACGAGAGCTCGTACCAATAACTCGTATGCTGCTTGACGAAAGTCCTTTAATCGTTCACTGTTCATTTAAGGAGTGGATAGGTTTATTTTTCACCCTCATTCTCTCCTTAACGGTGGCTCTAGTTCTTCTTAGGCCACCGTTCTCATCTTTATTTAGTCTAAACTCCAGTAGAAAGTTAAATCCAGGTTTTTCACCATCTAGTTTATTCAGGGTATGGGCTAATCTAGTTTTACTCGGTTTTAGTTCTAACCCAATGTCACTTAACCACTTCTCTATCTCTACCTTACATAGCTTTACAACTTCTACATCCTCATGGAGGACTACGAAATCGTCCGCATATCTTATCAGTGAAATCGATTTGATTTTGTCTCGTAATCCATAAGTATGACCACGAGAGTCTCTCATCTCGAATTTTGGGGCTAAACTCATAATCAATTCCTCAATCCCATGTAAGGCGACATTTGCCAGTAGAGGTGAAATCACCCCGCCCTGTGGTGTCCCTTCGGAAGTTGGGAACAGATTCTTTCCATCCATTACACCAGCTTTTAACCAACCTCGGATTTGTCTCCGTAGGGTTGGATAGGTATTTAATTTCGAGAGAAGTACATCATGGTTAATACGGTCGAAACATTTACTAATGTCGGCATCCAGCACATATTTTGATTTCTGACTTACCGCATTGAATATTGCTCCTATCGCATCGTGACATGAGCGTCCTGGTCTTAACCCGTATGAGTTTGGTTCAAATCGCGCTTCCCATTCTGGTTCTAACACCAGTTTGACTAACGCTTGCAAGGCTCGGTCTTCCATTGTCGGTATTCCTAAAGGTCTTTTCTCATCTGTCCCAGGTTTGGGTATCCAAACTCGGCGTGTTGGTTTGACCTTAGAACCCAGTGTAATTTTATTTATCAAAGTGAGACGTTGCTTTGGGGTCAGCGATTTCATACCATCACGCGCGAGCCGTCTTCTTACCTTTATTATCCTGAGTTACCCGACGAACCGAAGCGGCTTTTGCTGCCCAAGAACTTATCAACAGTTTCTGGAGTCTGCGTACTAGCTTGACATCACCACGATTAGACGCTTGATATATCCGTTTTTGCAACTTAAAGACGTTATGTTCCAGCTTGTGCCAGTTGATACCGCTCCATTCATACATCGGTTTTATTGCCGTGTTCATGACATTTACATTGCTACTTGTAGCTATATCATCCGTATTACCGTGAGTCCGTTAGCAGATCCTTCACTATTACAGTGAGGCGTTGGCTTCTGACTCAATCTCTACCACCTGTTACCTGGAAATCCAGATGTTTCGTCTTAGCTGACTGCTCGAAGTATTCGACCTCTTCGAGAGTAATCAGGTGGGTTACTTCGTTCCTCATAACCATTGGTTTGTTCCGCTAGGATGTCACTTCTTCACCGAGTTTTTGGGTAACGTAGGTATGTCGGGCAAAATCCTCATACCACCCTGTACTAATGCCCTTTTGGGACTACCAGCGCATAAAGCCTTATTTCGCTGGTTCGGAGTAACGGTGATTCAGGCAGTGACTTTGCTTTCGCTATCCGTAGGAACTTGCTCACGGCATACCACTTTTTAGGCTAGTAGCTCTTTTCCGCTTTTATCTCCGCTTCACCGATTGATGGCTAGTCTCTACAGTGGGAGATATGCTTTTACCTCTACGTCTGAGGGGCAGGACTTACCGTTTTCTAGGATACTAACGCTCACCTGCAAGGTTATGAAGTTGTCATCTACAAGGGATTAAAGTGCGAACTCAATCCTCATGGATTACCCTGTAGAAGCCAGTCATCCCCCGATTTCTCGGTTTCGACTGAACGAATCGCACTTTGCTGCTCCGTTAAGGTCTGCATTCACTCTTGACTTATCTGCTGACTGATACAAACCACGTCGAACGCGCTTGCCCGATGCTTTCCACCCATCCGGTTTTTCACCGAACTTTGGTAGGGAATCGCCATCGATAAAACTTGCTTTCGATGTATAAGCTTCCTCAGTCTCAACGAACCGAAGTTCGTTACTCTCGCACAATTGCTTGATGCGGTCTCGCAGCTTTGCCAGTGGCATTTGAACAAATTTCTGATTGTTGACTCTACCCATATTGGCATCAGCTTTGAAGCCTTTATTCCAGCCACAAACTACTGTCCCAATGCCGTTTTCAATGGCATGACCAAGAATTATTTTGGCCGCTTTATTCACGCCGTCACGCATCTGATGATTACGTTTACGGGTTGCCTTATCTAGCCAAGAATCCCAGTAGGCTTCTGGTTTACCTTCCTTGCGAGTTGAAACCTGCTTATTCCATAACTGGTTCATCGCCTTCAAGTCGAAAGCATCAACCAGGAAGGAATTCCCTAATGTATCGACGCAAGCGGCAATGTTGGCAGACGTTCCCAGGTCAATTCCTAGCGCTTCATCTTGATTTACATCAGCTTTATTTCTAGGTTTTTCATAGCTGCACTCAAGGTAGAAAGAGCCGTTTTTAGGCAGAATCGTAAACTCTTTAACCGCTGCCATAACAAGGTTTGAAGGCATGGGTAGAAAGAATTCACTGACTCCAAACCAACGCCTCACCGTCAACCCAAGAGAGAACCGCAACATCCCATCAATCAGCTTAGGTTTTTGACCGCCACTGTTAGGATATGCAACCTTGAATAGCTTGCTACCTTTGAGATAAGCAGGTGCTTTTGGTCGGAAATGCAGATTCCCTTTGAAGTGCATTGAGCGCAATTCCTTAAAGGATTTAAATGATTCTGCCACAGACCTAAGAGTTTGCTGCGTGGGCGTTGATGGTAGACTTTGAGCCGTTTGAGTCTTGGCTACTGATGGTTCAAAATCTAAGTCATACTTACCTGTTAACAGTTGTCCAGTTTTGAAGAAAGTTTGACGGGCGAAGTACACGCCTGAGTTGTAGACCTTGCCAGACTGCTCACAAAGTTATTGCAGTAAGGCTTCAGTCTCTTTGTGGGGATGTAGCAGTATTTGCTGCACTCCCATATTTTTCTTCGGTTTAGGCATTGATTTGACTTTAAATATGCTCTATAGTAGCTAGTATACCAGCTTTGTTGAGGATTGACGATGCCATTCCAGAAATTTATACCCGACAATAGAATTGCCTACGATCAAGTTCCTGTTCAGCTTAAAGTGTTGCCGGGTGTCCGAGAACGATTGAAGATGGTAGAAAACTGGCAAGCGAAGATTAGGGTATATATTGACCAGCTAATTGAAGAAGACGGGGGCCGGGGCCCCACGAGTCGCGTTTCCTCTCAGTGAAGACAGGACCATTCCCGCTGGTCATTCTGAGCTTCTACGCTACCGGGCATTTCTTGTGAGAAAATAGACTCTGACTGCTGTCAATTAATTTCAACCAGGGGTTGCTTTCACCCGCGGCTTAATCACCTATGCGTTCATATTCTCTGCTAGCTTCAGCAAAAATCAATCTGTATTTGGAGATAATAGGCGATCGCCCCGACGGATATCACGAACTGGCGATGGTTCTTCAAAGCATAGATTTGGCCGATCGAATTGACTTGCGCGCGATCGGTACGGACACGATTCGCGTGCGTTGCGATCACCCGCAAGTCCCGCCGGATAAGAATAACCTGGCTTACCGGGCGGCGGATTTGTTGGCGCAGCAATTCCCGGATGCTTTGGCAAAATACGGGGGAGTCGAGATTGCGATTCACAAGCAGATTCCCGTGGCGGCGGGGCTCGCGGGCGGTTCTGCAAATGCGGCCGCAGTTTTAGTCGGGATGGACTTACTGTGGCAATTGGGACTTACTCAGTCGGAGTTGCAAGAGTTGGGGGGAACTTTGGGTTCTGATGTGCCTTTTTGTATTGCTGGAGGTACGGCGTTGGCAACTGGGCGCGGGGATCAACTGTCGCCGTTGCAGGATTTTGGCGGTTTGTCTGTGGTGTTGGCGAAGTACCGCAATCTCAGTATTTCTACGGCGTGGGCGTATCAAACTTATCGCCAGCAGTTCAGCAGTACCTATTGCGCGACGGAGGATTTGGATTGTCGCCGGGAAAGGCTGCATTCTGGGCCGATGGTGGGGGCGATCGCCCAAAAAGATCGATCAAAAATTGGTAAACTATTGCACAACGATTTAGAAAAAGTTGCTTTACCTGTTTATCCACAGGTTTTACAGTTGCGGGAGACTTTTGAAGCGGCAGGGGTTTTGGGCACGATGATGTCCGGTTCCGGGCCGACGGTGTTTGCGTTGGTGGAGTCGATCGCGCAAGCTGAGGAAGTTCGGGAAAAGGTAAAAAGTGCGATCGCTTCTCCCGATTTGGATTTTTGGGTAGCCAAGTTTAGCAACACCGGGATTCGGATTTTTTCGGAGGGAAACGATCCAAAACCGCCGATTTCTAGGGTGTAACTCACAGATGGTGCGATCGCGATCGGCAAAGTATGAATCTAACTTGGCGCAGAGTGTATTGAGCTCGAAGAACTGATAAAATGTCATCAAACACGGATTTTAGTTTTGGTGAATCAACCAGATATCTAAAATCTCCCATCTAAAATTCAACATCGCAATGGCTGATTTAACTAATCCAAATTCTACTTCTCAAACTCCAATTTCTGCTGAAAATGGTTCCTCGACTTCGCCTCAGCCACCGACGGTTTTGCGGTGCGTGACTGGTTCGCTGATGGCGGGTGGCTTTGCGGCAGCTTTGTATGTGTTCACTTTGTCGATCGCCCAAACTTTTGCTAACAAGCCGATTCATTCTGATAATGTTACCGTGATTAATATTGCGGCGGCTGTACGAACTTTAGTAATGGGAATTGTGGCTTTGGGTGGAGGTGTTTTTGCTTTTGCATCTGTGGGTTTAATGCTGCTGGCTATGCAATTGTTGATTCAAAAATTTGCGAAAAAAACCACAGCTTGAAGTCATCTGGTTACACAAACTCTCTTCCGCAAGCCAACGACTAAATAGTAAGATCGAAGCAATGGAATTATTTACGATCGGACACTCCAATCAGAGTATTGAAGCGTTTATTTTTTTGCTGCAACAACACGGAATTACGGCGGTTGCGGACGTGCGATCGCATCCGTTCAGCCGCTATTTACCTCATTTCAATCAATCGCAAGTTGAAGCTTCTCTGTCAACTATCGGCATTAAATATGTTTTTTTAGGCAAAGAGTTGGGCGCGAGACCAGAAGATTTAAGTTGTTACGACACTGACGGTAAAGCTTTGTACGATCGCATAGCAGCAACTCCTCTATTTTTGGCAGGAATTCAGCGCTTACTCAAAGGTGTAAAAAATTATAAAGTCAGTTTAATGTGTGCGGAAAAAGACCCGATCGCTTGTCACCGTAATGTTTTAGTTTGTCGCCAACTGAGAAAATTTAATTTGCAAATTAATCACATTTTGTTAGATGGCACTTTAGAAGCACATCAAGATTTAGAAGCAAGAGTTTTAGACAAATTCAATCAAAACCCCAAAAATAATCAACCAATTCAGCTAAGTTTGTTTGACTTGAGTCTGGAAATTAGAGAAGAAACAGTTGATTTATAAACAGCTTATCATAGTCAAGAACAGAAAATCGCTCATGTCATACCAATTTTTCATGAGGCTGCATAGAATCAGATCCCCCCTAGCCCCCCTTAATAAGGGGGGGACAAGATTCCACTCAAAGTCCCCCTTGCTTTCGGGGGATTTAGGGGGATCGAGATATGTGCAACTTCACATTAAATTGGTATCAGAAAACCACGCAATGATTAGAAACTATGCTAAGTCTGTAGGATACACACTGCGCATCTTAGTCTTATTCGTGCTATAATTCTGCGGGACTGTAGCAGAAAAGGGTGCTGTTTTATGAAAGCAGAATTTTACTTTGACCATCGGACATATACTTGCAGTTTAGTTCAAGTTGATTTTGTCAAAGAATTAAAAATTAAAAATTATCAAGGCTTTGTCTTAGCAATTAAACAAGGACAAAAAATCGGACTTTTAGGTAAGACTCGCCACAATGCTAAAAAAATTGATGTGTCTCAGTCGCACTTTTATAATTTAATTAAAGCAGCGATGAGTGCTTTGGAATTGCAAACTCGAAATGACTTGATTTTAGAAAGAGACCGGACGATTGCTGATGGTGACGAGAAGATTCAGCAGCAAAATCGAGAGATTAGGGTGCTGAATGAACAGCTAAGAATAGTTGCCGAAAAAGTTGAACATTTGTCAGCAGAAAAGCAGCAATTAGCTATGCAGATTAGGGATCATGAAATCAGAGAAAGTTCTGTTAGTCAAGAGATCGAAGACTATTTAGGATTGGAGACGGATTTATCGACGGAAGAAATAGAGGATGAGATGGGAGAAACTGAGATTAATCAGAATATACGACAATTAGCGGCACAGTAGACTTCTTGGCCTTAGTCTTTGATTGATAGAACAACCGCAGATGTTAGGCAGATAAACACAGATATACGCAGATAATTTCCTGAATAGTTTGTGACTTATGCAAGAAGTCTAGTGAATAGACGATCGACCTCATTCGGAATTTGAGGAACTTGCAGATGCAGAAATTAGTGGGGTTAATTTTGAACGAGAAGGGGCAGAAAGTTATATGGAGGTGAAGGTTCAAGCAGCCGATCGTCAAACTGAGCGATCGCCCAAAACAGCTTCAAATACCAGGATGAACCATAAATCTTGATGCTATGGATCATTATGCCGATCGCACTTTCCCGAAAATCTTCAACAGTTAAGCGAAAAAACCCTCGCAGTCGATCGCCCGTTTTGCGCCCACAACAGAATTTTGACAATGATCCAGGGCGATCGGTAAAATGACAGGTGCGATCGAACTATTGTCAGCAGCGTGGAATCCTTAAGTCATTAATCATTCCCCAACACTCACATAATTGTTGAGAATATTGCAAAATAGATAAAATTGTAAATATATAGCACCTACGTTTTTACCGCTGATGAAAAGCTTATTTCTCGATCGACTCCACCACCCATCACGCCCCGTCATCGTCTTCGATGGCGCAATGGGAACCAACCTACAAGTCCAAAACCTCACCGCAGAAGACTTCGGCGGCAAAGAATACGAAGGCTGCAACGAATATCTCGTCTACACCAAGCCCGAAGCCGTCGCCATAGTTCACCGAGGATTCCTCGAAGCAGGGGCCGACGTTATCGAAACAGACACCTTTGGGGCGGCTTCCATCGTGCTCGCCGAATACGATTTAGCCGACAAAGCCTATGAGCTCAACAAAACAGCCGCCGAACTCGCCAAGGCTATCGCCGCCGAATTTTCCACCCCAGAAAAGCCGAGATTTGTCGCAGGTTCGATCGGGCCAGGCACCAAATTGCCCACATTAGGACACATCGATTTTGACACACTCACCGCCGCTTTTGCCGAACAAGCAGAAGGACTTTATGACGGCGGCGTTGACTTATTTCTGGTCGAAACTTGTCAAGATGTGCTGCAAATTAAATCAGTATTAAATGCAATTGAAGAAGTATTCCAGAAAAAAGGCGATCGCATTCCATTAATGGTATCAGTCACAATGGAAGCCACCGGCACAATGCTAGTCGGTACCGACATCAGCGCCGCCCTAGCCATTTTGCAGCCCTATCCCATAGATATTTTAGGACTAAATTGTGCTACCGGGCCCGATCGTATGTCCGAACACATCAAATACCTTTCCGAACATTCGCCCTTCGTAATTTCCTGCATTCCCAACGCCGGTTTACCCGAAAACATTGGCGGCCACGCGCACTACAAACTCACGCCCATAGAATTAAAAATGGCCTTGATGCGCTTCGTCGAAGACTTAGGCGTGCAAGTCATCGGCGGCTGCTGCGGCACCCGCTACGATCACATCCAACAGCTATCAGAAATTGGCACAACTCTGACACCCAAGATTCGCGAAATTACCTGGGAACCTTCCGCCGCTTCAATCTATAGCGCCCAACCCTACGATCAAGAAAATTCCTTCTTAATTGTCGGCGAAAAACTCAACGCCAGCGGTTCCAAAAAATGCCGCGATTTGCTGAATGCTGAAGACTGGGATGGTTTAGTAGCAATGGCGCGGGAACAAGTCCGAGAAGGCGCGCACATTCTCGATGTCAACGTGGATTATGTCGGCCGCGATGGTGTCCGCGACATGAAAGAATTAGTTTCTCGTGTTGTCACAAACGCAACTCTGCCTTTAATGTTGGATTCCACCGAATGGGAAAAGATGGAAGCAGGATTGAAAGTTGCGGGCGGCAAATGTTTGCTTAATTCCACTAACTATGAAGATGGAGAACCGCGTTTTTATCAAGTTTTGGATTTAGCGAAAAAATACGGCGCTGCTATCGTTATCGGTACAATTGACGAGGATGGGATGGCGCGGACAGCAGATCAGAAATTTGCGATCGCCCAACGCGCCTATAATGCCGCCATCGAAAGAGGAATTCCCGCCCCAGAAATCTTTTTTGACACCCTAGCATTGCCAATTTCTACCGGGATTGAAGAAGACCGAAAAAATGGCAAAGCTACCATCGATTCAATCCGCCGCATTCGCCAAGAATTGCCCGGTTGTCACGTAATTCTGGGAGTTTCTAACATCTCCTTCGGCTTAAATCCGGCGGCGCGACAAGTTTTGAATTCCATGTTTTTGCACGAAGCAATGCAAGCGGGGATGGATTCGGCAATTATCAGCGCCAACAAGATTTTGCCTCTAGCCAAAATCGACCCCAAACACCAGGAAATCTGCCGTAAACTGATCTACGACGAACGGGAGTTTGACGGTGATATTTGCATTTATGACCCCTTGGGCGACCTGACAACGGTGTTTGCGGGCAAAACTACAAAGCGCGATCGGACAGAAGACGCCAACCTGCCCGTAGAACAACGCCTCAAGCAGCACATCATCGATGGCGAACGCATTGGACTCGACATCCAATTAACCAAAGCATTAGAAACCTATGCACCTCTGCACATCATCAATACTTTCCTGTTAGATGGGATGAAAGTAGTCGGAGAATTGTTCGGATCGGGACAGATGCAACTACCGTTTGTATTGCAATCAGCCGAAACCATGAAAGCGGCAGTTGCCTATTTAGAACCGTACATGGAAAGTTCCGAATCTGGTGACAATTCCAAAGGAACATTCATCATTGCCACTGTCAAAGGCGACGTTCATGACATCGGCAAAAACTTGGTTGATATTATCCTATCAAACAATGGCTACCGAGTGATCAACTTGGGAATTAAGCAACCAGTTGACAACATCATTGATGCCTACGAAAAGCACAAAGCTGATTGTATTGCCATGAGTGGTTTGCTAGTAAAATCTACCGCATTTATGAAGGAAAATCTGGAAGTATTCAACCAGAGAGGAATCACCGTCCCCGTAATTTTAGGCGGTGCAGCTTTGACTCCCAAGTTTGTCCATGAAGACTGCCAAAATGCGTACAAAGGTAAGGTAGTTTATGGCAAAGATGCGTTTTCCGACTTGAACTTTATGGAAAAACTAATGCCAGCTAAGTCTGCTGGTAACTGGGGAGATTTCCAAGGATTTTTAGATGAAGTTGAGACTGGAAATGGCGCAGTCAAAGAAGTTAAGACTGCCGAACAAATCGCTATTGAGGATGCGAAGAAAGCAGCCAAACTAGAAATTCCGACTGTGATAGATACCAGACGTTCGGAAGCAGTTGATATAGATATCGATCGCCCGATTCCTCCTTTTTGGGGAACTCAGTTATTGCTGCCGGAAGATATCCCCTTTGAAGAGATTATCTGGCACTTAGATTTGCAAGCCTTAGTGGCGGGACAGTGGCAATTCCGCAAACCAAAAGACCAATCGCGGGAAGAATATGATGCTTTCTTGGCTGAGAAAGTTTATCCCATATTAGAGGAATGGAAACACAAAATCATCACTGAGAAGCTGTTGCATCCCCAAGCAATTTACGGCTATTTTCCTTGTCAGTCTGAAGGCAATTCTTTGCATTTATATGACCCAGAAATTATGGATGCAAAAGAAAGTGGCACAGGCATCTTGCCTGTGACGACATGGACATTTCCCCGCCAAAAATCGGCGCGTAGAATGTGCATTGCCGACTTCTTCGCACCGAAAGAATCGGGTAAAATCGATGTATTTCCGATGCAAGTAGCGACGGTGGGAGAAATTGCGACAGAGTACGCCCAAAAGCTGTTTGCTAACAATCAATATACCGATTATCTCTACTTCCACGGCTTAGCGGTACAGACAGCGGAAGCGGTAGCAGAATGGACTCACGCGCGGATTCGCCGGGAATTGGGCTTTGGTGGCGAAGAACCGGACAACATTCGGGATATGCTGGCACAGCGCTATCGTGGTTCCCGGTACAGTTTCGGCTATCCGGCTTGTCCGAATATGTCGGATCAGCACAAGCAGTTAGAGTTGTTAAAGTGCGATCGTATAAACCTGCATATGGATGAAAGCGAACAACTTTATCCGGAACAATCCACCACTGCAATTATCACCTATCACCCAGCCGCGAAATACTTTACCGCTTAAATCCCAATACGGTTCATTTAAGAGGGCGGGTTTTGCCTTGATACATTCGATTATTTCATAAACTCTGAGCCCAAGTCGCCCCTACCGCAATATGGTTGACTTAAGTAGGGTGCGCAAAATGCGCACCCTACATAGGGCTATAAACCTAATTGATTATGCTCGAATTAAACCAACACAAAAGCATTGCACATGGCCGATTGATTGATGTTCTGCTTAGTCAATAGGGTCTGCGGTCATGTATGGCTCTGAGATATGCCAGGCTTGATCAATACTTGACGCCGCCTCCGACAAATGAGCGGAGCAGGCGTGTAAAGAGGAAGACAGTTGTGTGCGGCCCCGTGCTTTATCTTTTGCTCCATCCTTTTCAATCTTGGCGGACAAAACGTGCAAGAACTCCGCTAGGGCATCATATTTCAAATTGCCGATATCCTCAGCCAATTCCGTTAAGTCGCCCGCATATTTTTCGACTTTCTGAGGATGGATCATTGGGCTCTCCTGACTTTTTGGTGATAAACAAACCGCATATTTTTACTGAGAGGGTATCACAGAATCGGGAGCAGTGCGCATTACGCCTACTGAATTTATCACCAGATTGCTTAAGTAGTGCGCACATCCTTTTATATGTAGGGTGCGCAATGCGCTACCGCAATATGGTTGACTTAAGTAGGGTGCGCAATGCGCACCGGTGCGCATTGCGCACCCTACATTGAGAGCTATAAACCTAATTGATTATGCTCGAATTAAACCAATAAAAAAGCACCTTAAAAAAAGTGCTTTTATCAACAGCAAGTTTGATTGTTTGACCAAACTTTTACAAGTGATTCCGCGGAGTGCGTGCGCCGGCGGAGGCTCCAGCCATCGAAGCAACTAAACCCAATAGGGAGCCGAACAAAAACGACCAACCAGCCTTCGCAGCATTTTCAGCAATATTGCGAGCATCTTGAGCAGATACATTAGGCGCTTGGTTCGGCAAATTCACGCCGCCTTGCTGCGCTTGATTAATCGCTGCTCCGGCATTGGCAGCTACTACGCCAAAAGTCCCGGCTACGCCATTTGCTAACAGCCAAGAGCTAATTGTTAAGGTGGTTGCCCACAAAATTGCTCCGTTCAAAAGCGCGGTGCTACGGTTCATTGGCCCGCAAGCGCGAGCTGTCACCCAACCACCAACGCCTAAGCTAATTAGCAAACTGATAATTGACCAAATTCCGATCCCAGTACCCACGTTACCGGCTATACTGCGCGGAGCTCCTGAATTAGCAATGTTGCTCAACCCGATCGCAGCACCCAACGCACTTAACACTAATTGTGTGCCGATCGCAATTACCAAACCTGAAAAAATCGGGCCCCACCGCACTAGATCGTGATATTCCATGACTTGCTTCACTACTGCGGGCTCGGTAACAACGTTATCTACAGGTCTATTTACGTATGCCATAGCTTTTCCTTTCCTTTGACTATTGGTTTAATTTTTAATCTTTCACCTAAGCATTGATTTTGCCTGATATTGATAGAAACTATATCTGCCTAGGGAAATAACCAGTGTCTATACCTGAAGAAAGAAACGAAAAAGTCATTACCCCTTAGCCACCAGCTAATGACTAATGACTAATGACTAATGACTAATGACTATTTTATCCAGTTAGAAAAGTTCGCGGATGTATAGAGGAAAGACTGCTTAACGTAATCTTACAGCCGTTCCAACGGCAGTAATCAACAGCAAAGCGCCTTTGGTGTCCACATTAATCGTGCCAGTGTCAATTTCTACCCCGATAACAGCATTTGCGCCCATTCTCTGAGCCCGTTGTTCGAGTTCCGCGAGGGCATCTCGCTGTCCTTTGAGAAACACTTCCTCGTAGCTACCAGTGCGCCCGCCGATGATGTCGCGAATGCCAGCAAAGAAATCTCGTAGGGCGTTCGTGCCATAGACTACCTCAGCAGTGACAATTCCCAGGTAAGATTGAATTTCTGCTCCTTGGATGATATCAGTTGTTGTTACAATCATCAGTTGGCCTCAAGTGCGAAAATTTTGAGTTGGTGTTGTTCTGTAGATTTACTACATCTCACCGTTCAAAAATTCCAGGCAAACCCTAAGCTGTCAGGTTTGCTCTCCTGACAGCAATTCGCTCTTTCATTCCACACACTTTTTGAAACAAATGGCCGTTTACAAACAAAGTCTCTTGGTATTCAGTACGCTGTTAGTATTAGGATTTGCTGTCGCAGAGCCGCATCGGGCGCTTTCAGCAGAAACATCAGTTGAAATTCAACCTAAAAGTGATGCAAATTTAGATGCTTTACTGCGGAAAGGACGTGAGTTGGTAGATTCAGGAGATTACAGTAAGGCGATCGGCATTTATCAGCAAGCAGCCCGTTTAGATGCCGAAAACCCGCGTATTTTTTCCGGCATTGGCTATTTAGAAGCACGTCAGGGTAATTATCAAGCCGCCGTAAAATTTTACCAACAGGCGATCGGTCTCGAACCTAACAATGCTGACTTTCAATACGCGTTGGGATATGCGATGGCGAATTTGGAAAACTATCCAGCAGCCGCTACAGCTTACCGTCGTGCCGCCCAACTCGATCGCAAAAATGTCAACGCTCGAATCGGACTCGGAGTCGTACTCTTTCAGCAAAAAGATTATAGCGGTGCATTTAAAGCATACCAAGAGGCGATCGCCCTCGATCCAAAAAGTTGGCAAGCTTATTCTTCAATGGGTTTAGTCTTAATCCAGCAAGGAAACTTTGTCAGTGCAGTCACCGTGCTCGAACAAGCAGCCAAACTCGCTCCCAAACAAGCCGGTGTCCAGTTAAAATTAGGTACTGCTTTGCTCCGCAGTGGCAATACTTCCGAAGGGATAGCAGCTTTTGAAGAAGCTGCTAAACTAGAGCCTCGGAATCCAGAAGTGCAGCTAGAAATTGGCGAAGTTCTCAAGGCTCAAAATGACTTAGAGGGAGCACTTTTAGCTTATAAGCGGGCTATTGATGTGCGCCCTAATTTAGTGGAAGCATACGCTATGATCGGGGAAATTCAACTACAAAAACAAGATTTTTCAGGAGCAATTATCACTTTTCGGCGAGTTATCCAGCTCGATCCAAACCGAGCAGAAGCTTATTATAATATGGGTAAAGCATTCAAAGCGCGCGATCGCAAATCCGAAGCAATGCAAGCTTTTCAACAAGCCCTAGACACTTACCGTCAGCAAGGCAATAATGATGGTGCCCAAAAAGCCGAGGCATCGCTCAATGAACTGAAATAATATTTCTCAATGTAGGATGCAGTAGTAAAATTGTTTCGATCGTTCGGACTTCAGTCCTCATCAAAATCCGAGGGCTGAAGTCCTCACTACAAACACCTTTACATCGGGTTAAATCCGTTACAGAACTGCTTTCTTCTTTATGAATTCAAATGATTCTAGATCACCACTTTACGAGATGAATCCACTCGGTCGATTTTCCGATCGCACCGCTGATTATGTCAAATACCGCCCGAGTTATCCAGCCGCTGCGATCGATGCGATTTTAGCAGGGCTTGGCGAACCTTCACAGTTAACAGCAGCCGATATCGGTGCAGGTACGGGCATTTCTTCGCGTTTGTTGGCAGAAAGAGGTGTTAGAGTATTAGCGATCGAGCCCAATGCCGAGATGAGACAAGCGGCTGCACCTCATATTTTAGTAGAGTTTGGAGACGGAACTTCGGAAGCCACTAATTTGCCTGACCAATCACTCGATTTAGTCGTATGTTTCCAGTCTTTCCATTGGTTTAATCCTGTTTTAAGTTTACCCGAATTTCGGCGAATTTTGAAGCCGTCGGGAAGGTTTGCTGTAGTTTGGAATTTGCGCGATCGCGCGGATGCGCTGACAGTAGGTTACACTGAAATTGTTAAGAGCGCTTCCCAGAATCATCCTGCCGAAAATCGAACTCGCGCGATCGAACCTTTGTTTACGAGTTCATGTTTTACTGATGTGCGATCGAGCGAATTTGCCAACAGACAAGATGTAGATTTAGCAGGCTTAATCGGGCGGGCAAAAAGCTCATCTTATATTCCCAATTCCGGGCCTCAGTTGCAGAAACTTATCTCAGATTTAACCGAACTTTATCAAGCTCACTGCGGCGATCGAAGCTTTGTTTCATTGGTTTACAAAACTAGAGTTTATCTGACTGATAGTGTAGATTCTTAAGCTTTTTTTTTAGATAAATGACGATTTATGTGATAGACTTCTAGGGATACTTGAGAGAGAGCGATCGCAGAGCAGCACTTGGTAAGAACTCCATCTTTTGTGAGATGCTCAAACTAATCTCTTAAGATGAATCTATTTCTATTGATAGAGCCCGCAAAGTTGTTAACATTTGTAAAATGAGCAAAACATCCTATCCCAGAGATTCATCTATGCAAACGTATGACGTGATTATCATAGGAGCAGGTCACAACGGGCTTGTCTGTGCGTCTTATCTCCTCAAAGCCGGATATACCGTGCTGTTGTTAGAAAAACGTTCGGTTCCCGGCGGCGCGGCGACTACCGAAGCTGCGATTCCCGAATTACCAGATTTTAAATTCAACTTGTGCGCGATCGACCACGAATTTATCCATTTAGGGCCCGTCGTAGAAGAATTAGAACTGGAAAAATACGGCTTAGAATATCTTTACTGCGATCCAGTCGTTTTTTGTCCGCATCCAGACGGCAAATATTTCTTGGCGCACACTTCCGTAGAAAAAACTTGTGCAGAAATTGCCCGCTACAACGAGCGCGACGCTAAAAAATACGCCGAATATACAGATTTTTGGCAGCGCGCTTTAGGTGCAATGATTCCGATGTTCAACGCGCCACCAAAATCCATCATAGATATTGCCGGCAACTACGATATTGCCAAACTAAAAGACTTATTTTCAGTCATCGGTTCCCCAGACAAAACGCTGGACTTTATTCGCACGATGATTACTAGCGCTGAGGACATTCTCAACGAGTGGTTTGATGAGGAATTTCTGAAAGCACCTTTGGCAAGACTGGCCGCAGAGTTGGGCGCGCCTCCTTCACAAAAAACCATTGCTGTAGGTGCAATTATGATGGCAATGCGCCACAATCCCGGCATGGCGAGGCCTCGCGGGGGAACGGGTGCATTGGTGCAAGCACTGGTCAATTTAGTAAAAACCTATGCGGGTGTTATACTTACTGACCAGCACGTCGAGAAAATATTAGTTGATAACGGCCGCGCTGTCGGTGTTCGAGTTGCAGGCGGTACAGAATATCGAGCTACCAAAGGCGTGATTTCTAATATTGATGCTAAGCGTTTGTTTCTGCACTTAATGGATGACAGCGATGTCGATGCTGCCGATCCGAATTTGCGGGAAAGATTGGAGCGCAAAATTGTCAATAATAATGAGACTATTCTCAAAATTGACTTGGCTCTGAATGAAGTACCTAAGTTCGATCGCTGGAACCATCAAGATGAATATTTAATGGGTTCTGTTTTAATTGCTGACTCGGTGAAACACGTGGAAATTGCTCATACTCAGCCTGCGATCGGCAAAATCCCCGATTCCGATCCGTCGATGTATGTCGTGTTTCCGACGGTACGAGACCCATCAATGGCTCCTCCGGGACACCATACGGCTTGGATTGAATTTTTTGCTCCTTACCAAATCGAAAATGCTGAAGGAACCGGCCAGCACGGTACAGGTTGGACGGATGAGCTGAAAAACAAAGTTGCCGATCGCTGCATTGACAAATTAGCAGAATACGCGCCCAATATCAAGAACTCAATTATCGGCCGCCGCGTCGAAAGTCCGGCCGAATTGGGAGAGCGTTTGGGGGCTTTGAAGGGGAATTATTACCACGTTGATATGACGCTGGATCAGATGATATTTTTCCGTCCGTTACCGGAGTTGGCGAATTACAAAACGCCGATCGACGGTTTGTTCCTCACCGGGGCGGGCACGCACCCCGGCGGCTCGATTTCGGGGATGCCCGGACGTAATACGGCTCGCGTGTTCATGCACTCTCAGCAGCCGATCGCGCAAATCTTGGCGGATGCGGCTAGTTCTCTGAAATCAACTGCTAAATCGGTGTTTCGGAGTAATGAGAAGTAAGGTTTTTTGAACCGCAGATGAACGCAGATATATCATGTCTGCGTTTTTTTGTGTTAATGTATTAAGTCTGCCAGTATTTCTTCAGTTTGATGACGCATCAGGGGAAAACGAAGGGCGATCGCACTCAATACTTTACCTAAATCAGCAGCATCTTTGGCAAGATTTGGCGCTGGTTCTCGTTCCTTCAAATCTGTTAAAATATTCAGGATTATCGTTGCTAGCAGTTCATCAGCATTATCCAACAAACTTAATAGTAGACTCAAGTCTTCTTTCGCGCCCAACCAATACCTCGCTCCCAGCAATTCAGCTTTTACTGGTAAAGGAAGCTCAAGTTTTAGATACTTTTCCAGTTTGGGCAATAGTTGCGATGTGCCTAAAAGACCTATAGAGTTAGCAGCATAGCCTCTAACTGCTCGATCTTCATCTGCATCAAGCAGCGAAAGTTCAAGAGTTTTGATTGCTTCAGGGTCTTCTAAATATCCGAGAGTTTCTGCTGCTGATGCGCGCACCAGTGCTGAAGGGTCTTTTCTTAAGATATGCTCTATTTGTGCGATCGCAGGAGTATAACCAAGTTCGCCCAGCGCTTCAACTGTTTCAGACCTCACCAATTCTTCTGGATCTTTCAGCAGTAGCATTAATGCAGGGCCAACTGTCTCTACTTCTTCGATTCCTAGATAACCCAAGGCTTCTGCTGCATGAGATCGAATTAATTCCTCCGAGGACTTTAGCAATCTTAATATCTTCGGTACAGCCTCATAAACTTCTGCATCTACAAGCTTTAGGAGTGCCTCTGTTTGCAGGGCATAATCATCAGAATCACAATAATCTAGCAGTTTTTCAGTTGTCAGCATATTCATGATTTTTTAGAGCCTCTTAGTTTGGGTTTGACAGTGCGACCGTCCCGATTTTTTGCTTGTATATTTAGCGATCGCATTCGTAAATAAATACTTTAAACAAGTGATATTTCATAACTTTGCCGTGAGACTTCATTCTTGATAAGCTTATCTCTTTGCCTTTTTCTTCTTTTTCTTATTGCCACTGCGGCGGCTTCTCCTATCATCAACTGCTTTTTGGGTAGTTTTAATTTTATCTAATTCTGCCTTATCTTTACTTTCTCTAGCTTGCTCTTTCAGAATTTTTAGCGCTGCAAGGATATCTGGCGCTTGACCTGTTTGGATGAGTTGGTTCGCTTTTTCTACTATACCCGTATCGGCGACGTTACCTTCAGAAGTCATGTTTCTTTTGTGCCATAGTGTTTTAATTATAATAATATTAATGTAAAATATCGATCGCCCCTCAAAACATTCTCAAACCTAGCACGATCGACTAACTTTTATTTTAGCACAACAGACAAGTGCCTAATCTTTCACAACTCACTCAGCTAACATTGTTCAACCATCCATACCAGAAAGCCGAGAATTTCTGCGACTGGCAGCAACGGATAATTCGTAAAGTCGATTGTTACTGTTTGATTTTCTAACTTTAGAAACCGCCACTGTTCGCCGTTGGTGACACTGCCATAAATTGCCGGAATTGGGTTTTCTTTCGCTTCATTGAATTTTTGCGCCGCGACCATTTCTGCAACGCATTGTCCCATTCCCGTTTTGATATCGGCTTTTTTTGCCTCTACAATGACAATGGCTGGTGCTTCAATTTCTAAGAGTTCGGGCGATCGGCTAATCAGAAAATCGCAGACTCCGTTAAGTCCTTGTGTCGCATCTACTGTAAACTCTTCTCCCGAAAAAATACTAATCTTACGCTGCAAAATCTTTCTAACTTCCAGCAAAACAGGACTAATAATTAATTCCGATCGCGCTTTTTCGCTGCCAGTCGCAACAGCTAGAGGCAAGCTTTCTGCTAAAAAATCGGCAAGTGTCGCGCTGGGGGCGATCGCATCTACGGACGGGAAAAATCGCACGCCTTCAACCGTTGTCAAATTAAAGGCTTGTTTGACTTTTCCAATCGTGAACTCACTGTAGGGCATGGTTGTTTGGGAGAGTTGCTTTGACCCGGATAGCTTGCGGATACCTGGGACATCGCTCTTGATGTCTAAGATTATCACAAATTCATCCTTTTTGCAGATGGAAACTATACCTTAAACAATGAGAAACTTATATTAGCGTTACCCTTTTTTGAGCGATGACAAACCGAGTTTTGATTGTCGGCGGCCGGGGACGAATTGGCAACAGCGTTGCTCAAGACCTTGTTACCTACACCGACGCAGAAGTTACTATTACCGGACGCGACCAGAATGGCTCTCTCCCACCAGAGTTGCCGCCGGATCGATCGCGCTATTTAGCTTTAGATTTAGCAGACAGTGCAGCCCTGAGCCAAGCAGTTTCAGGATCTAACCTGGTCATTCACTGTGCCGGGCCTTTTCATTACCGAGACGCGGGTGTATTGAAAACCTGCATTGAAGCAGGTGTTAATTATACCGATGTCAGCGACAGCCGCAGTTTTACTCGCCGAGCTTTAGACTGCCGGGAACTTGCTAAAAATGCCGGGGTGACGGCGATTATTAACACGGGTATTTTTCCCGGTGTTTCTAACAGCATGGTGCGCCGAGATGTCGAGCAATTAGATACAGCAGAACATATTCATTTGAGTTATGTTGTCGGAGGTTCTGGTGGTGCTGGTGTCACCGTGATGCGTACTACTTTTTTAGGTTTACAAATGCCTTTTGATGGTTGGGTTGATGGCCAACTACAGCAGATTAAACCCTACACCGATCGCGAAACGATAGAATTTCCCGCACCCTACGGCAAAATAGGCGTTTACTGGTTCGATATGCCGGAAGCAATTACTTTGCCCGAAACTTTCCCAGTGAAAACAGTTATTACTAAATTCGGCACGTCTCCCGACTTTTACAATCACCTGACTTGGTTTGTTGCCAAATACTGGCCTGATAGCTGGCTGCAAAATCCCTCTGTGATTGAGTTTTTGTCCTATGTCAGTTACGGGATGACTAGCGTTACGAATAGTTTTAGCGGTGTGGGCGTGGCTGTGCGATCGCAAGTAAGCGGCATCAAAAATGGCAAACCCGCTCAAGTTTGCTCGATCGCCGTACACCCAAATGCTGCGGCAGCTACGGGCATCGGTACTGGCAGCATTGCTCAATTAATCTTAGAAGGCAAACTGACAAAACCCGGCGTTTGGTCGGTAGAACAGGCTCTATCTACTGAGCTATTTGAAGGCGCTATGCAGAGTAGAAACCTCAATATTCATCAAGAATGGTTGTAATGAAAGCAGTGGGATTCTGTACTGTGCGTCAGATCCTAGATACTCGCTCCCTCGCAAAAGTAACGCTCTGCTGACGCACCCTACTACTAATCTATCTTTTGGTAGAAGTAATGGTAACAAACAGGCGCTTAATATGTTGGACATCAAGATAAACATCCCTTTTCGCTCGATCGAGATGCGGTAGCTGTTACAAAGATGGCGCTTCAACCAAGGTTCTTGATTTGCGATCGCCCAGAAGGGACAACAAACATGATAATTTTTGCGAAAAAATACGAGGAGAAGTTGATATGAAGCGGGTTTTAAAAGCTCTTGGACAAACATTGAGTCAAAGCATTTTGCTGGTATGTATGCTGGCTTTCATTGCTCTGGCTGGTCTAGCAGTAGCACCAAATCAGGCTGCTCATGCAGCAGGTCAATACAGCAGTCAGGCGCAGCCAGAAGCTAAAATTACTGACCCCGCAGAAAGTTTCGAGGATCTCAATCCCCAAGCAGCTTACGAAGATATCGTCAAAACCGCTCAAAATCCTGCAAAGGTCGAGAAGGTTTACGATGAAAGTTTAAAGGAATACAAGGAAGAGCACCCACAAGAAAGCATTGTTCAAAAAGCTGAAGAGCTGATCGAAAAGGTCACAGGCAAGGAATAAGTTAAATATCTCGTTTTAACTGAAGTTGCTGGTAAATATGCAGCTTCGGTGAGTACACATTTGAGCAGAAATCGGGACTCACTTGATCATAATTATGTAGGTGCGTATTGCGCACCTTACGTGGTTTCAGTAGCGTGTTAAATCACTGATTTTTTTGCATTGAGGACTGTCTTATTCTTCCCCTTTAGCTGCTTATTGAGCTACCAGATTCACCCTTAAGGAAGATGAATAAATAGGAATTTAAAAGGTAAATTAAGTCATAGTTACAGTTAGATAAAAGGAAGAAAATATCATGAATGATGACAAAAAGATGGTAAAGGAACCTGATGCTAACCTCGACCCGCTGTCTGGGGAAACAGGAGCCCATCCAGTGGCAACTGGTGTCGGTGCAGCGAGTGCAGGTGCTGCGGGTGCTGCGATCGGCGGTGCGATCGGCGGGCCTGTAGGAGCTGTTGTGGGAGCTGTTGTAGGCGCGTTTAGCGGTGGTTTGGCGGGCAAAGGTGTGGGTGAGGCGATCGACCCTACGGCAGAAGATGCTTACTGGCGCAACAACTATAACTCAAGCTCTTACGCTGAAACGGGTACGACTTACGACGACTATCAGCCTGCATACCGCACAGGTTATGAGGGATACAGCCGCTACAACGGTACTGGTAAGAGCTTCAATGAGCTCGAAGACGATTTGCAACGCGACTACGAAACAACCCGCGGCACATCTAATGTAACTTGGGAAAAAGCTAAGCACGCCACCCGGGACGCTTGGAATCGGGTGGAACGCGCTGTTCCTGGAGACATTGACAAAGACGGCCGCTAAGGAATAAGAATTAAATAACTGGCGTTGCTGAGAAAGGAGTATGATTTGCCTCCGAAATTTAGAGTAGGGGCAATTCATGAATTGCCCGGGCAATTCATGAATTGCCCCTACTCTCATTTCAGGGATTGCCTTCGCTAGGTGAATCATACCTAAATTCAGCAACGCCAAATAACTTACAATTTGATAGTTCTTGTGGGATGGGCGTCCCGCCCGTCCCACAAACTTGTGTAAATTACTTAATTGGCGATCCTAACATTGTCAACAAGTATTTCTTAGCGTTGGATGCACGCAAACTAAAACGTTCCGGTTTTTTTTACCCAGGCTGCGGAATCCAGCAAACTGTGTCGGTAAAAAAACCAAAACTAAGGACTAAAAAATATATTATTTATTTGACTGAAAGTGCAGCTAATTTGCTCCTGTACCTTCGCAAAATGAAGCTGCATCTTTAGTATCTCTTTCTTAGAATTAGCTTCAGTAATCTTACTTTCCAAAGCTAGCAAGTTGCGATTGAGAGTTTCTACTTTCACAGTTTGGTCGTCTAAGTCAACTTTTAATTCTGTCGCCTTATCAAATTGAATCTGCTTGTGAATTAAGGCAAGGCGAATTGAACTTTCATCCTCTTTCTGAAGGGCTAGCAAAGCTCGCTGCTGCCACTGATTGGCTTGTGATTCTGCTTGATTGTACTGCCACTGAATGCGCAGTTGGGCTGAAATGGCGCTGCCAACAGCCTGACGTAATTCTTTGAGAGGCTCTTGAATTTCTGAGACTAATAGTTCCCAAAGATTCATCAGTTCGTTAGTAAATTCTTCACGATCTACAGAGGCTACTAATGCTTCTAACAGCAACAAATTTGGTTGCATCTGCTGCATATTTGTCTCAAATATTAGCTGTGCTTCTGACAACTGTCGATCGTGATTTTTTTCTAATCTTGTTTCTGTGACTTCCCCGGGTGAGGGATCTAAGATTTTTCGAGTGTTGTGTTTCTGGGATTCTGAATCTGAACTTACAACTACAAAGGCTTGTAGTTTTTCACGGGCGATCGAACTTAACCTTTGTCGGAGCAACTCGCAGCCCGCCCGCTGCACTGGCCCTGTTTCGCTTTGACAAATCTTAATGACTATTTTTAAGCCTGCATCGCCATAATTTAAGGTCTCCTTGAGGGCGGCAATGCGATGTTCGCTGACAGAACTAGACAGTCGGTGTTTAACTCCTGCTAGTCCGCCAAGCACCACACCACTGACAGGAGGAGGCAGTTGACCGCCTCTCACTGCATCGTATGGTTTCGGTTGGTCGAGATTTTTTAACACAAGCATCTACTGCTATAAAGAACGTATCCGAACCTGTTTGAAGTTAAGGAGTGAACAGATACCAGTTCCCCAAAATAATGGAACTAAACCTCCTGCTCTAAATCCTTAGTTCATCATCGGTCATTCCCAATCGAAAATCGAAAATCGAAAATCCGATGATTTTTGCCTAATTCTTGGTTTAGTGCAGGCAAAACCGATCGGGCTTTTTGCCTGCGCTGGCTATTGGAGCGTGTCTTTCAGTACAGTCCTCGCTGCCAAATGATTACGAGTCGAAGTCAAAATTTCGGTTTCGCGCTCCAATCTCGCAGCAGTATCTTGCAGTTCTAAAAGAGTTTGCTGTTCTGTTGCTGCACCGTACAAGTAGCTGGCTACCCAGTAGGACAACTCTGTGGGCAAACTGGGAATGTCTTCCGGCAGGTCGATCGGCTGATCCATCAATTTGCTAGATAGGCGAACTACATCTCGCAGCAGTTGTTCGACTTCTTTGCCCAAAGATTTGAGGTCTTTTTGCGGCGGTTCGTCTTCAATCCATTCTACTAAACCGACTAAATAGGGTTTTTCCCGAACGGCGTCGAGGACTCGGAACCGCTGCTGTCCGAGAGTCATGATTTTCATGCGATCGTCCGGGAGGCGCTGGCAATGAATCACTTCGGCGCAACAGCCAACGGCTGAGACTTTGTTTTGGTTGGGGTCCCACATGAGCACACCAAAACGGCGATCGCCCTCCAGAATCGTATTCATCATGATTCGATAGCGAAACTCGAAGATTTGCAGCGGCAGAGGTCTACCTGGAAATAGAACCACTTCCGGCAAGGGAAATAAGGGGAGTTCGCGAACTGCTACAGAGGAAGAGGATGCCATTGTCGCTCAAATGTGACGGTACTTGCCATTCTTTTTCTTACTTTAACTGATTTAAGCCAATTCAGGGGCGAGAGCGATCGGGCTTTTGCAATGCGGGGGCGATCGATCCCCTCTATCGACAATGCTCTTAGCAACCGCTTTCAGCTTAAAGGAGCCATCATGCCCTCAAAATGATGAAAATTATGTTTTTAGTTAAATAGTGATGTTAAAGGCTTTGATTGATGCTGTTAAATGAGCGTTTTTTGAGCGCTTACCCATTGATTGAATTTTATGTTTAATTATACGGATTTAATTAGAAATGACTAAGCTGTTCTGCATTTAAATTGCATATCTAAAAAAAATCAAACAATGACTGGGGTGTCCCGCCCGCGGTAAATATACAATTTAAATGTGCGACAGCTTAACTAATGATTACGGTCGATCGCACTTTCAGTAAAAAGAAGGAACAAATGATCTTTCCATTGTTCCTTCTTGTGGCATTGTCCTAGTCTGTCAATCTACAGCTTGACTTCGATATCTACGCCGGCTGGCAAATCCAGTTTCATCAAAGCATCAATTGTTTTTGCAGAAGGCTGGTGAATGTCGATAATTCGGCGGTGCGTGCGAGTTTCAAAGTGTTCGCGAGAATCTTTGTCTACGTGGGGCGATCGTAGCAAGCAATAAATCCGCCGTTTTGTAGGTAGGGGAATCGGGCCGATCGCAGTGGCTGCTGTCCGATTTGCTGTATCTACAATCTTTTCGCAAGATGCGTCTAGAATGCGTCTATCGAAAGCTTTGAGGCGGATGCGAATTTTTTGTTGTTGGATAGCTGCCATTTTTGTTTCTTTAATTTTCGAGGTTCAGTTGATTTTTAGTTATTACCAGTTATTGGTTATTTGTTATCTGTTATTTGTTATCTGTTATTTGCTATCTGCTATCTGTCATTTGTTACTTATTATCGAATATTTAACCAATAACCACTAACCACTAACCAATAACTACTAACCAATAACTACTAACCAATAACTAATAACCGCTCACTAAATAGCAGAAAAGCCTCATTAAAATTGGCGACTTTTCTGCTATGCAAGGCTGTTAGCGTAATCCTACTTGAGGATTTTGGAAACAACGCCGGCGCCGACGGTGCGGCCGCCTTCGCGGATAGCGAAGCGCATTCCTTGTTCGATCGCGATCGGGTGAATCAGTTCAACAGTCATCTTGATGCGATCGCCAGGCATCACCATTTCAGCTTCTGTACCATCATCAGCAGTAAACTGCATGATTGTACCAGTTACATCTGTTGTACGGACGTAGAACTGAGGGCGGTAGCCTGAGAAAAAGGGCGTGTGACGGCCGCCTTCTTCCTTCTTGAGAATGTACACTTCAGATTCAAACTGAGTGTGAGGCAAGATGCTCTTCGGCTTGGCAATCACCATGCCTCTTTCAATATCTGCCTTTAAAATCCCCCGGAGAAGTAGACCCACGTTGTCGCCAGCCAAACCTTCATCCAAGGACTTGGTGAACATTTCCACACCAGTCACCGTAGTGCTGCGAGTGTCCTTAAGCCCAATCACTTCAACGTTTTCGCCAACTTTGACTTTCCCACGTTCAATCCGGCCAGTAGCAACAGTACCCCGACCTGTGATCGAGAATACGTCTTCAACTGCCATCAAGAAAGGCTTATCAATTTCACGTTCTGGAGTGGGGATGTAAGTATCCACGGCTTCCATCAGTGCGTAAATCTTGTCAATCCAAGGATTTTCGCCCTTGATAGCCTTGGGATTAGCAGCCATCGCTTCGAGAGCTTTCAAGCCAGAACCTGTCACGATCGGGATATCATCGCCAGGGAAATCGTAAGAGCTCAGAAGTTCGCGAACTTCCAGTTCCACCAATTCCAAAAGTTCTGCGTCATCTACCATGTCTTCCTTGTTCAAGAAAACAACCAAGCTAGGAACGCCAACTTGCTTAGCTAGCAAGATGTGTTCGCGAGTTTGGGGCATGGGGCCATCAGCCGCTGACACAACCAGGATGCCGCCGTCCATTTGAGCCGCACCAGTGATCATGTTTTTCACATAGTCAGCGTGTCCGGGACAATCTACGTGGGCATAGTGCCGACCTGTAGTTTCGTATTCTACGTGAGCAGTATTAATCGTAATACCCCGTGCTTTTTCTTCAGGCGCGGCGTCGATTTCGTCGTACTTCTTACCCTTAGCCTGACCCAATGCTGAAAGAGTCATCGTAATCGCGGCGGTCAAAGTTGTTTTGCCGTGGTCAACGTGACCGATCGTACCGATGTTTACGTGGGGTTTATTCCGTTCAAATTTTGCGCGTGCCATTCTCGATCTGTTCCTTGTTTTTTTTAGCGATTTTAGACTTGAGATTTTAGATTCTAGATTTTGGATTCAATCCAAAATCCAAAATCTAAAACCTTAAATCATTAGTTCCCTTTGTTTTTCGCGATAATGGCTTCAGCCACATTTCGCGGCACTTCTTCGTAATGGCTGAATTCCATTGTGAAGATGCCCCTACCTTGGGTTTTCGAGCGGATGTCAGTGGCATAGCCAAACATTTCTGCTAGTGGAACCTTTACAGAAACTTTGGCAATTCCCTGATCCGTCTCTTGACCCTCGATCTGACCCCGACGCGAGTTGAGGTCGCCGATGACGTTCCCGATGTAATCTTCGGGAACTTCTACCTCTACCTTCATCATAGGCTCTAGCAGCACAGGCGTTGCCTTCATTACGGCTTCTTTGATCGCCATTGAACCGGCGATCTTAAATGCCATTTCTGAGGAGTCTACATCGTGGAAAGACCCGTCTACCATAGTAGCTCTGAGGTCAATCACGGGATATCCTGCTAGAATACCTGATTCGCAGGCTTCTTTCATCCCTTGCGCTGCCGGATTGATGTACTCTTTCGGTATAGTACCACCGACAATTTTGGAGACAAATTCAAAGCCGGTTCCCTCTTCGGCCGGTTCTAGTTCGATCACAACGTGACCGTACTGACCTTTACCGCCGCTTTGGCGGATAAATTTACCTTCGGCGCGGACGGCTTTGCGAATGGTTTCGCGGTAGGCTACTTGCGGCTGACCGACGTTGGCTTCTACTTTGAATTCGCGCAGCATCCTGTCTACCAAAATTTCCAAGTGCAGTTCGCCCATGCCGGCGATGACTGTCTGATTGGTTTCTGGGTCAACATTGACTCGAAAGGTAGGATCTTCTTCCGAGAGGGACTGGAGAGCTCTGGAGAGCTTCTCCATGTCTTGTTTGGTTTTGGGTTCCACCGCCACCGAGATGACTGGTTCTGGAATAAACAGGGACTCCAGAATCACTTCCGAGCCTTCTTCGCAGATGGTGTCACCGGTGAAGGTGTCTTTCAGACCCAAGGCTGCTCCCAAGTCTCCGGCGCGGAGTTCTTCTACGTCTATCTTATGGTCCGCTTTGAGTACAATGAGGCGAGAAACCCGCTCTTTTTTGTCTTTGGTGGAGTTTAGGACGTAGCTACCTTTTTTGAGGACACCGGAGTAGACGCGAACGAAGGTCAGGCGACCGTAGGGGTCTGCCGTGATTTTGAATGCCAGAGCTGACAGCGGGGCGTTGTCGTCGGCAAAGCGCTCTGCTGTCTCGCCGTTGGGCAGGAGTCCTTGAATTGGCGGAACTTCCAAGGGCGACGGCAGATAGTCGATGACTGCATCCAATAACAATTGAACGCCTTTGTTTTTGAATGCCGAACCGCACAGTATGGGGACGATCGTACCTGCGACAGTACCGTGACGTAGCGCTAAGCGGATTTCGTCTTCCGTTAGTTCTACACCTTCAAGGTATTTCGCGGTGAGGGCGTCGCTGGTTTCTGCTACGGATTCGATCAGCTTGGTGCGATATTCCGCAGCTAGCTCTTTGACTTCATCGGGGATTTCTATTTCCTCGATATCTGTGCCGATGTTGTTCTTGTAGATGTAGGCTTTCATTTGCACTAGGTCTACAATTCCTCGGAAGTTTTCTTCACTGCCGATCGGGATTTGGATCGGTACGGCGTTCGATCGCATCCGATCGCAAATTTGAGCATGAACCTTGTAGAAGTTCGCGCCCATCCGATCCATTTTGTTGACAAACACGATCCGTGGTACTTTGTACCGATCGGCTTGTCGCCAAACTGTTTCTGACTGTGGCTGCACTCCGCCTACCGAGCAGAATACTGCAATCACTCCGTCAAGCACTCGCATGGATCGTTCTACTTCGATCGTGAAGTCTACGTGTCCAGGAGTGTCGATGATGTTGATTTTGTGATCTTTCCAAGTGGTAGTGATAGCGGCAGCAGTAATCGTAATTCCCCGCTCTCGCTCTTGAATCATCGTGTCCATCGTTGTTGTTCCATCGTGCACTTCACCCATTTTGTGAACCATGCCTGAATAGAACAGAATTCTTTCCGTTGTTGTTGTTTTGCCCGCGTCAATGTGAGCGGCAATGCCGATGTTGCGAGTTTTTTCTAGCGGGACGATACGTACCACAGCTACCTCCTTGGAGTTTGTGTTGCTATAATACAACTATACTACATAAAAACTTTGTTTGCCGTCGCTACTGGCTTAAAACACAAGTATATGGAGCGTATTGTGACATTTTAATATTTTTTGCAAGATTTGTTCACAAAAATATTAAGGGTGTGGCATGGAGAAAGTGCTTGAGTTTTGAGTTTTGAGGAAGGCAATTTTTGAAAAGGCCCCATCGGCAGTGCTGCCAGTCGCAATGCAATCTCAATACTCAAAACTTAAACTGTCAAATCCCTCACCTGTGCTTTTATACCACAGGCTTGCTCAATTCGACCTAGATTCGATCGGGGAATTAGTAACGGTAGTGAGCAAAAGCCTTGTTAGCTTCTGCCATACGGTGTGTTTCTTCGCGCTTGCGAATTGCACTACCGGTTTCGTTAGCTGCATCCATTAGTTCGTTCGCCAGCTTGGCAGCCATTGAGCGGCCAGTGCGAGCACGAGCAAATCTGATCAGCCAGCGAAGGGCGAGGGTAGTTCCGCGATCGGAACGCACTTCCATCGGCACTTGGTAGGTGGCACCACCCACCCGGCGGGCTTTGACTTCTACCAGGGGTGTAGCGTTTTTGACTGCTTTTTCAAACAAGTCTAACGGTTCGGCTCCTGTGCGCTCTTGGATGGTTTTGAGGGCATCGTAGACGATGCTGGAAGCAACGGATTTTTTACCGTGCTGCATAATCCGTCTCACCATCATGCTGACCAACCGACTGTTGTAGGTTGGATCGGGGGGGACTGGACGTTTTTGAATAACTGTGCGGCGAGACATAGTTCTATTTGGGATTTTTGATTTTGAATGATTGAATTTGGGGTTTTGGGCTCAGATATAATCGATCGCGGACGATCGAATTTAGTTTTGCTTTTCAACCCCTCAAAGATGCGAGTTACGTCTTATTTCTTCGCTGCTTTAGGACGCTTCGCACCGTATTTTGAACGACCTTGCTTGCGGTCTTTCACGCCGGCAGTGTCTAATGTACCGCGAATGATGTGGTATCTAACTCCAGGTAAATCTTTTACCCGACCGCCTCGAATCATTACTACCGAATGTTCTTGCAAGTTGTGACCGATGCCTGGGATGTAGGCTGTCACTTCAAAACCAGATGTCAGCCGTACCCGAGCCACCTTCCGCAGCGCCGAGTTGGGTTTTTTCGGGGTGGTCGTGTACACTCTGGTGCAAACTCCGCGGCGCTGGGGGCAACTCTTGAGAGCTGGCGATTTGGTTTTTTTCTGCGTTTGTTCCCGTGCTGAACGGATGAGTTGCTGAATAGTGGGCATGAGTTACGGCATTTCTAGCTTTTTGCTGAATATAGTGATTTGGCGGCATCCGCACTGAAAGTCCCTTCCCCTCTGGGGGGACGGGATGGATGAAAATAATTATGGGTAAGTGAGGATACCAGACTCTATATAGTACACGACTCGACTTTCTTTGGCAAGAAATTTACACAACGGACGATCGAACTTCTGCTTTATAAGAGAGTTGGGACGAGGCGACCACAACAGGCGAATGATATGTGACATAATGTAATCTCTGCTCAACTGCGATCGTGACCGCAGCCGTATCCAAAATTGATGACGATCGATATTTTGGTCTAATCACCATTTTCCTGAGATCCGCGTCAATTCTTTTGGTACGATCGCATCACAGTCTCAGGGAGATCGACATCACATAAAGTTATCTAAAATTGCTGGATAATAAGAAATATACGTTAAGTCAACAGCAGATGACAATCAAAGCTTACACTCCCGAATATACAATTTCCGAACTTTACTTGAACATTTGGAAATCCGGTAAGATCGATCGGGCCGTGTTCCACAAAATTCAATACGAAATTAATTCTCAGAGCTTAAGAAGTTCAGACGATCTAAAAATTTTCAGCAGAGTGCTCTATGCAGTGCGACGGGGATGGCTATCAGTCATAGATTAAGTTGATTCCGAGTGTTGAGATGATCGCAAAAGGTAAGAACAAACAATACTTTTTAGTGAATTATCTTTGAGTATCCATAAAAGTCTCATCTCTAAAATAGAGAAATTCACACTAGATTAACCGCTCTTGAAAAGCAACATAAAGGTAAAAGGACAGGGTATGTTTAATTCTACAGAACTGCTGATCGAGGCTTTCATTGAACAACTAGAAAATGGTTACAGCCGTACTTACGGAGGCTACAAATCAGACTATGCCGATATTATTGCCTGGGTGGGGGCAATGGCATTAGAAAACATCGCCAGCAGCGACGCTCTTTATCATAATGTAGAACACGCCATTTGCATTACCTTAGTCGGTCAAGAAATCCTGCGAGGAAAACACATTCGCAAAGGCGGAGTATCCTGCGAAAACTGGCTGCACTTCATCATATCTTTGTTGTGCCAAGATATCGGATATGTCAAAGGAGTTTGCCGACAAGACCAACAAGCAGAAGGATTGTATGCAACGGGAAAAGATGGCATGAAAATTGCACTTTCTCCGGGTGCAACAGCAGCCAGTCTAGCTCCTTACCGAGTAGATAGAGCTAAACTTTTCATTGATGAGCGATTTGGCAACCATAAGCTAATTAATGCTGAGATAATTAAGCAAAACATAGAACAGACTCGTTTCTCGGTGCTTGATGGCAACACTCACGAAGATGCCGTCAATTATTCTAGTTTAGTTCGCGGTGCTGACTTGATAGGTCAGCTCAGCAACCCACAATATTTACAGAAAATTGGCGCCCTATTTTACGAGTTGGAAGAAAGCGGTGCTACTAAGGCTTTGGGCTACCGACATCCGGGTGACTTACTCCAAAGCTACTCTAAGTTTTACTGGAGCGGAATTTATCCGCATATCAGTGAATCGCTCGGTTACTTGCAGTTAACCCAAGAAGGCAAACAGATTGTTGCTAGCTTATACGCTAACGTATTTCGGATGGAACACCAACGTTCCGATTCTGAGGTTGCTTGATCGCAAGTCAGTTGATAGTTGTCAGTTGTCATTAGTATTGGTAGGGTGTGTCGCTTGCGAACAATCCCTAAATTTAACCTATAATCTCATAGCGACACACCTTGCACATTTGGTGGGCGAAACAAACCTAATAATTTTTTTGTGGCAATTTGTTTTCTAAACGGTATAACTAACAGGAAATAACGAATAATCAATTACCAAGTACAAACTAGCAACTACCAATTGCTAATTACCAATTGTGAAACGTATTTCGTCAAACTTAACTAATTTCCTCCTCAAGTTCCAAGTGATATTTTGGGCACAACCAATTGCTCGGCACCAAAGAAGGCCATCCCTCCCGCAGCGCTTCCAAACAAACAGCACGCACAGTTAATTGACAGTCAAGCAGTTCTACACCAGCTTTTTCACCCTGCTTTTTGCCTATTTTTAAAATCGATTCGTCGCTAAATTCAAATGTTTTGTGACACTGAATGCAAACTAGATGATGGTGGTGGTGCAATTCCGGCAAATTCAGTTCGTAATGTTTGTGTCCTTCTGCTAATTCTAGCTCCCGCAAAATCCCAATTCTTGCTAATAAATGCAGCGTTCTGTAGACAGTAGACAAGCCAATTCGTTCTCCTTGCTTCTGCAAAGTATTGTATAATTCTTCCGCACTCAAATGATGGCCTTGCCGCAGAGTTTGAAAGACACTCAAAATAGTTTCTCGCTGGGGAGTCAGGCGGCAGCCTCTCTGGTTTAGTTCGAGTTTTAGTGAGTTAGCGCTGTATAAATTCATAGCCAATTTGTCCAAATAATTGTTATAGATTTCCCTTATTTAGGGCGGATTTACTAGCTTATAATTCTGGTTGCTAAAGGTGGAGCAGAATGATTGGTTGTCGGTATTTCTGCATAAGGTTTGTGAACCCTAGAGAAATGTTGCTGGCAAGAATTGGCAAAACAAGTCTTCGGTTCAAAGTCAGTACAGCCGATCGCATCTTCAGTACAAGCAACACACAATCGTACAGTACACTTGAGGCAGTAGTCATTAGTAAAAAACTCGCAATCGGAACACGGAACTTGATGCAGTCAAGGATTTTTTGGCTATGCTTGTCAAGGCGAGTTACCTCTTGTGAAGGATGTCAATTGAGTCTTAAGCTTGTGCAGCTTATTGATACAGATAATCAACAATTTTGCTAACTTCGTCAAGTCTTTTTGCTAACAATTATTATTATGTTTTGTTTAGATATGTAACATAGCTGTCGAAAAGACTATGTAGTAAGGCTTTTGTGGAGTTAGTGCGATCGGCTCCCACAACTTTTATTACTGGTGTAGATTAGCAACAGTGAAATATTCCTGAATTTATTGATAAAGAATTTTACTAAGGCACAGAAATAGACAGGAGTGGATATTTCAACTCAAAAGCCTGAGAACAAGTGTTCCCAGGCTTTTTTAGCTAGATGTTTAATTGCTTGTTGCATCTGATATCATTCCGGCTGCGCCGGAATGATATAGAGGACACGGCAGTGCTGTTTCCCTACCGCGATCGATCGTAGGGACACGGCAGTGCCGTGTCCTGATTTCGGGTAAGATTAATCCCGATACAACCGGAATTGATATCAGGTGCTAGTTCAAGCTGTTGATTTGCTTTCCTCAGCTACTTGCTCGTTGCTGGGTAATTCCAGACAATAGCCTGCCCCGTATACGGTTTTGATGTACCGAGGATGGCGGGGATCGGGTTCCATCTTAGTTCTCAGGTGTCTGATGTGTACGCGAATGGTTTCGATGTCGTCGTCGGGATCGTAACCCCAGACTTCTTTGAGAATTTCGCTGGGAGAGACTGTCTGACCGTGACGCTGAAGCAAGCAGTGCAGCAACTCGAACTCTAGGTGAGTCAGTTTGACGGTGCGAACGTACCAAACAGCTTCAAATCTTTCGGGGACAAGGGTCAGCGGGCCGTAATTCAGGATTTCGGAGTGTTTGGCTGCTTGCGGGATGCGGTCTGTGCGCCGAAGCAAGGCTCGCACTCGTGCCAGCATCTCTTCTAGTTCAAAGGGTTTGGTCAGGTAATCGTCTGCGCCGGAGTTGAAGCCTTCTACTTTATCTTGGGTTTGACTTAAGGCTGTCAACATCAAGACGGGTATGTCTGAGGTGCGATCGTCTCGCCGTAAGCGCTGACATACAGTGAATCCGTCTACTCTAGGCAGCATGAGGTCTAGGACGATCAAGTCTGGCAATAGTTGTATGGCTAGCGCCTGACCTTTGATGCCGTCTTCTGCGTGGGTTACTTCGTACCCAGCCATTTCTAAGTTGATCGCGACGAGTTCCGCGATCGCCGCGTCATCGTCAATAACAAGTATCCGAGGCATCATTATTTATTTCACCGCTAACCAGATGAGGCAGCGTATAGCCTTCTGGGGGTTCCAGGTAACTTTTACGAACAATTTACTAATTTTAAGCTTCATTAAGGATTCTAAGGTTTATTAAGAACTTTTTGAGCTATGTAAACATTCTTGTATTAATCATAAGTGCTAATAGTGTTGTTAGGAAAGAATTTTATGCAAAAAGATAAAATTTATTAAAGGTAGGAAAAAAAATTGCCCAATTTTTTCAGGTTTAGCTATTGCTTTTTTGACCTCTTGACTGTATAATCTAATAATGGGAGTGTGACCATTTATGCTTAAAAATAGTCACACTCCCATTATTAGATTGTATGTTATAAATGTCAAAAAGTCAATCCCCAAATCTGAAAAAATTGGGTGATTTTTTTTATTTTTTAGGTAAAAATTTTGCATAAAACTTTTCGATGACTCTTGAAGCAAAGAAGCGAGAAGAATGCGGCGACACTTGCGGAGAGTTAACTGGCTGATTCTCTAGCAGGCTGAGTATTTTTGTTGGCAACATTTGGCTTGCCACCTAATTTTTGGAAGTAAAGACTGCCGACGGTAACTAAGAATATAGCATAGCCGATCGCCTGAATGAGATAAAGTCGATCTCTGTATCCAAATAGTGCTTTGAGGAGGATGCCTGGAAATTCGCGATCGGGCAAAATTGCCGCTGCATCCCAGACCATCGGGCCTAAAATACAGGAGTGGAGTTGTGCAGTGCGATCGAAATAAACACAAATTGCTGCATACTGGGCATCTGTCTGGGACAAAATGGCAGCGGCTTGGTCAAAATGTTTGAGTGCAGAGACTGCTAAACCGGCGACGATTAGCAACAACAAAATCCCCATAAACTTGAAAAACTGGCGGATATCAATTTTGACACCCCATTTAAAAATTAGGGAACCAATGATTGTGGCCCCAAGCAAACCGCCCAAAGCCCCTAAAGCCGGAGTTAAACCTTGTTGAAATTGAGCACTGACAAATATAACTGTTTCAAAACCTTCGCGAAGTACGGCGATAAAAATTAAGCCGAATACGCCCCAGCCGGCATTGGTGTTTTGTTTCAAAGCAGCGGTGATAGCGCCTTCGACTTCTGATTTGAGGAAGCGGGCTTGCTGAGTCATCCAAATTAGCATCCAGCTTAGCATGGCGATCGCCACAATTCCCAGCACGCCCTCTAATAGCTGTTTAATTACTGGTGCGTAGGGCTGATTAGATGTCGATAGTGCTGCTAGCAATCCATTAAACAATACTCCAACGAAAGCGCTGGCAGCAATTCCAGCTCCGACACCTGCATAAACCCAAGAATTGAGGTTACTTTGCTCGGCTTTTTTTAAGCAAGCTAGGACAATGCCGACGACTAGGGCTGCTTCTACGCCTTCGCGGAGGGTAATTACAAAAGTCGGGATGGCTTCAGTAAAATTCATTAGTTATTAGTTATTAGTTATTGGTTATTGGTTAGTTCTTAATTATTATAACCAACAAATACAGCAGATTCCAGGTAAGTAGGGAGACGGCTTGTAGGGACATGGCAGTACCATGTCCCTACGGCACTTGAAGAGCTGGGTGTACTTCATAAACCTGGAATCTGCTGTAACAACACACAAATAACCAATAACAAGTAACAAGTAACCAATTACTAACTCAACTATAATCCCGCAGCATTTTCTTGAGTTCTACTTGGTGCAATTCTTCTTGTCCAATCAGAGTACGGGCGTATTCTTCGAGATAGACGCTGGAGTCTGTGACGACTTCAAGTAAGGATTTATACTTTTTGAGGGCTTTTTTCTCGTGATTTAAACTTTCTTCCAACAAGTCTCTTATCGAATGTTTGTAGGTTTCTTCGATGGGAGCAATTTTTTGGCTGGGGTGTCCATCTAAACCTGTCAAAATTTCTCCGGCTTGTTGGGCGTGGAGTAGGGATTCAGTTGCTTGTGCTTGAAAAAACTGCACGATGGGAATCCGGTTTGGCCCTGTCACCATGAGTGCGTAGTGGGTGTAGCGCACGACTCCTGCTAGTTCCCATTCCATGATGGTGCATAGCAGTTCCTGGGTTTTTTTCTCGTCAAGTTCTTTCATTTGTTGTAGAAGTAGAATGCTTTACAGAGCGTTATTTATAATATCACATTTAAGTTAAAAAGCAAAAGTAAGGTGCATAGTGTGCACCTTACTGGATAGATGTTGTATTTGAGTTAGGGGTTAACTTCTAAGGTTCCTGTAGGAGCAAATACTACTGTCAAATTGGCGACTGCTGCTGCTCTGCTACTGGTAGCTTCAGCGGACTTGAGTAGGTTTGGTAGGGGAGTTTCTTTGGTGAAATCCTTGGCTGGCTGGTTGATGGGCTCGAAATTTGCGATCGCCCCATCTTGACTTGCACTGACTCGATAGACTAGATTTTGAGTGAATGTGGGAGTAGCTTGCCAAGTCTGATTTATGCGATCGTACACTTTGCGGGCTAATTCATCTAGTTTAGCGCGATCGGTAATTTCTGCTGTCTGATTAGTGACCTCCACCGCCTGAACATCCTGCTTACCTGCTGACACAGGTAAAGCTGGGACAGTCTTATCTGTAGGGCTACTTGCAATAGCCGTTTCAGGAGACTTATTCGCAACAGGTGCAACATCAGGAGACTTTTCAGGCAGTTTTTTTGTGCTATCAACAGCCAAAGCCGTAGGTGTTGTGCTACTGGCAATAGCCGGTTCAGCTACCTTAGCAACAATATTAGCATCTGCTACCTTAGCGGGATCTTTCCCCTCTATTGTCAAAGATTTGACGTAAATACCGCGAAACTTTTCTTTTTGCGTAACTCGAAGCATCGCAATTGGATAAGTCACAAAACAAAGAGTCAAAACTCCCACACAAGCCCAAACTATTTTGTGCATCTCCTTCGCAGGGAGTGGCTTATTTTTTGGTTCCATCAATCAAACCTCAGATTACTTAAGTTAACGGCAAATAGGGGAATAGAGGATGCCAGCACATAGCTGTAGAAGCAACCAACAAACTAATCATCCACACAAATATGGTGCGGCTTTTAATGTTCTTGTTTTTCCAGAGAGTGTGGAGAATCGGCCAACTAATCAGCCAACCCACAAGCAACATGGTTTCCTTGCCCGTATAACTGCCAATGTTTCCCCACAATTCATCACCAGTCTTGCTTCCCGGAATCCAAGTGCCAAGATTCCAAACAATTTTCTCTATGTCTCTGGATGTGTCTGAAAAGTGGTGAGTCACCATCATTGTGAAACAGCCAATTGCTGCACTAATTAATGCCGCTGCCGCCGGGCCAGTGACGCTAGGTGCAGTTTCTGCTCCTTCAGATAAACCTCTGGGAAACTGTTTTAATTTGCTCCAAAATTTACCGTAAGCAGGTTCACTGTCACCAGGATTTTGTCGATATAACTGTCTTGTCATTTCAAAATTCTCCTAAATTTAGTCATTACTCATTTGTCATTAATTTCGCAACTAAAAGCGACTACAAACCCAGGGCTATTTCATTCTCAGGAAAATCAGGATTTCGTAGGGGTCGTGGATGGTGCGTGCCGACCCTCCCCTCGCCAGGAGGGCAACCACGGGGGGATTGCCCCTACAAAGAATAAAATAGCCCTGACTACAAACCGATACGATTCAGTTAAACAACTGATTTATCCGATCGCATTTTAGTTAATTGAGAAGCATCATAGTCTTGACGATTGCTCGCAATGACATGAGCGTTAACCCAAGCGTATTGGACTACAAAGCGCGAATTTTAGCAACACCAAGTCCGCTCACCATACCGCCCATTGCAAAAAACATGATTGCTGCCAAAGCGACGCAGGTTGCTGTGAGAACCGGACGATTTTTCTTGTCTAAGATTGAGTCGCCGTAGTTCCACAAAATCCACGCGCAAGCTACTGTCAAAGGCAAGGTAAATAGCACGCTAAATTCGTGATATTCCATCAAAACGTACTGCCCTAAAGGCGAGTTTGCTTTCAGCCAAGCGCGAGCTCCGCCAAACTCTGCGCTGGCGCGATAACGCATATAAGCCCAGTTGCCGGTAGAAATGGCTAAAAAACTCAAAAGAGTTGACCAAAAGGCTAAAGTACGCATTTGTGGCAAGATTTTACCGGCACCACGCATTAAGGGAAATGCCAGATGTCCTGTATAAACCATCACGATTAATGCCAGCATTGCACCCATGCCGTGAATGGCTCCCATCCACCGCTGCCAAGGGCTGGGATGCAATAGGTTAACTAAGGGTAAAAACAGAAATAAGCCGGCGGATAAAAAGCTCAGTCCGTAGATGGTAACTTGAGCGATATCTAGTTGTCTGGGAAATTCAGATGGAACTAAATCGGTAGTTGAGTCTGGTGTTGATTGTTGAACCATTGCCGGGTTTCTTTGAGTTTGAATTTTTCAGGAAGGTATTTGAGAACGATTGCATTAATATATTCAGTTTCTTGAGAATATAGCCGATCGCACATTAACGCGATCGCAAACCGCAAAACAGTCGTTAAGCTAGATTTACTGACAATATAATCTATCTTTATAGTTTTTAGAGCACCCAAAACTTTTGCTTTTACTGGCTAATTGGCACTTTTGCCACTTTTTTAGAAATCCAAGTAATGCAACTAATTCTCAACTTTTAACAGTAAAACCAATTATTGACTTTCACTGTCTTTCTCATGTTTTCTTAATATTTGTGTCTAAGCCTTACAGTTCCTAGGTTTTGTGGTCAGATCGATCGCAAATTATTGATAATATTTATCAAATAGGTCAAAATATGCAGCTTCTGAAACCAAAATCGGCAAAAATCCCCCCGGAGGGGATTGTAAAGTTTTGTAAAAAAGTGTTGACTAAAGGGTTGGGAGTTCTCGTGTTTTGGAGATATCGATGCACATACCTGATGGTTTTCTGTCACCGCCCGTAGCAATTGCCACGGGTATAGCAAGCGCAGCAGTAATAGCGGTTGCCCTAAATCGAACGCGCGCCAGTCTGGGGCTACGACAAGCCCCAGTCATGGGTTTAACTACAGCTTTCGTGTTTGCGGCTCAGATGATTAACTTTCCCGTAGCAGGTGGTACGAGTGGACACTTGTTAGGAGGGGCGCTAGCATCTGTGGTTTTGGGTAGCCCTTGGGCGGCAACTCTGGCGATGAGTACGGTTTTTATAATTCAGAGCGTCTTGTTTGCGGATGGGGGCATCACCGCACTGGGAGCAAATATTTTTAATATGGGGCTAGTCGGAATTTGGGTGGGCTGGTGGCTGTTGCAGCCATTGCAGCGATTGTTGGGAGGTTCCAGAAATCGTTTGCCCCTAGCTGCGGGGATTGCTGCCGCCCTCAGTGTTGTGGCTGCTTCTATTTGTTGTGCGATCGAACTGGCAATTTCTGGTACAGTACCGCTAAATATCGCATTACCCGCAATGGTAGGCATACATATTTTAATTGGGATTGGCGAAGGGCTAATTACAGGTGGTGTTTTAAGTTATCTGGTGAAAGTACGGCCAGATTTGTTACCAGGAGAACAGCCACAATTACAGAAATGGCTAGTGCCAGTAGTTGGAGTTTTATTAATTTCCGGCGTGCTTTCCCTGTTCGCTTCAAGTTGGCCTGATGGGTTAGATTCAGTTGCGGAAAAATATGGTTTCAAAGATAAAGAAGCTGTGGCGATTCAGAATCCAACTCCTTTTGCAGATTACGGTGTTAAAGGATTAGAAGAACAGCCTATAGGTACTAGCATTGCTGGAGTTTTAGGCTCTGCTGTTTGTTTCGGGGCGGCTTTTGGGATTGCTCAGTTAGTGAAACCTAAAGATGCTTAAACTTTCCATACCTTTTCGACTGCGACTGTCTCTCACAATTGTGATTGGGATTGGTTTTATGAAGACAGGCGCTTGGCTGTGGCTGGGCATCTATGGGGCGATCGCACTTTTTTGGTCATTGTGGCTGAGAGCGCCGCTGCGAACCCTTCTACAACTGCTAGGAGCAGAGTTAATTTTTCTGTCATTATTAGCATTACCACAAGGTTGGGAACGAGCGAGTTTTCTATTACTACGCTCCCTAATTTGTCTGCTAATTATGAACAGTTTTCTGCTAACTTTGCCGCCGCACAGTTTTGGAATTGCGCTGAAAGGATTGCCTCTACCAGCAGGCTTGCAAGAGATTGTACTGTTAGCGGGACAATACTTAGAAATCCTGCTAGCAGAAGTCACCCGCATGAAAAGATCCGCTCAACTAAGAGGCTTATCAGGTACAGTGGGATGGCTGAGATACGCCAGTGCTTCGATGATTGGGGCATTGTATTTGCGAAGTCTCGATCGCGCAGAGAGAGTCCACGCAGCCATGATGATTCGTGGCTACAAAGGAAGTTTGCCCACCGACTCAAAATCAACACCAAAAGAGCGACTCTGGCTGACAGTCACAATTTTAACCGCAGCCGGATTAACAATAGCCTCTTATGGTAATTGGGCATAGGGCATAGGGCATAGGGCATAGGGCATAGGAAATTGATTAATTCTTCTCCCCTCCGCTCTCTGCGCCCTCTGCGCCCTCTGCGGTTAAAAACTCTTAATCCAAAAATCGAGGCAAATAAAAATTGACTAATCTCAAAGTAACGCCAACAATTGAAGTGCAGGACTTAGTATTCGGATATCCGCAGCAAAAACCTGTATTGCAAGGAATTTCATTCACCTTACAACCGGGAGAAAGAGTTGCTTTACTGGGTTTAACTGGTGCTGGAAAAAGCACTTTGCTAGAAAATTTAATCGGCCTAAAAATGCCACAATCTGGCGAGGTGAGAGTGCAGGGAACCAAGCTGGAACAGGCAACGTTATCGCAAGCGCGGAGGCAAATTGGATTTTGCTTTCAAGATGCTAACGATCAGCTATTTATGCCGACTATTTTAGAGGATGTAATGTTCGGGCCGCGCAATTATGGGATGCCGGCGGAGGTTGCGCGCGATCGAGCTTTAGCGCTATTAGACGAATTCCGTTTAGTCGAATTTGCTAACCGTTCAGCCCACGAGCTTTCTGGGGGCCAAAGAAGGTTAGCAGCATTAGCCGCAATTTTAGCATTAGAGCCGGCAATTTTAATTTTAGATGAGCCGACAAATGGACTAGATCCGTCGTGGCGCAGGCATTTGGCTAAGGTTTTGTCGCAATTGCCGATCGAGGTAATTTTGATCGCTTCCCACGATTTGAACTGGATTGGGAAAACGACTCAAAGGGCGTTAATCTTGGCTGATGGGCAGATTCGGGTGGATGAACAAACTCAAGAATTGCTAAAAGATCGATCGACTCTTGAGCATTACAATTTGCCGCCTGATTGGTAATTAGTCATTGGTTTGTAGTCAGGACTTCAGTCCTTCATGAATGCGGACTAAAGTCCTCACTACTAACCTGAAGGCAATTTAATGGACATGATGTGACAGGCAATATCTAAAGCTCGAATTTGCGAACAGTCTCGTTGTACAGATGAATAGCGAAATCCCGAAGAACTTCTTCATTCTCAATATGACTTCCTAGCTTTTGTTTAGTCTTCTCGACGCAAAGTTTCATCAATTCCGATGAATTTTCGACGTGAAGTGCGATCGCTATGAGCTTCTGCTCAAAACCGACTTCAATTCCCAGAAGGGTTTCGACGGATTGAAAATTTTTAGATTTAGCTAAATTATCAGCCATTTTCCCCTGCTTTTTCCTTTGGATTTCCTCCGAAAAACCTGAAGAAATTATCCCCGCAGGGAGAGCAAAAAGTCCGATTCCCAAAAATGCTAATATTGATCCTAAAAATTTGCCCAAAGGAGTGATGGGATAAATATCACCGTAACCAACAGTAGTTAAAGTTATAACTCCCCACCACATAGCATCGGGGATACTCCCAAAAGCTTGAGGATGTGCTTCTGATTCCAGAAAATACATGAGAGTAGATGCAAAAATTAGTATGATAAAAACGGCAAAAGCGGTAGCTATTAATTCATCTTTTTTTGCACACAATACTGTTCCCAAACTTTGCATGGAATCAGAATATCTGCTCATTTTTATTAATCGTAATAAGCGCAAAAGACTAATTAAATTAATGAAAACAAATTGGGGAAATAACAATAATAAGTAAACAGGCAAGGTCGAAAGAAAATCGATAATGCTTAGCGGTGTAAGAGCGTATTTGAGTCTGCCCCAAATGGGGTGTTTGTATTTAGTAGTGATCGTACAGGCCCACAGCCTCAAAATATATTCTATAGTGAAAACTAAAGAACAAATAATTTCAATATATTCAAATAGAGGTTTGTATTCTGGAGAAAAGCTTGAGGAAGTGGAAGCAATAAAAACTGTGATATTTAAAAAAATCAACCACGTAATAATTTGATCGGCGAAGCTATAGAAATTAGTGCTGTCTGAGAGTTTAAAAAATTTGTAGATGATTATTTTGAGTTGTCTGGGCATTTGGCTCTCTCCACGGTGATTGCCGATTTACGATCGCTGCTGAGTTTAGTTTAATAAATTTAATTAAAAAAGTAAGGAAAGAGAGTTAATCTGGGAAGAATTTCTGGCGTTGCTGAGAAAGGAGTATGATTTGCCTCCGAAATGAGAGAGTAGGGGTAATTCATGAATTACCCGGGTAATTCATGAATTACCCCTACTTTAAATTCCAGGGATTGCCTTC
>CASBQF010000068.1 GCA_949127775.1 Oscillatoriales cyanobacterium PMM_0080
ATTAGACTTCTTGCATAAGTCACAAACTATTCAGGAAATTATCTGCGTTTATCTGTGTTTATCTGCCTAACATCTGCGGTTGTTCTATCAATCAAAGACTAAGGCCAAGAAGTCTATTGATTCACAGTAGTAAATCGATCGGCAGACCAAACCCCAAAAAGTACCGAGCTGACAGCACGGCCGCAAGCAACACTGAAAGCAGAATTGTTGCTTGAAGGTCTTGCACCAAAGCATTCAATCCTTCGCGGCAAAGACCGTAGCTAATTGCAGCATAGAAGCCAATGTCATTCAGGGCAACTGCGACGATCGCCCCCAGCAATCCTGCGGTGGAAAATCCCACCCACAATCCAATGCTAGTCCAAAGAAATCGCAAGAATTGACCGAAAGCTGGATATTGAATTTTCCCGATCGCAAATAGAGCAGACTCAATTCCGGTATTGCAAAGTACCCGAGGCCAAATGCCCAGAGCTAGGATCGGCAACATCCAAGCAGCCTGAATATACCGATCGTCATACAATATCTTAATCGCGACATCTCCGAAGCTAACCAAGAGTGCTAAGCCAGCCGCAAATGCGATCAGGATCGGTTGGCGATTTTTGAGGATCTTAGCGCGAAGTATCTCGCGAGGCTGTTCAGCAAACTTGGTAATAGCCGGAAACATCACCTTGCCACTTAGAGCTAAAGTCACAGAGCGTGGTATGTCAGCAAGCGTCAGAGCAACGCCGTAAATGCCCAGAAGATCCAATGTCAGTATTTTTCCCAGAATTAGCCGATCGGCTTGCTCAGCAAAAAATGTTAAAGCCGTGGACACAAATATCCACTTTCCAAAAGACATAATTTCTTTAACTACCTCTTGATTCAAGATGAAGCGGTGAGGCGAACCAGAATTCCAATAGTGGCTCAACGCCAATTGCAGAATTTGTGATGCAAAGGAACCCATCAATATCGCCCAGATGGTCGGACTGAACCAAGCCCAAGTAATCATTACCACAAGCCCCATTAACTGTCCTGACAACTCATAAATTGCCAGCTTACGAAAATCCATATTCCGGTTGATCGTGAATATCGAAGTTGAATTGAACCCAGAGATCACTGTGCCCAAACCCACCACAGGGATTAACCAGAGAAACTGAGGCTGTTGGTATAACTGGGAAACTGGCCAGGCCATCAACAGGGTACAAAACCAAAGAATCAGGCCCCGATATACCTGCAAAGTCCAGGCTGTGTTGAGAAAATCGGGTTCTTGCCCGCGCTTATTCTGGATGAGGCTAGTACCGATACCGAGGTCTGAAAACAGGTGTAGAGCCGTGATGAACACGTAAACGAGACTGATCAGACCAAACATTTCCGGTACTAGCAGGCGAGTCAGGATCAGGTTACTACCCAACCTCAGCACTTGACTGAGCCCGTAGCTGGCGATCGTCCACACTGCCCCTCGGACAGCAAGCTGTTTAACTGATGACATATTGACACTCGCCGGCGTGAACGCACGGGGATTCTTTAATCTACGATGTAGCTTACTCTCTTCTGGATTTCTCCAACAAGAATAGAGGCTTCATCTCCTAAAGTGTTGCTTGCATCAAGTGCAAAGGTTCCGGTATGCCCTACCGTACCCAATCCTCGACTCAGGATATTCCTAGCTGCATTGAAATCTCTATCCATCACACAGCCACACTTACAAACGTGTGTTCGAGTGGATAGCGTTTTTTTCACAATTACACCGCAACTAGAGCATTCTTGGCTGGTATATGCTGGGTTTACCGCAACCGTGACTTTTTCAAATATTTTGCCAAAATATTCGATCCAGATACGGAACTGATACCAAGATGCGTCATTTATCGACTTAGCTAAGCAGTGATTCTTCACCATATTTTTAATCCTCAAATCAACGCACGACTATCAAGTCGTTTGACCGAACTACGCACCGTGCAAGTTTTATTGCATGGTCTTTGCGCTGCCTACTTATTTTGAGGTGGCGTTTTCCTAGAATCTGCCTAGCCTTGCGTCTATTTTTTGAACCTTTTATTTTCCTTGATGTTCGACGTTGAAAGCGTTTAAGAATTTTTTCACCCTTTCGGAGGAATCTCGGATTTTCAACCATCGCCCCGTTTGAATCGGTGTAATATTCCTTCAATCCCACATCTAAACCAATGGTATTCCCAGAGGGTTCTAGGTTTTCGGAACGGTCAACATCAATACAAAACTGAACGTATACACCATCCGCACGTTTCACCAATCTTACTCGTTTGATTTGAGTAATTTGGTAGAAATGTAAGTCCCGTGTTCCTTTTAGTTTGAGTTTGCCAATTCCTTTTTTGTCGGTGAATTTGATTGACTTTCGGTCTTCGGCCAATTTCCATCCAGTTGACTTATACTCGACAGAGCGACAATCTCTCTGGAATTGTGGATACCCTTTTTTACCGGGAATCCCTTTCTTGCAGTTTTCGTGGAATCGTGAAATCGCAGACCAGGCTCGTTCAGCGCTGGCTTGTCTAGCTTGAGAATTCAGTTCGTCGGCAAACGGGAAATCACCAGCCAATACAGCACAGTATTTGTTCAAGTCGTACTTATTCATTTTTTGGTTGTCCATCCAATAGCGTAAACAACTATTGCGGACAAATTGAGCGGTACGAATCGCTTCATCTACTGCTGTGAACTGACTTGATTTTCCGTAGGCTTTGAATTCAAAAACTAGCATTGCTTTACCTCATGCCTTATGCTAGGCTATTTGGCACAATATATGTATTGATGTCACAAAGATTTACAATTAAATCCGTCCTATTAAGGACGGGGTTTTCAACCCAATTTCCTGATAAACTTTATGTTAGGGAACCAAGGCAGATTTATCTAAAAGTTACACAGCGCGTAACTACCTCATTAATAATTACTCATTACCAACCAATGTCACACCCTCTCTACGTCGCCTTTATTTGGCACCAGCACCAGCCTTTGTATAAATCGAGGGCATCCGCCCCTGGGTCAGACACCAGTTCCAGATCGAACTCGCCGATATTGCAGTCGAAAAACCTTGACCTCCAAGGTCACTACCGACTGCCTTGGGTGCGCTTGCACGGAGTCAAAGACTACTTGGATTTAGTGCTGATTCTGGCAAAATATCCCAAACTGCATCAAACAGTAAACCTGGTTCCGTCTTTGATTTTGCAGATAGAAGACTGCATCGCCGACAAAGCATTAGACCCTTACTTGGCGGTAACTCTTAAGGCCGCAGAAACTTTAAATATCGAAGAAAAAGAGTTCATTTTAGAACACTTCTTTGATGCCAATTACCATACCTTAATTCAGCCCCATCCTCGGTACTCTCAACTCTATACTCAGCGGCAAGAAAAAGGCATTCAGTGGTGCTTGGCAAACTGGAAAGTGCAGGATTTTGGCGACTTGCTGGCGTGGCACAATTTAGCTTGGATTGATCCGCTATTTTGGGATGATCCCCAGATTGCAGGGTGGCTGAAACAAGGACAAAATTTCAATTTGACAGACCGAAAGAACATCTACTCAAAACAAAAAGAAATCCTCGCCAGAATCATTCCCCAGCACCGTAAAATGCAAGCTGAGGGACAGTTGGAAGTGTCCACAACCCCCTACACGCACCCGATTTTGCCGTTGCTGGCTGACACAAATGGAGGCCGCATAGCGATTCCTAATATGACGCTGCCAGAACATCGGTTTGAGTGGGCAGAAGATATTCCCAGACATTTGAGAAAATCCTGGGATATGTATCAAGACCGATTTGATTGCAAGCCACGCGGTTTGTGGCCGTCGGAACAGGCTGTTAGCCCGGAAATTTTGCCCTATATTGCTAAACAAGGGTTTAAATGGATTGTCTCGGATGAGGCGGTATTGGGGTGGACAATTAAACACTTTTTTAATCGCGATGCGGCGGGGAATGTTTGTGAACCAGAATTGTTGTATCGCCCTTACCGTTTAGAAACTCCTGATGGCGATTTGGCGATCGTATTTAGAGACCATAGATTGTCAGATTTGATTGGGTTTACCTACGGTTCTATGGAACCGGAAAAGGCTGCCTCGGATTTGGTGGGACACTTGGAGGCGATCGGCAGAACTCTCAAACACCGACAGTCAAGCGGCCAAACATCTTTAGAAAATCCGTGGTTGGTGACGATCGCCCTTGACGGCGAAAATTGCTGGGAATTCTATCCCCAAGACGGCAAACCGTTCTTAGAATCACTCTATCAAACTCTCAGCGACAATCCCGATATCCGATTAGTCACAGTCTCGGAATTTCTCGACAAATTCCCAGCAACCGAAACAATACCCGCAGCCCAACTGCACACCGGTTCCTGGGTTGACGGTTCCCTGACAACTTGGATCGGAGATCCTGCGAAAAATCGCGCTTGGGACTTGTTAGGGGCCGCGAGACAGGTATTGGCAAATCATCCAGAGGCCACAGAAGAGAGCAATCCAGAAGCTTGGGAAGCGCTTTTCGCAGCCGAAGGTTCCGATTGGTTTTGGTGGTTTGGTGAGGGCCACACGTCGAATCAAGATGCTATGTTCGATCGGCTATTCCGCGAACACGTAGCCGGAATCTACGAAGCTCTGGGCGAACCTGTACCCCCGGAAGTGCTGCGGCAAGTAGAGGTGCACGAGGTGCAAGGCGACCACCAGCCGCTGAGCTTTATTCACCCGATTATCGACGGTATCGGTAACGAACAGGATTGGGACAAAGCCGGTCGGATTGAAGTTGGGGGAGCAAGGGGTACAATGCACCGGTGTTCGGCAATTCAGCGGCTTTGGTACGGGGTTGACCACTTGAATTTTTACATTCGCGCCGATTTCAAGGCTGGGATACGGCCGGGTATTGATTGCCCGCCGGAGTTAAATTTGTTCTGGTTTTATCCCGATCGCACGATGCACAATAGTCTGATTCCGCTGTCGGGTTTGCCCGATGAAGCACCGGTAAACTATCGATTCCACCATCAGTTAGAGATTAATTTGCTGACGAAATCGATTTGGTTTCAGGAAGCAGGAGAGCGCGATGAGTGGCATCCCCGCATCAGCCGCGCCCAAGTGGGATTGGATAAATGTTTGGAGGTAGCAATACCCTGGGCAGATTTGAATATTACGCCGGACTGGCAAATGAGGCTGATTGCGGTTTTATCGGAAGGGGAGCGTTATTCTGGTTGTATGCCGGAAGATACTTTGATTGCGATCGGAATGCCTTAAAGAGTCAGTTGACAGCTCGCCCTGAGCGAAGTCGAAGGGTTGACAGTTGACAGTTGACAGTTGACAGTTTTGATTGGTGATTGGTCATTAGTCCGATCGCCTCCGGTCGATTAATCGCTATAAAATTGGTTCGTAGTGAGGACGCCCGTCCTCAGAAAACCAAGGACGGGCGTCCTCACTACAAACCTGAGACTGGGTTGACAACTGTTGCCAAAATACCTAGATTTACCTATGATTCAGAGGATAGATTCTGGGTATGACATGGACAGACTGGCTCAGCATTGGGGAATTAGCGGAATTAAAGGACAGACTTCTAAGATTTTGATCTGAACAGATATAACCACATTGAGAGGTCGAATCAATGCCATCCGTAACCTACATTAAAGGACTGCCCACTCCCGAATCAAAACTGAACGCTTTAGGCTTCAGTCAGATGGAGATGTTTTTAACCGCCTTTGCTCCTATTTTTAGGCTGGCTGCAATTGAGACGGTTGATCAATTATTGACTTGTTCCGAATTCAATAAATCAAAATGGAACAGCCATCTCCAAGCAATCTACTTGATCAACAAGCGTCACGCTAACGGGGTGATCGCTTACGCTAAAGGTAAGGTTGACAGCGCCAAAGAACATCGTTCATTGCATATCAAAACATTAACGGGTAAGGCAAAGTCAATTGAAATTTGGTTGGGGAAGGCAGAGAAAAAACTGAAAGCAGCCAACAAGTTTTACTCCAAAAAGAATTGGCGCAATAGCAAAACAGGTTGTGGCTTTCCTTTGTCTTGTTCACTCAAGTACAGGGAAACTAATTGGCAAAATTTACAGTTTCAAATTCATCACAAAAAGCGTAAACTTTTTCTTGTTAAGAACAAGCTAGCTACCATAAATGCAATACCAATCAAGGTATTTGTACCTGGCAATCAAGTCTTTTTAGTGGGATCTAAAGACGAAACACTAGGAAATGGTATCGCTCAATGGAATGGTTCTATCTTAAAGATTAGAGTTCCGACGTGTCTTGAGGCAAGTTTTGGCAAAAGCGTTTCAGCCGAGATTGGTGATTTTAATCGCAATATTAACCGATTACCGACCTCTGCTGCAAAAACTTGGCATCTATTTAAAAAGGATAATAGCTGGAAAGTAGCGGTATCTTTTACACCAATTCCTGTCAAACCTCAGTCTATTGATCGAGCTTATGGCTGTATTGGTATTGACATGAACCCAGGCTCAATTGGTTGGGCTTATGTTGATGCTGATGGCAATCTCAAAGCCAAAAATCAAATACCTTTACAGCTAGGTTTGCCCCAGGGCGCACAACAGGCTCAAATTGTTGATGCTTGCCGACCTTTGGCAGTGTTGGCTACAACATTCCAGTGCCCTATTGTTTGTGAGGAATTAGACTTTTCAGACAAGAAACAGCGCTTAGGCGAAACAGGTAGAAAATATTCTAGAATGCTCTCAAGTTGGGCTTATAATGAATTCTACAAGCAATTGAACTCAATTCTTGGTAATCGTGGCATTGAATTGATCGCAGTCAATCCCGCCTTTACAAGCATTATTGGTTTATTCAAGTACCTCAAGATGTACGGACTTGCTAGCGATGAAGCCGCTGCTTTAGCGATTGCCCGTAGAGGTATGAGATTAAGCGAAAAACTCCCAGACTCCATAACCGCCTATGTTGAGGTGAACTCAAACAAGCACGTATGGACTCAATGGGCAGAACTAAATAGAAAGACCAAGCAATCCGGTATAGTGAATCGTAGACACGATTATTATACCGTTTCTAACGGTCGTTTTCTGGTCAACCCTAAAGAGGTCTGCTCTTAAGCGTTCGCGCAAAGCGAGAAGATTTGCTTAAACTTACACCGTAGAAGTTTGAACCTAGGTTTACCTAGGTTTTTAGAAGCGGCTGGTATAGGTTATGCCATAAAGTTTTGAAAATTTACTGTCGAGCCTAATCTGGTAAGATTGTTTGCCTTACAAAATATTCACATTTTCCCTCTACTCTGCGAGATATCAATTCTGATTCTTAAAAAAGATGTTAATTTTGACTGCTAAGCGCATCTTGGTGATTGACGATGCGGAAGATATTCGGGAAGTGGCTCAAGTCAGTCTTGAGGTGGTGGGGGGCTGGGAAGTCCTGACTGCGAGTTCTGGCCGCGAGGGTGTGGCTAAGGCTCTGGCTGAACAGCCTGATGCTATTCTGTTGGACGTGATGATGCCCGACCAAGATGGGCCTACTACTTTTCTACAGTTACAAGCTAATCATGCTACGCAACACATTCCGGTAATTTTATTGACAGCTAAGGCTCTGGTTGGCGACAGGCGGATGTTCGCGGAGTTGGGGGTGGTGAGCGTGATTGCTAAGCCTTTTGAACCGATGTCCTTGGCAACTCAGGTGGCTGAAGCTTTGGGCTGGGATCAAGTATAAGTCGTTAGCGCAGCCCGCCCCTAGGGGAGGCTCATCAACTAAGACGATCGCGCGCCTTGAATTCTGTAACGAAATAAAACAAATTATTCCTGCTAGGTTTTTATGCTGAACATAATCCAATACGGTTCACTTAAGACAGATATCCCTGGCACACCCCTTAAAAAGGGGGGGACAAGAATGCCCTCAAAGTCCCCCGACTATCCGGGGGATTTAGGGGGTTCTCCGGGGCATAAATATGTTAAGCCAAGCGTATTGGAACATAATCGGGCAGGATTATATTTTTTTTTGTAACAACTTGCTCATCTTCATAAGTTCTTCAGTTTTAGGTTTTAATTTAAGCACATCGTCAGGAATCAGTTCTGACTGTTGGCAGAAACCTTGGGAGAAGACGAATATGCCCTCAGCTTACATTTTGCTACTAATAGTTTCTCTGGCGGCCGTCTGGACTTACTGGCAAACCTCTCAAGATATTTTTGTTCTGCTGGGTTTGGCCGGACTGGGTTGTTTTGTCTGGGGTTTCTCTTTAGCCCCTTGGATCGTTCAGCTTCTAATTGTGGTGTTGCTGTTGGGCCTTGAAAAGTGCTACTTGTCAGACGCGCCAAGTTTTGAGTGAAAAAAGATTTTTGATTGTTGTGTCTGAAGTTAAGATCCGCCCGCTTTTCTCAATCTCTGTAATGAATTCGTTATCGCTCCATATCTTAAAGAAGGTTTAAAATATCATGAATAGTTGCCCTTGTTGCTCATCTAAATTACTCCGTCACGCTCGCCACAATCGCGTTTATTGGTTCTGCTCGCATTGCTGGCAGGAAATGCCGGATCTGTCGGAAATGATTTTAAGTAACAGCCTGCGGACTCACAAACGGGACAGCTTGGTTAAACTTCCGGCTTTGACTCCTAAAGTGAGGATTGTGGATTCGGTAGGAATTGCTTAGGAAAGATGGAGTTTGACTGGCGATAAATATTGAGACGGAAAAGATTTTTGATTGTGCCATCTGTTTAATTTTTTGATATAAAATACAAAATCCCCTTCAGTGTTAGTGAAGAGGATTTGTTGGATGGCGATCGCAGTGATGCGTCGATCGCCCCCGTGAATTACAGCTATTGTGCAGTTAAGCTGATTACATCAAACCGATTTGAGAAAGAATGCCTTGGCCGGTGAGGTATTCGGTAGCCAAGCCGATAACGAAGCCCAGCATTGCCAAACGGCCGTTCCAGGTTTCAGCGAACTCAGTGAAGCCTAATTTTGCGTCTTTGTTTTCCATGACCATAAACCTCGTTGTATTTCAACCTTATGTAACTAAAGTTAACACAACAATACAAACATTGCAACATATTTTTACATTTAATTTTCAAATGCCGGAAATAAGGGAGAGTGGGGGCAGTTTGCACGCTAGATAGTCTGCGGAATGTTATGATTGTGCGCGCGGACTCACCCCGACAAGCTTAGTAATGGTGACAAACTGCTATGAAACTGATTAAGCGGACGGCTCTTTATTTTCAGGACGGTCGATCGGATAAAGTATACGAAGTCGATTTGTGTCAGGCGGGCGAAAACCTGTACTCAGTCAACTTTCGTTACGGACGCCGCGACGCCAATCTCAAGGAAGGCACAAAAACCGATACACCAGTGCCTTTAGCCCAAGCTGAGAAAGTTTTCGACAAGCTAGTGGCCGAAAAGGTGAAGAAAGGTTATCAGGAAGCAGCCGATGTTCCCGATGTTGCACCCGCGCCAGAACTTCCTCGCGCCGAGACGCGCCAGCAAGCTATTTTGAATAATATCGCCATTGGGGGGAGTCCTAAATGGCCTCTGGAACGGGCGATTTGGCGCGCTGGGGAGCTGAAAATTGCCGAAGCCGGGCGGGGACTGATTAATCTTATCGGCACGGGAGAACCGCTGCGAGACTACTGTATTGCTTGGAGTTTGGGTTGGTTGGGGGGCGAAGGTGCGGAGGCGGCGCTGACTAAGCTGTATCGAGATGCTGCGACTGCGGAGTTTGTCAGGAGAATTGCTTTTGAAGGATTGCTGAAGTTGGCGGATGAGGAAGCGCGATCGCACTTGCGATCGTCCATAATCGAATTACTACCCGCACAGTTGCGAGAATTAGTCGAAAACGGGGGCGCGGAGGAATTTTCAGCAGCATTGAAAGTTGAACTCGACAGCGAAGATAGCAGTCGTTTTGCGGTTCTAGACAGACTTTATCAGATTGACAGTCAGTTTGTGCGATCGACCTTACTGGATATCTTAAAAACTGCACCGCTAAAACCCAATTACTTTAAGCAAATTCGCCACATCTTCAAAATGGCTGAATACCGCCACGACGACGAAGTATTTGCCATTCTCGCCCGCCGCTTTGAAGACGAAAAAGCCATGTACCACAGCAACAAATACGGCGTTCGCCTTCCCGGCGATGATTACGTTTACTTGAGAAACTCTGACTGGGAATATAACAAGAAAACCAGGAAATACAAAGAAATTAAAACAAATCAATTACTCAACGAAATGCAGAGTCCAAACGCCAGAATTGCCTACAGCAGCAGTACGCGCAGCTACTTAATCAAACGAGTGTGGCGGACTCTCAAACAATTAGGCGAAGAAAGCGACGCTAATTATGTAAAAATGGCTGTCAGCATTCTGCTACAATATTCCGATGCTGATGCTGAGGATGTCAGACGTACAACTCGCGATCGCTACGAACAAGTAGGCAATACGTGGAATAGGATTGTGTATGCCACTGACTGGGATGCCTGGGCAGGATATTTAACATTAAACCGCATTTTGTACGCCAATAGTCCGCGCTATGTCTTCGTGCAAAACAATCAAGCGTGGCGCTGCAAAGAAGGTTACAAACCCGGAGATGCGGAACCCTCCGTGCGAGAGGAAGCTTTTCCCGAAGTCTGGGAACAAAATCCCGATCGGCTGTTGCAGCTATTGTTAGAAAGCAACTGTCGCCCGGTTCACCATTTCGCGGTTAAAGCGCTGAAAGCTTGTCCGCAATTTTTGGCTGGCATAGATGTCAGTACAATAGTCAAAATTGTCGATCGACCTTACGAACTTACCGCAGAATTGGGTGTCAATTTAGTCATTCAAAATCAGTATAACCGATATCCAGCCCATCGGGAAATTATTTTAGCGGTTGTTAACTGCGCGTTTTCAGGCGGGCGGGAATCAGCTTATCAGTGGATTGACGAACAGTGCGATCGCATTTTAGAAGACAGCGAATTAATTGCCGCTTTAGTTACCAGTTTGTACGGAAATACGCGCCAGTTTGCCCGCCGCTTGTTAAGCTCGTCAGTTATGGGCGATCGAACTGCAAAAGTGTTAATCGGCAGAGTCATCGCTCATATACTAGCATTTGAGACAGCATCTATATTGCCGACTGACACCTCAATTTTAGCAGCAGAAATAGCAGAAATTTTACTGTTTTGTTTTGCCGCACAACTGCGGAGTTTGGGATTGGGCGTAGTGTTGGACTTGCTGAAACACCCGATCGCCGAAATTCAGGAATTGGGCGCGACAATTTTGCTCAACCACGAAATCAGTGCCGCTAATTTGCCTCCTGAATTAATCGAATCGCTAATTGCCTCGACCTACGAACAAATTCGCGGAATTGGCATCAGATTGTTCAGTCAACTTTCCGACGCAACACTGACAGGCGACAAGCGAATTTTGCTAGTAGGAATGGCCGTCAATGCTTTAGCAGACATCCGCAATGCAATCAAGCCTGTAATTCGGCGTTTGGCAGCCGGAAATCCCGAATTCAGCACTGACTTGGCAGCCGAATTTATCGATATTTTGATGCTTCCTGAAAGGCACGAAGGAGTGCACGGCTACTTACTGGATTTGCTGCGGGAAGATTTACCCGGATGGATGCCTGGAATTGATCGAGAAAAAGCTTGGCTGTTGCTGAAAGCGAAGTCTTCATCCGCACAGGAATTAGGCGGATTTGTGCTGGTTGAAAATTGCGCGAATTGGGCTGCGGATTTTGATACAATTGAGATAGTTAAACTGGCAAGTCACGAGATTTTATCCGTGCGGGAAGCGGCGCGACAAATGTTTTTGCAAAAGCTAGATGCGATTCGCGCTAATTCTCAAGAAATGCTGTCAGCCGTGCGCTTGCTGGAGGCTAAGTGGGAGGATTCCCGGGAATTTGCAGCGAGGATTTTTCGCACGGAATTGACTGATGAAGATTGGACTCCCGAAATAATGGTTAGCCTTTGCGACAGCATTCGGGAAGATGTGCGGCAATTTGGCAGAGATTTGGTAATTCGCTATTTTCAAGATGAGTCCGGACAAGATTATTTGCTAAAGTTTAGCGAACATCCGTCGGCGGATATGCAGTTGTTTGCGACGAATTATTTGGAAAGTTATGCTGCAAACAATCCCGATAAATTGCGGGAATTGGCGCCATTTTTTGTAGCTGTTTTGTCGCGGGTGAATAAAGGGAGAGTTGCAAAGCGGCGAGTTTTTGCTTTTCTGGATGCCGAAGCCCAAAAAAGCGAGCAATCTGCAAAGGTGGTAGCGGAAATTTTGACCAGGCAATCGGCTACAATTGCGATCGCAGATAAAGCGACAGCGATTCAAACTATGCTAAAAATTCGCAGGAGTTACCCTCAGCTTGACTTACCAATTCACGTAAAGCCTGTGGTTGAGGTGAGGACTTAATCCCGTCCAAATTATCTGCGTTAATCTGTGTTAATCTGCCTCAATCTGCGGTTGATCTATCTATCAAAATATCGCAAGCAATTACTAACTATGGAATTCAACTACTCTTACAAAGGAAATACCGGAGTCACAGAAAGCGGCGGCAACACCCAAATGTCATTCTCCCCAGACACCAAACGTCCGCCCACCTATTTTATCGGAGAATTGCGGCAAAATGTCGCCTTTCGCGAAGCAATTAGCGCTTTGCACGATGTCGTTGTTTCCGATATGCGCTTCAAACCCAAAGACAAAACAGCCTATAAAGAATGGGTAGCTGGGCAGCAGGAAATCGACTGGCAGCTAGTAGCTTCGCAGCGCCAAGAAATAGCCAATAAAATTCAGCCACTGCAATCAGAATTAAGCGAATTAACACAATTAAGTTCCCAGCGTTTAGCACCTTTTTATCAAGCCAGACAACGATATTTTAACTACCTTTACAAAAAAGACCTCGATGCTTGGTTCGTCCTAGATCCCGTAATTACTGTTCATCCAGACGAGGTGTTTTTCGAGTGTTTCAGTCAAGATGAATCGAGTTATGGCAGATTAAGTGCCAGCTACGAAGTCTTTCAAAACATCAGCGAATTTGGCTGCGGCACGACTAACATCGATTATTCAGCCGCGCTTTACGATGAATTCCAAAAAATTCGCAGTTACAAGACTACTTCCCTGCAAGTAGATCCGTCTGGTTTTGAAGTTCAGACAGTGAATGAGGAGACTTTTAAGGAAGTTAAAATTGATTTACCCGACAGTTGGGTGAGAGGATTTCTGCAAGTTAGTTCGGCGATGTCTTTGCCGGCTGTACAATTTGATTTGCAGCCGATGGATATCCACAATATTTGTTTTGTTTTGCGCCGCCACAAGGAAAAACAAGGCCCGCGCAGTATGCGCTACATCCTGAAGCCGGGGGAACCGGTGCGGGTGATTTTTGATCCGTGGGGGACAGAAGTTGTTTGCGCGCGATCGATCTATACTGGTTCGCAAGAGCAAGAAATTCGCGTTTGGGGAAGGCGCCGCATTCACATTCTCGAAAGACTGATTCCCGTCGCCAAAAAGTTCACAGTTCACCTGTTGGGAACGGGAATGCCTTCGTTTTACGTTGCGGATTTGGGCGATATGTCATTTACCTTGGGATTGTCGGGATGGAGTGCCAATGATTGGTCGCAATCTGGTAACTTTGATTTAATGGCACCCCGCGCCGATGTTGATGCTTGGACGCAACAATTAATCTTTGATGCGCTTAAAGAAAATTGGGTAGAAACTGCTGATAGTTTGGCAACAAGACTGAAGTTAAATCGGGCGTCAGTGTTGGGTGCATTGAGTGCCTACACGCAAGCGGGAAGAGCAATTTACGATTTGAACAAACAGGTTTATCGAGTGCGGGAATTGAGCCGAGAACCTCTACCAATGGAACGGTTGAGATTTGCCAACGAAAAAGAATCAAAAGCAACTGAATTTTTGAGTGAAAATGCGGTACAAGTGACCGATTTTACCAGCGATTCTTCCGGTGCATTCACTGTGCGAGGCACTGTCAAAGACCTGGAAAAAACTTTTAATCCGCACTTGACAATTGATGCAGACGAGCGTATGATAGAGGCAGAATGTACTTGTAATTGGTACCAGCAAAACAAGCTGTACAAAGGCCCTTGCGAACACATTTTAGCACTGCGAATGCAACACGCACGTCAGTGTCAATAACTTAATAAATCGCGCGTTTAAATTGGTAAACAGCCTTGCAATCCGGGCGGTGGATCGCCGTCCTTGCGTTTAGTCTAGACAAGCATCACTAGCCTGCTCTTGACTGTGCGGGGCTTCAGGTACTGTTGGTGTTGCAGTGTGGCTTCTGCGAAGCCAACGACCAACAGTACCTGGCCCCGCTGGAGTTGAGCAGTCTAGTCCTGGGGGGTTTACGAAGGGGCAACCAGTGGCGGCGCGCGATTTTTTTTTGTTAAATTTAGCAATCCCAATTTAAATTGGATATTTGGGCTAGAAGCCGATCGCAAAAAGGTTTCAGGATTTGCGATCGGGTAATTCAAATTATTTTTACTTAATACTTGACATCCGATATTTAGGATGCTATTTTACAAGCAGACGGCTCAGATAGACACCCGCATTCAAAAGCAAAAAGTGTCGGTTAAGTCGTCTCAGCGGTAGGATATGCAGATTTTGGGTAAGCGTCCTAAATCCGCGTTGATATAGATATTCAGGTTAATGTCGTTTCCACGGAATCAATAGACATCTCCAAAAACTAAGTTCTTGTCTCGACACGGCAAAAGTTTAAGATTTTTTGGGATAAGTCTAATAGGTCAGTTGGCACGAGACTTCTTTGAATTTCTGCATCAACGGGTTTTTAGAGAGCTTACCCCAAATCTGCATATCCTACCGCTGAGACGCTAACCAAGCAACAACAAACTAAATTAGTGTAAGTAAAGAGTTTTGTTTAATGGGAAACCTCATTCTTGAGGGAAGCCACAGACAATCTTTCCTTGACTAGATGCGTAATTTATTGATGCTGTCCTCTCAAAATAATTGTAGGACACATAAAAATGACGAACAATCATTCAACAATTGCCAAACAAACAAAACAGTTTCAGGCTTTAGTTTCTATTTACGTCGATCATCAGAACGTAAACTTAACTCCAATTCTAGCTAGTCAATTGCTAGAATTTGTCAAATATCATGAACACTTGATTGAGGTAAAAGTTTATTACAATTCACTTGTTCCGGCTCAAGTCTATGCAAAAGAAAAGCTACAAAGCTTTGATTTTAAATGGATCGATGTTCCCTGTTCTGTAAAAAATAGTGCAGATAATCAATTGATGGTTGACTGTCTTGATGATATTTACAGCAATCGACCGCCCGATACAGTTATCCTTGTATCAGGAGATGGGGACTTTGCAAACTCGGTTCGCAATCTACAAAAGTTGGGCAAAAAAGTTATAGTCTTTGCTCAGCGAGGTAATGTCAAACAAAAGCTGAAAGAACTTGTGGGTAGTGACTTCCACTTTCTTGATGAATTGCCTAGCTTGATAGCAGCCAAAAGTCAGCAGCAGATAGAAAATTGTCAGCCTGATCTCACTTACAATGAGGCTGTTGAGTATTTGATAGAAGCTATCAAAACAGCATTAAGTAAAGGGAAGCGCGCAGGATTAGGTTTCATTAACCAGCTAATGTCGCAGCTTTTCCCCAAATATCAGGGAGTAGCTTCTGTCAAACATCAGGGAAAAACATTTGCAAGCTTTAGCGAGTTTGTTGAGGCTGCTGTGAAGGATGGAAAAATCCGATCGCAGGATCAGCAATTGTTTGTAATAGAAGCAGACCAAATATCTGCATAAAGTCGCACGGACTGCCAGGGGTTTAAACCCCGGTTGGACTAACGGCAAAATTCCAACATATCCGTTAAAACTAACCTCGCCGTAGATCGCAAAAATCTAGTTTATTTGATAGACTAGATTCTCCCAACCAACCGCTATCTGCGGCTCTTTCATGTCCGCATAACAACAGCAACCATCACAAAAGTTTCATGCAATTAACTAAGGAAATAAAAGAAAGACTCATGACGCTTCCTGAATTCAACAATGAAAAACTCTTTCGCCAAGCGCTTACCCACCGTTCCTACGTCAACGAAAACCCCACATTTCGCGAAGAAGACAACGAACGCTTAGAATTTCTCGGCGATGCTTTACTGACTTTTCTCAGTGGCGAATATCTCTACCAGCGTCACCCAGAAATGGGAGAAGACCAACTTACGCGCAGGCGATCGGCATTGGTAGATGAAAAGCAATTAGCCAGATTTGCGATTGAAATCGGTTTAGACTTAAAAATGCGGCTCGGAAAAGGAGCTTCGCGAGAAGGTGGGATTACCAATCCTAATTTGCTCAGCAGCACTTTTGAAGCATTCATTGGCGCTTACTATCTGGACACGCAAGATATGGACAAAGTGCGCGAGTTTGTGTGGCAGATGTTTGATTCTGTCCCGGAAAATGTTGTGGAAACTCGATCGACTGTTGACTCGAAAAACCGCTTTCAGGAATGGGTACAAGCCAATGTCGGCACAACTCCTCCTAAATACGTGACACTCCAAGCAGGAGGAACCCCTCACGCCCCTGAATTCCTGGCTAAAGTTTGCGTTGCTGACAAAGAATTTGGAGAAGGTAAAGGCAAAAGCAAGAAAGATGCTGAGAAAAATGCAGCAGAAGATGCACTAGCTAGGCTGAAAAAACGCGGATTGATTTAAACTTAAAAAAACAGGTAAAAACTACCAACTTTGACCTATGACTGATCAGCCGCGCACTCGCCAGGAATTGTACGATCGCATCCGGGAAACCAGCAAAGAAGAATTCATTCTCGAAGAAATGATCCGCTTCGGTTTCTGGCCCGCACAAGGCGAAATTCCCGAAGATCCCGCAGACGAAATTCGTCGCATCGGGGAAATTCGACGGGAACTTGACGAACTGCGCCGGGAAAATTCGCAGCTACACAACGAACAAGCACTCCGCAAGGAAATGCTCAAACAGCGGCTGATTCAGTCGCGCCAAAAACAGCAGGAAACTAAAGAACGGCGCGAAAAAGAACGGCAAGAACGCGCCGAAAATTGGCATCAGAGAAAACAGCAAGAAATTTGCTACTTGGGCGATGAAGTATCTGGCGGAATTAACAACACTAATTACAACGAAGAACGGTTGCAAAGCTATCAGTTACCGCTTTGCAATACAGCAGCACAAATAGCGGCGGCAATGGAGATTAGTGTCGGACAATTGCGGTTTCTCGCCTTCGCTCGCAAAACCTCCCATATCTCCCACTACATCCGGTTTAAAATACCTAAAAAAACTGGGGGAGAAAGGCACATTTCCGCGCCCATGCCCCGACTCAAAGCAGCACAGCACTGGATTCTGGTTAATATTTTAGAAAAACTCGAACTGCACGGCGCAGCACACGGCTTTCGCCCCAGCCATTCAATCGTCACAAACGCTCGCCCTCATGTCGGCTCAGAAGTTATTATAAATTTTGACCTAAAAAACTTTTTCCCCTCAATTTCTTACAAGCGAGTCAAAGGACTTTTTCAATCTTTTGGGTACTCAGAAGCTGCGGCTACAATCTTTGGATTGCTATGCACGGAACCGGAGATTGAAGAATTGGAATTAGACGGTAAAACCTACTTTGTCGCAGTTACAGAACGCCATTTGCCCCAAGGTTCTCCTGCAAGTCCAGCTATTACGAATTTGCTCTGTCGCCGCTTAGATAGGCGCTTAACTCAAATGGCTGACGAATTGGGATTTGTTTACACTCGCTACGCCGACGATTTGACATTCTCGGCATCGGGAGACAGCCTGCAAAATATTTGTAATATTCTCAGGCGCACAGAGTCGATTGTCGCTCATGAAGGATTGGTGATTAACGAAGAAAAGACTCGAATTTTGCGGAAAAATCGGCAACAAGAAGTGACTGGAATTGTTGTCAACGAACAACTCAGTATTTCTAAAAAAATGTTGAAACGCTTCCGCGCTGCTCTATTTCAAATTGAAAAAGATGGGCCAGATGGCAAGCGTTGGGGGAATTCCAACGATGTTATCGCATCGATTCAAGGTTTCGCTAACTTTGTAGCAATGGTGAATCCTGAGAAAGGTGCAGAGTTTATAGAACAGGTTAAAACAATTAAAAATAAATGGTAATATCCCCATTCTCAAGTTTGTAGTGAGGACTTCAGTCCTCTCTCTCGCTGTCCAAAACTCAGAAATCTGGTTTTTCATGAAATACTAGATCGACATCTTTAAGAAGGTAAAAAAAAACGGTCAATAAAGGTATTGATGCATTTTGGAAGCTCGCAATTATAGTAAATAATATCAATTTTGGCTGCGCCAGAATGATAGAGGACACGGCAGTGCCGTTTCCCTACAATGTTATTTTGGGCAGATATAGAGGACACGGCAGTGCCGTTTCCCTACCTCGATTAATTATAGATATAGAGGAGACGGCAGTGCCGTTTCCCTACCTCGAATTGTAGATAGAGAGGAGACGGCAGTGCCGTTTCCCTACCTCGATTAATTGTAGGGACACGGCACTGCCGTATCCTGATTTCTTTTCCCCTAAAACCATCCTTGCTTTCTCAGAGTAGAAGCTCTTTTCGCTATCCTAATTAAATCTCTAGGCGACGTATTTTTATCGACAGTGATACGAGAGATCCGGTAGTTATTTTGCAGTCGGTTTACTCTGAATAAATTGTCATTGTACAGGAAGCCAGTTAAATGATATTTAGGCAAAAGCTCTTCCACTTCCCTGTCTGATGCACCGTAGGGATACGCGATGTGAGCGCCTATCACTTTATTTTTGTCTAAATTTCCCATACATTTTCTCAATTCTAACTTGGATTTAGCAATTTCAAATTCTAATTCTTTACCGCTGACTTGAGTTAAGTTTTTATGAGTAAAACCGTGAGATTGAACGTCATAAAAACCTTTTTGGTATCCATCTCTTAAATCGTTACAAGTAGTGTGGGGCAAAGAATCTCTGCCCATATCAACACCTAAAAAGTGAGGATTGACAAATAACACAAATTTGCCATTGTGTTTGTACGTAAGTGACAGTTTTTCTAAGACTGGAAGTGCATTTTGATGAACTCCTTTATAGCCGTCGTCAAAGGAGATTATGATTGGTTTTTTGCCTAGATATTGAGCTGGTATGGGCTGCGACTTGTTGATAAAGTATACGTACAAGTCTTGAGATGACAAAAACCAATAATTTTCTTTAATTAGATATTCTAAAAAGACTGAGAAATTTTGTTTGGTGTAGTCGATGGGAAAAGCGAGTCTCCGAGGTGGCATTTCGGCGGGGTTTCGAGTGTCTACAATATCGTGAAAGCCGATAATCGGAATTTTTATTGAGTAAGATTCTAGTGTCGAGCCAGAAATACCTATACTGATTGCAAATATCAGCAATAAGTAAATCGGTCTGGTTTTGTGTAGCAGGCGAAAAAGAAAGTTTCGCAGGATTTTTATGTTTTCTAACAATTGCTTGCTCCTCATTTTTCGATCGCCAATCTGCGTACTCTTCATCTCTACCATTAATAGGGGCAAGTTCAGTAATATTGATATTTTTTTTGCTATTTCTTGGGAATTTAGGTGGCGCGTGCGAGATCCGAAGGAAAGGCCTCGCAGACGATCGCACAATGCGCTACAATCAGGAGTTAGGCGAGTGTTACCGCCGTCGATCGAGGCTGCAATGTCAGAAATCCGTTGACGAGTGCCCAAATGTCGATCGTACTTTTTGGAAATATCAGAGCAATTGATGTCTACTCAAAACCCGACTACCCTAACTGTAGAAACAGCACAGCAAATCCTCAAGGATTTCACTTGTTTGGATATGCAATCTGTAGCATCGCCACTGGAAAAACAAGCGCTACGTCAAGCGATTTTGCTGGTAGCAAGCTTGTCGGATTATCAAATGCTGGGAGTGTGTGCGACTTCGACGGATGAGGGTTTTGCAGCTTTAGCAACTTATTTGAAAGCTTTGGGATATCAAGCTGTTCTAGATCCAAGTGCTTTTGCTGCATTTACTGGTTCGGTTTATATCAAGTTTAATACTTTGAAGGGCTCGTATTATGTTGATGGATATCCGGGAACTTATCGGGGTGTGTTAGTATCATGCCAGTTTTCTTCGGAAGATGGAGTTAGTGGAACTTACGGTCATTTACCTTTGGATTTGTTTGTTGATTAATTGGGCGGAAGGAAGTTCGGCAGCGGATTTTGTAACGGATTTAACGGATGACTTTTGAGCCGTAGGGTGCGTCAGCAAATATCCGATCGCATAAATCGAAAATAACGCCTGACGCACCCTACAAAGAAAGAGATTAACCCTTACCAATGATTAATTCTGGTTCCGGTTCCGGTGCGGGTTCTGGTTCCGGCGCAGTTTCTACGGGCGGTAATCCCAAAATATCGCTGTACAAGTTGACGTATTTCTGGGCAGAAAGATCCCAGCTAAAATTCTCTCTCATGCCGCGTTGTTGCAGTTCTTTCCACTTATCTTTGTAGCGGAAACCTTCCCATGCTCGGATCATACAGGTGAACAAGTCGAGGGGTTCGTAGCGATCGAAACAGTAACCGGTACCTGTATTATTGATGGGGTCGTTGTGCGAAACGGTATCGACTAAACCGCCGGTACGACGCACCATTGGCACGCAGCCGTAGCGGAGGGCGAGCATTTGACTGATGCCGCAGGGCTCGAAACGGCTGGGCATTAGGAATGTGTCGCAGCCTGCGTAAATGCGCCGGGAGAGGGCGTCGTTGTAGAGTAGTTGGGTGGACATCCGGCCGGGATAGCGGGCGGTCATTTGCCAGAGTTGGGTTTCGTAGTAGCGATCGCCCGTTCCGAGTACAATAAACTGGGCGTCGGTATAGGCCATGAAGCGATCGAGCATTTGAATGATCAAATCCAGCCCCTTCTGTTCTACCAGCCGCGTCACCATCCCGATTAAAAAGGCATTTTTATTCACTTCCAAACCGACTTCTTCTTGCAGGGCAATTTTGTTGAATGGGCGTTTTTCAATAGTATCAACACTAAATTGTTGATGGAGGTATTTGTCAGTTTCTGGATTGTAAGATTCTGTATCTATTCCGTTCAAAATCCCCGACACCTTGCCGCCTAGAAAAGATAGCAAACCTTCCAAAGTTTCACCGTAGGCTGGAGTTTTAATTTGTTCGGCGTAGGTGGGCGAAACTGTATTTACGCGATCGGCAAACTGGACTGCCGCAGCCATTGTATTATGACCTTGCATATACCAGGGGCACCAAGTCATCTGCTCCAAACGCCAGCGCCACGGCCCTTGATAAGCTAAATTGTGAATAGTAAAAACTGTGCTGATATCCGGGTCTTGGCTCATCCAAACAGGTATCATCCCCGTATGCCAGTCGTGACAGTGCATAATGTCGGGCTTCCAGTGATTCCAGGCAAATTCAGCCGCAGCATTGGCAAAAAAAGTAAACCTCCAATCTTCATCTAAACCGCCGTAAACGCGGCGTGGTAAGAAAGATGGATGTTGCAATAAGTATAAAGGTACATCGGTGCCCGGCAAAAGAGTTTCAAAGACGGAGAAGGTTTGGAACATCGCCGCCCCATTCCAAACAGGTTTTTTGGGAACATCCATTTTGTCGGGGACAAAGCCGTAGTAGGGCATGAAGATGCGGACATCGTGTCCCATGCGGCGCAGAAATTTAGGCAAAGCGCCGACGACATCTCCCATACCGCCAACTTTGGCGAGGGGTGCTGCTTCGGCGGATACAAATAAAATGCGCATTATTTTTTTGTGTTCCTTGGGATAGTTAGTCTAAATTAAGTTTAAATGCGGAGGGTAACAATATTAACGCGCCGTTCAAAAACAAGTATAAATCTCAGTTGCACGGATGGCGATCGGACTTTACTCAATAATGCGAGATCCATTTTTCCAGGCGCGTTTATCGCCGGATCTGTGCGGTGAACTTTCATAGCGATCGCGCTGCCGATTTTACGATTCTGAATAAAATCTGTAGGGGCGGGTTCGCCGATAAATTTTGCCACCCACCAATAATCTTTATAAACCCGCCCCCACCCAACCAATAACCCCGAACCACAA
>CASBQF010000069.1 GCA_949127775.1 Oscillatoriales cyanobacterium PMM_0080
ACCGGCTCGAAGTTTTGCAACTTCGCCCTCATCGAAACCAAAGCCCGATCGGTGGAAATGATTAAAGCATTGGAAGCAGAATTGTCAATACCCAAACCTGTGAGAATTCACTGGACTGGTTGTCCCAATTCTTGCGCCCAACCCCAAGTAGCAGATATTGGCTTCATGGGGACAAAGGTTCGTAAGAATGGGAAAACTCTCGAAGGTGTTGACATTTATATGGGAGGTACTGTCGGGAAAGATGCTCATTTGGGCACTTGCGTCCAAAAAAGCATTGCCTGCGAAGACCTCAAACCTATCCTGATTCAACTTTTGGTTGATAAGTTCGGGGCTGTTTCCAAGGTGCCGGGGGACGTAGCTTTTCTGAATCGGCAACTGCAATTGACGGTTGACGATGACGAAACTGCTGTTTCGGCAGCAAAATCTCAGACATCTACTGTTATTTTTGCTCGATCGGGCAAAGAAGTTGCTTGTAGCGAAGATGAGTTTATTCTCGACGTTGCCGAACGAGCCGGAATCGAACTCGACAGTGATTGCCGATCGGGAAACTGCGGCACTTGCAAGCAAAAGCTCCTAGAAGGCGATATTACCTACGACGGGGAAATGGACGCACTCAAGGACATAGAATCAGGGTTCATTCTAACTTGTAGCGCCCGGGCGATCGGCAAAGTGTCGATCGACGCCTAATCTCAGAATTTCATCTCAAAGTACACCAACAAGTCAAGACAAATGAGCAACGTTTCCCGAAGAAAATTCATCATTACGATCGGAGCAACAGCAGCAGGCACCCTCCTCGCCCACGGTTGCAGTTCCGGTTCCAGCACTTCTACTTCTACCGGCAGCCCAACCCCCGCAGCCGATGGTGCCTCACCCAGCGCCGCCCCAGCAGTCAACGTCAACCCCGCCGATGCCCCCGAAGTTACCACAGCCAAACTCGGATTCATCGCCCTCACCGACGCAGCACCCTTAATCATCGCCCAAGAAAAAGGTTACTTCGCCAAGTACGGCATGAAAGACGTACAAGTTAACAAACAAGCATCTTGGCCAGTTACTCGCGACAACTTAGAACTCGGTTCCGAAAAAGGCGGCATTGACGGAGCTCACATCTTGTCCCCCATGCCTTACCAGATGACATTAGGCACAATTACCAAAGGCAATCAACCAGTGCCGATGAACATTGTCGCCCGGTTAAATACTAATGGTCAAGGCATTTCTGTCAGCAAAAAATACGCAGACTTAAAAATAGGTACAGACAGCAAACCACTCAAAGCAGCCCTCGCCAATCAAAAAATTGCTGTTACCTTTCCCGGCGGCACCCACGATTTGTGGATGCGCTATTGGTTAGCAGCCGGTGGCATCGATCCGAATACAGATGTTTCTGTGATTCCCGTACCGCCGCCTCAAATGGTAGCTAACATGAAATCCGGCAGCATGGAAGCCTTTTGTGTAGGCGAACCTTGGAACGCCCAGCTAGTTGCTCAAAAGGTCGGATACAGCGCCTTAGTCACCGGAGAACTCTGGAAAGACCACCCAGAAAAAGCCTTAACTTTGAGAGCTGATTGGGTTGCCAAAAATCCTAAAGCTACTCTAGCAATTACAAAGGCCGTACTGGAAGCCCAGCAGTGGTGCGACAAGCCAGAAAATAAAGAAGAGATGTGTACAATCATCTCTGCTGATAAGTGGTTGAAAGTACCCCTTGCAGATATTATCGGTCGCGCTAAAGGTGAAATTGACTACGGTACCGGTCGGGTTGAAGCAGCTAGTCTCGTAGCGATGAAATTCTGGGCTGACAATGCTTCCTATCCCTACAAGAGCCACGATGCTTGGTTCATTACCGAAAATATTCGCTGGGGTTATATGCCGGCAACTACCGACATCAAAGCCACGGTTGATAAAGTTAACCGTGAGGATATTTGGAAAGCAGCAGCGACAGCACTTGGCGTTCCTGCGGCCCAAATTCCCGCAACCACTTCTCGCGGTGTCGAAACCTTTTTTGACGGCGTGAAATTCGATCCGGAAAAACCAGAAGAATATCTGAAGGCTCTGGTTATCAAAAAAGCCTAATCGGTAACTAAACAATGCTAATGGTTAACAGCTTGAAATTAACCATTAGCTGGTAAATCGATTAAAAGATTTTGATTTAATCTCGAATTGACGACAAGCCTTGAAACTTAGAAATTTTACTAAAATCTAAAGTTTCAAAATATCAATCAGGTCACAGCATCTATAAGTAATTATCCATTCACTGCTAATAATTTTTCACTGTAAATAGACAAATGGCAACTAACCTCTCTGTTTCTAAAAGTAAAGATCCCAAAAATTTCATTGTGGATTATTTTCACAAGAACAGCAAAAAAATCATCCGCCCGCTAGTCGCAATCACAGTTCTGCTAGTAGTTTGGCAAATCCTTTGTAGCGGCCCTACATCATCTTTACCAGGCCCGATTAAAGTGGTTCAAGAAAGCTGGGAGTTGATTGTCAATCCGTTCTTTGACAGAGGCGGCACCGACAAAGGCTTATTTTGGCAACTTTCAGCTAGCTTGCAGCGTGTGGCGATCGGGTTTACTCTAGCAGCAGTGCTTGGCATTGGTTTAGGAATATTAATCGGTACAAACTCTTTAATGTTCGATGCTTTAGACCCGCTGTTTCAAGTATTCAGAACTATCCCGCCCCTGGCTTGGCTACCGATCGCCCTAGCAGTATTTCAACAGGTAAATCCCTTTGAAGGGATGGGTTTGAAAGCTAACGAAGTTTCGGCACTTTTCGTAATCTTGATTACAGCAATCTGGCCGATTCTGATTAACACGACAGTAGGCGTTCAACAAATACCCCAAGATTACAGAAACGTCGCCCGCGTGTTGCGCCTTCCTAACCAAAAATACTTTTGGAAAATCCTGCTCCCGTCTTCAGTGCCTTACATCTTTACAGGCTTGAGAATTGGTATCGGCTTGTCTTGGCTGGCGATCGTAGCTGCGGAAATGTTAGTCGGCGGCGTCGGCATCGGTTTCTTCATCTGGGATTCTTACAACAGTTCTCGACTCAGCGCAGTGATTTTGGCAGTGCTTTATGTAGGACTTGTCGGTTTGATTTTAGACAGAATCGTTGGTTTCATCGCTTCCAAAGTTGTTCCCGAAGAGAACAACTAGGATTTGGTTGACAGTACGAAGTAAGGTGCGCAATGCGCTACAGCATACCAGTTCCCGAAGAACAAAAATAGGATTTGGTTGACAGTACAAAGTAAGGTGCGCAATGCGCACCCTACAGTCTACCAACTGGGAACTTCCAGATATCAGATATCATTTAAAATCAGCATCTACTAAAGTACAAAGTAACCTAAAATTGCCATGTCAATACTTATTGAAGTAGACCACGTTGACCGCGTATTTAACTTGCCAAATGGCGAGCAATATATTGCTCTCAAAAATATCGAACTTAAAATTAAAAAGGGAGAATTTATCACCCTAATCGGACACTCGGGTTGCGGCAAATCGACACTGCTAAATATCATCGCCGGACTGGACACAGCAAGTCAGGGCGGGATTACTTTAGAAGGGCGCGAAGTCCGCGAACCAGGCCCGGATAGAATGGTGGTATTTCAAAATTACTCGTTGCTACCTTGGCTGACTGTTCGCGAAAATATTGCCCTAGCAGTAGATGAAATTTACAGCGGTAACTCTCAAGAAGATCGCGAGTTGGTAATCGAATACCACATTAAATTGGTGGGACTCGGGGCAGCCGCCAACAAACGTCCGGGCGAAATTTCTGGGGGGATGAAACAACGAGTTGCGATCGCCCGGGCACTCGCTATCCGTCCGAAATTGCTACTACTAGACGAACCCTTCGGCGCTCTAGATGCTTTAACTCGCGGCGGTTTGCAAGACCAATTGATGAACATTTGCGAAGAAAGCAAAGTCACCAGCGTGATGGTAACTCACGATGTGGATGAGGCTTTGTTGCTGAGCGATCGCATCGTAATGCTCACCAACGGCCCGGAAGCGCAAATCGGCCAAATTCTCGAAGTGAACATTCCGCGCCCCCGCAAGCGCATGGAAGTTGTCAACCATCCGAGTTACTACTCGCTGCGTAACGAAATGGTTTACTTCCTCAACCAGCAAAAGCGGGTCAAACAGCGCCGGGCCCAACAACAACCGCCTGTCATCGCCCGCAACGGGTTGGAAAAAATCAACCTCGACATCGGCTTTATTCCTCTCACCGACTGCGCGCCCTTAGTCGTAGCCAAAGAAAAAGGATTCTTCAAAGCCCACGGCTTAGAAGAAGTCACCCTCAGCCGCGAACCTAGCTGGAAACAAATTGCTCAAGGCATCGCCCAAGGACGGTTGGACGCGGCGCAGATGGTCGCAGGAATGCCGATCGCCATGCTGTTGGGCCTCGACGGCGAAGCTCCTGTTCCCATCCACAGCGCCTTAACTCTGTCTCGCAACGGCAACTCGATTATTTTCGGGAAACACCTTTATGACAAGGGGATTCGGACATTAAAGGATTTCAAAGCGGAGATCGCCAATACTCCCGATACAGTTCATACCTTGGGGATGGTACACTCCGCCTCCATGCACAATCTGCTGTTCCGCTACTGGCTGGCTGCTGGGGGCATTGACCCCGACCTTGATGTGTCTTTGACCATCATTCCGCCCCCGCTGATGGTATCGAATTTAAAAGCAGGTAATATTGACGGCTATTGCGCCGGCGATCCTTGGAACTCCCACGCTGTCAACGGCGGTACGGGTTTTGTGATGACCCGTTCTCTGGATATTCTGCCCGGACACATCGAAAAAGTTCTCGGCGTTACCGAAGATTGGGCTCAGAAATATCCTCAAACCCACCTCGCCCTCGTCAAAGCGCTTTTGCAAGCCTGCGACTACTGCGACGATCGCCGAAACCGCGAAGAAATCTTAGGATTGATTTGCCAAGAACAATACATCGGTGCAGATCCGAAAGATATCCGTCCGGGGTTCCTCGATCCGTACAACTCCGGTACAGAGGCACAACCTGAAATGCTCTACAATTTCAACCAGTTCTATGTTGACAAAACCAATTGTCCAGACCGCCTAGAAATGGTGTGGGTGATGGCGCAGATGGCTCGCTGGGGACTGATTCCGTTCCCGAAAAACTGGGTGGAAGTGGTCGATCGAGTTTTGCGGCCCGATATTTTTGGTCAAGCAGTGCGTGAGTTGGGTTTGCCGGATATTGCTAGAGCTCGCCGGACGATCGATCTATTTGACGGCACTGTCTTTAATCTAGACGACCCGATCGCCTATCTTCAGAATGTCAAAATCAAGCGCGATGTCCGCATTGAAGAAATCTTAATTGAACAAATAGGCAGTCAGTGTTCTATCAAAACGCTTGCATAACCAACAAATAGGAAGAGGGAACCAGGAGCAATTAATCAGGAAAAAAAACTCCACATTTCCCCCTTCCTAAATCCATAATTCCTTATTCTCAATCCAAATGTGTCATGTCTAAGTCCCCCAACCAACAACCCAATCCTGACAACAATATGCAAACTCTAAAAACGCCTAAAGAAACGAAAATTCAAACAGACAAGCCTGGTTTTCTGACGATTAAAGATGTATCGAAAGTCTACCCAAACCTTAAAGAACCCGAAAAACCTTTTGTCATTCTCGATGGTGTAAACCTGACGATTAATGAAGGCGAATTTATTTGCTTGATCGGTCACTCGGGCTGCGGCAAATCAACCTTGCTGAACATGATTGCGGGATTCAACGGCCCGACAGAGGGAGAAGTTGCTCTCGCAGGTGCGCGGATTACTGAACCGGGGCCCGATCGCATGGTGGTGTTTCAAAACTACTCGCTGCTACCGTGGCTGACTGCTACTGAAAACATCCACCTCGGCGTTGAAACTGTTTACGCAGACAAGTCCGCAGAGGAACACAATAAGATCGTCCAGGATAACTTGGAATTGGTCGGACTCACCGAAGCTTGCGAAAAAAGACCAGGCCAGTTGTCCGGTGGTATGAAACAGCGGGTGGCGATCGCCCGAGCCCTAGCAACTCGCCCCAAACTGTTGATTTTGGACGAACCTTTCGGAGCTCTAGACCCAATTACGCGGGAAGAGTTGCAGGAAGAATTGCTGAAAATTTGGCAAGAGAACAAGATTACGATCATCATGATCACTCACGATATTGATGAAGCTTTGTTTTTAGCCGATCGTATCGTGATGATGACCAACGGCCCTGCTGCATCGATCGGCGAAGATGTCCACATTCCCTTCAGCCGTCCCCGCAACCGCGCGCGGGTTATGGAAGATCCGAAATATTACGAACTGCGCAACTTTGCTTTAGAATTCCTGTTCTCTCGCTACGCCCACCACGAAGAGGATACAACGGAGTCAGACACATCATCCGTCGTGCTACCATTACCTGCTAGCAAAAAGCGTGCGGTTGCTGACAAGGCGATGCCACCTGTGTCTTTTGTTCCTCACGCTGCACAACCCCTAGAAGCCTCCCCGATCAAAGGCGGCATCCTAGCCATCTCGTGGTTGGTAGCAATGGCGACTTTAGCCGCAGTCAATATATCTTCTGTTTCCAGCCAACTAAAGCAAGCGAAACTAGCCGAAACTGTTCCTCCGGTTACTACGACGGCGGTTGTCAGTTCTCCTCCGAGCCCGCAAATCGCAGCAAGTTCGATCGCTTCTAGCCCTGCGCCAGTTGCTTCTAGCCCTGCGCCAGTTGCTGCGAGCCCTGCACCGATTGCTGCGAGCCCTGCACCGATTGCTGCTAGCCCTGCACCGATTGCTGCGAGCCCTGCATCAGTTGCTTCTAGCCCTGCACCGATTGCTGCTGCCTCACCCTCGCCTGCCGCTGCTAACAGCGCCACTGCACCCAAGACATCAACCAGTGCCACTCCAGGCATTTCTGACAAAACTAAACTCGATGCGATCGGACAACAGTTGTATTCGAAAATTGACCAAAGTTGGAATACAACTCCGACATTTACCCAAAGTTTGACTTATCGGGTCAAAGTACAACAAAACGGCGATATCGTACAATTCGAACCCACAAATAAAGCAGCTAAGGATTTCGTCAAAGAAACTCCTCTGTCAGTTTTGCAAATTCCTAGCGTTGCTGGTGCAGCAACTCAAAAAACTTCTGACTTCCAAGTAACTTTTAGCCCCACCAGCGGTGGCGGCGGCGTATTAGAAGTTAAACCAGGGAAATAGGTGACAGACTCCTGCACTAAAGCTCAGATTGGTATCAACAATCAGGTCAAAAGTATCACCAGAAAGAATTGGTTTAAAGCCGGAACCCTTTGAGGGAGAAATTAAAAGAAGACTATTCATTGCTTCAATCCTCTTGCTTCCATGTCTAGGCCAACTGTCAACTGTCAACTGTCAACTGTCAACTGAATGAACAGCCTGCTGTTTGAGTCCTGCAAAGATTCATCATCCCCCATCCTTGGAGGGGTGATAATAGTTAGACCTGAATTCCCTCTGTGTGAGAGGATTTAGGAGCAGCTAAAAATTGGTAAAACTGAGAGAAAGTGGAAATTGTTCTCAGGTAGCGGTTAAGTTTGAATCAGGGTATGTTCCACTGTTGTAAAGCATTTTTGCGATAATTTGGTAATTATTGATACATTGTTTGCTGGAGCTCTCAGTTCCGACTATAATGACGAATTACGAATTATCCATTAGCTTTCAAAAACTAGCATCTATAATCACCAGATGGAAACTATAAAAACTCTTTGCCCTTACTGCGGTGTAGGTTGCGGTCTAGAAGTTATTCCCGATAAGAAACAAACTTGGAAAGTTCGGGGCGATCGCAATCACCCATCGAGTCAGGGAATGGTTTGTATCAAGGGAGCAACGGTAGCAGAGTCTATTCGGAGCGATCGGCTACTGCATCCGATGATGCGAGAGAGCCTCGACCAACCATTCCGTCGCGCTAGCTGGGACGAAGCTCTCGATACAATTGTTAAACGCATCCAAACAATTCGCAGCACTAGCAGCCCCGATGCTATGTGTGTTTACGGTTCCGGCCAATTCACTACAGAAGATTATTATGTTGCCCAGAAACTGATTAAAGGTTGCCTGGGCACTAATAATTTTGATGCGAATTCTCGCTTGTGTATGTCTTCAGCAGTTTCTGGATACGTGCAGAGTTTTGGTTCGGACGGGCCGCCTTGCTGTTACGACGATTTAGAATTAACAGATTGCGCTTTTATTATCGGCAGTAATACAGCGGAATGTCATCCAATTGTATTTAACCGACTAGCAAAATACCACAAAAAGCATCCCAATGTCAAGATGATTGTGGTAGACCCGAGGCGGACTCCGACTGCTGAAGCGGCGGATTTGCACTTAGCAATCAAACCGGGTACGGATATAGATTTGCTGAACGGAATTGCCTATTTGCTGTTGCGCAGGCGGGCAATAGATCCTGAGTTTATTCAAGAATGCACGGCAAATTTTGCAGCTTTTACTGAGGTGATCAGCAGCTACACGCCGGATTTTGTCGCATTGCGCTGTGGCATTACTGTCACCGAGTTAGAAACCGCAGCCAACTACTGGGAACAGTCGCAGCGGGTTTTGTCGATGTGGTCGATGGGCATCAACCAGTCTTCCGAAGGCACGGCAAAGGTGCGATCGCTAATTAATTTGCACTTGATGACCGGTCAAATCGGCAAACCGGGATGCGGCCCATTTTCTCTGACCGGCCAGCCCAACGCGATGGGAGGGCGGGAAGCGGGAGGACTGGCTCACTTGCTCCCCGGCTATCGGTTTGTGAAAAATACTGAACACAGAACCCAAGTCGAGGAGTTTTGGAAAATGGCACCGGGAAGCATTTCGCCACATCCGGGGCGCACTGCTTGGGACATGATTACGGGTTTGGAAGCTGGCGAAGTTGAGTTGCTGTGGATTGCAGCCACCAATCCGGTGGTGAGTATGCCAGATTTGGAACGGACAAAGGCGGCTTTGCTGCGATCGCCCTTTACGATTTATCAAGAAGCTTACTATCCCACCGAAACATCTGCCTACGCTCACATCCTGCTGCCGGCAACCCAGTGGAGTGAAAAAAACGGAGTGATGACGAATTCCGAACGCCGCGTTACCTTTTGTACCGGTTTCGACACACCCTCTGGGGAAGCGCGCGACGACTGGAAGATTTTCGCTGAAGTTGCCCGCCGATTGGGTTTTGGCGAACACTTTGCTTTCGACACCGTTGCTGACGTATATGCCGAGTACGTACAGTTGACAAGGGGCAGGCCTTGCGACATCACAGGCTTGTCCCACGAGTATTTGCGCCGAGAAGGCCCCCAGCAGTGGCCGTGTCCCGAAAATCAGCCTCCGCATCCAGCGAACGAAGCGAAACGACTGTATACTGACAGGCGCTTTCATACCCCCGACGCGCGGGCGAGATTTTCGGCTTATCACTCGCGGGGACTGGCAGAACCTCCAGATCGAGACTATCCGTTTGTGCTGACGACAGGGAGAGTTTACGGACACTGGCACACGATGACGCGCACGGGGAGAACTGAGAAAATTAATCAATTGCACCCGGCTCCATTTTTGGAAATTCACCCCCGCGATGCTGCCAAATTGCAGATTAAGGAGGGAGATTTGCTGGAAGTTCGATCGCGCCGCGGTAAGGCGCAGTTTCCGGCAAAAGTCACAAAGGCGATCGCCCCAGGTACGCTATTTGTACCTATGCACTGGGGATCTCTGTGGGCCGAAAGTTCTGAAGCCAATGCCATGACTCATCCCACAAGTTGTCCAGATTCCAAACAGCCGGAGTTAAAAGCTTGTGCGGTGAAATTGGTGCTGGTTGCGACAGAAACAGGGACGGAAGTTGTGGCAAAAGTTCCCACAGAAGTTGAGGAATTGAATTGGGCATTGGGCACCGTCGCCGTTACTTCTTGAGTTAGTTTCTAACTCCCGGATGTGACAAATTAGATAGCCACAGCAGTGTCGTCACCTTGGTTTCTTGCCACAGACTGGCCTAAAGTCCTAGTCTTTGATCGAGAAACCGAGTTTCTAAGCCGTTGCCGATCAGGCATAATTGCAGTGTTTTGAGGATCGTCAAAACCTCGATCGAGCAATTTTCAGCCATTACTACAAGCTGCCGAACCCGATCGAAGCCAAGAACCAGAAAAATTAAATTTATTTATTCTGAAGTTTTCCTGCTTTACTCATGGTTTTTCCTTCAGCCTTCTGCGTTTTACCTTCAGCCTTCAGATGAAGAGATTTCTTTTCGATCGATCGAGTCATAAAATTGCAGTTTGCACGCATAGGTGCTATGATCTTGTCTACAAGGCTTTATTTTCGGCAGTACAGTTCGTTCGATCGGCGTTCCTCCGGATTTAAATCTCTACACACTCTGATTCTGGAGAATGTTCAATGTCAATCTATGTCGGCAATTTATCCTACGAAGTAACGCAGGAGCACCTCAGCCAAACTTTTGGAGAGTATGGAACCGTAAAGCGCATTCAATTGCCTGCTGACCGGGAAACAGGTCGGATGCGTGGATTCGCTTTCGTAGAAATGTCTACTGAAGCCGAAGAAACCGCAGCCATCGAAGCTCTTGACGGTGCTGAGTGGATGGGTCGCGACCTCAAGGTCAATAAGGCAAAACCGCGTGAAGAACGTGGTTCTTCTAACAGCGGCAACTGGGGCAACAACGACCGCTCTTCTCGCCGCTACTAAACCCACCCAAGCTAAATTTTTAGCTTGACCGTGTGTTAGACAGGGCGAAAATGCAATCAACAATCGTTCTTTGTTGAGAATAAGTAATTGATTGTGCGATCGTACCGCGTCTGAAAGTCCTCAAAGTATTGCTAGACAATAGTTTGAGGCTTTTTTATTGCCAAGATTCATGAATTAGGAATTCGACGATGTGCGATCGATTCCTAGCTGATCCGAAAAAATGTAAAATATAATCCAATACGGTTTACTTAACATATTTATGCCCCGGAGATCCCCCTAAATCCCCCTTAAGAAGGGGGACTTTGAGGGCATTCTTGCCCCCCCCTTTTTAAGGGGGGCTAGGGGGGATCTGTCTTAAGTGAACCGTATTGAAATATAATCGGCAGAAAGAACCTGCTTCCCCACAGCCCGAGTAGCGCAGCAAAACCAGCAATCATAGAGTTTCGGGATTGCCAAGTGTACCGAACGATGACAGAATCATCAATGAATGAATGATTACTAAATCACGGGTATGCTGAAAAAACTATTTAGGCAAATTTCTAAGTCAGGCAGTGATGAAAATTTTCTGCATTTTACAGAAAGTGTAGAAGTTATAATATCGAAAATTCTATCACTGGCGATGATAGTGGTAATTATCGTCAGTGTTTGCGATTTGATGATTTTTTTAACAAAAGAATTATTCGACGATCACGAGACTTTTTTGTTAAAAGATACATTGTTTGTCATATTTGGGTTATTTTTAAATGTTTTAATTGCGCTGGAAATATTGGAAAATATTACAGCTTATCTGAAAAAGCACGTAATTCAAGTAGAGCTAGTTATTGTAACTTCTTTGATAGCAGTATCTCGAAAAATCATCATTCTTGACCTCGAAAAAAAAACCGCAGCCGACTTGATTGGTTTAGCAGCAGCTATTTTCGCGCTTTCCATCAGTTACTTGATAGTGCGGTATGCCAATAAAGCAAATGATTAATATGGGGCATTGTTAATAACTAATACCAAATCCAGCTTTAATACTTCTTGCCTCTATTTTCTAGCCTTTCTCAGCTAGGACAATGGTTTTTTGCGCGATTTCAATCGCCCAGTCTTCAACCCGCGCACCATCCGGGTTTTGTCTGTATAGAAGCGGTTTCAACCGCCCAGTCTTCTAGATGTCCTCCAATAAACCAGCAGGAGGCACAATTTCAATTCTGCCTTTTGCCAAGTCAACAATTGGCACAATCTCTTGGACAAAAGGAATCAAAACTTTTGTTGATTTAGGTTCTTTAACGCGAATTTTTCGTGGTTTACGAGTATTTCTGGGATCTTGTGGTGGTTGAGGAGTTTCAAGCTGTTTTAGCCTTTCTAGTTCTGCGGCGATAATTTCCGGCGGCGTTAGATTGGTTTCTACTTCTAAAAGGTCATTACCTGCGGAAATAATATCACTTACCTTACCTAAGATTTCCCCGGTTAACTGATTAAAAACTTCCATACCGATCAAATCTTGGACATAAAACTCATCAGGTTCGAGGTAAGGTCGATCGGTCTTTTCCACAAACAACTTGCAGTTACGCAGGGTTTCAGCACCCGCTCGGTCTTCCACACCCTCTATCTCTACAGCATACAGTCCTTTACCCGGAATGTAGCGACCGCCCAAAAACTCGATCGGTTCCGGTTCAGTTTTATTAGGGCGCAAAATCCACCGCTTCCCCGGTTCAATAAACCTTTCCGGGAAATCCGAATCGGGATAGATTCGCACTTCTCCATCCAAACCTTGAGCTGCTACAATCTTACCGATTTCTATCCACTCAGACATAAACTTTTTGGGAATTTTGAATTGGGCATTGGGCATTGGGCAGAAAAGCATCTTCGCAGAAAAGCATTAGCAAACAACAAATAACCAATAACTACTGACTACTGACTACTGACTACTGACTACTGACTTCTTTAGACCAACCCCGTCCTCAGCGCTACAACTGCTGCTTGCACGCGGTCATCCACAGCCAACTTATTCATAATACCGCGAACGTGAGTTTTAATAGTATTTGGACTCAAATAAAGCAGCGCTGCAATTTCTGGATTGCTGTTACCTTCCACCACTAATCTTAGCACCTCCAATTCCCGCTGCGACAACTGACCAAAAGTAGTTGTAGAGGCAGGCATTGGCGGTTTGAGGTGTTCGATCACAGTCCGAGCAATTTGAGGGTCGAGGTATGTAGCCCCCTCTGCTGCCGCTGCGATCGCCGCTAACAGCCTATCTACGGAAGCGCCCTTAATACAATAAGCATCAGCACCACTAGAAAGGGCAGCAATAATTTCAATTTCTGCCGTGTGAGAAGTTAACATTACCACTCGAACGGACGGCAGTTGTGCTTTAATTTGCTGCGTCGCTGCGATTCCGTCCAGTCGAGGCAAACCGATATCCATCACAATAATATCAGGTTTGAGTTTCAGTGCAGCTTCTACACCTAAATAGCCATCTTCTGCTTGTCCTACTATTTCTATTTCTGGGCAATCGGCTAAAACTTGCTCTAATCCCAGTTGCATCATCGGATCGTCTTCAACAATTAAAATTCTCATAATACGAAGGAAGTTCGGCAACAGATTTTGTAACGGATTTAACGGATGTTAGAAGGAAGTTCGGCAACGGATTTAACGGATAGAAGTGCTAAAATTAATTACCAATTGCCAATTACCAATGACTAATGACCAATGACTATTAACTAACTTTTAAAACTTCAACAAATTCGCCGGGCCAAATCCAAGTTTCCGCTGGTGGCAAAACTGCTAAACCATTTGTATTAGCGAGGTTAATTAAATTTGCTGAATTTTGGCTGCCACTAGCAGGTTCAAATTCCCAAATTCCGGCAACTAAATGTAGTTTACCCCAAACATAAGTTTCGCGCTTGCCGTGCGATCGCAATTCAGCATGACACCGAGCTTTTACAAACTCCGGCCCCCAAGCATCCGCATCAAGTCCAGAAATCTTTCTCAAAGCAGGCACCACAAACCGCCAACAGCAAACTAAAGCTGAAACCGGATTTCCCGGCAAACCAAAATAGAGACAATCCGAACTTTTTTCATCTCGTTTAAACTGAGCAACAGTCAAAGGCTTACCCGGTTTAATCGCCACAGCGCTAATGTGAATTTTACCTCCCAAATCTGCCAATATCTTCTCAACATAATCGTAATCTCCTACCGAGACACCACCCGTAGAAAGCACCACATCTGCTGTCGATACAGCTTGGGCGATCGCCTTTTTTAGCGCATCTTCATTATCAGGCACAACCCCCAATCTTACCACTTCCAATCCCATTTGTGCTAACAAAACAGTCAAAGCATACTGATTCGAGTCTACCAGTTTACCCGCTGCCAAAGGTTCGTCTGGCGATACCAATTCGTCACCAGTCGAAAAAATTGCTGCGCGCAGACGGCGGTAAACCGGAACTTGAATGCACTGTGCAGTTGCTAACACGGCCATTTCTGGGGCATTGATAACTGTACCGGGAGTTAACAAAGTTGTTCCTGCTTGATAAAAAGCACCTTTGTGCCTAACAAATGCTTGCGGCTTTTCAGGACAAACTAAGATCAAAATACGATCGCCCTCACGCCGCGTTTCCTCCTGCATTACCACCGTATCAGCACCCGCAGGCATCACAGCACCCGTAAAAATGCGCGCCGCTTGCCCCGATTTCACAGTATTTTCAGGCTGATATCCCGCTGGAATATCTTCAACTACTTCGAGTACCGTTGGTTTTTCGGCACTGCTATTTTCCACATCAGCAAACCGCACCGCGTACCCATCCATTGCCGAATTGTCCCAATAGGGAAAATCGAGGGAACCAGTGACGGCGGCTGCCAAAATGCGCCCCGATGCTGCCAACAAGTCTACAGTTTCTACATCCCGCTGACTATCGAGGGGTTGCGCCAAATTTAGAACGATCGATTCTGCTTCTTTTACTGACAGCATCAGTGTCACCCAGTTTGACAAGACTCTTTTTAGTTTACCAAATCAGCAGCTATAGTGGAAAAGTATTTTTTGATTTCTCCGCGATCAACCGTCCTTTTGTCGTCCCTCGCTTATGACTATTTTTCGCTCAGCTTTGCGACTCAATTGTTTATCTCTCTTGCTGGTGGGATTTCTGGTTGTTTTGACTAAAATGTCAGGCTTACAAGTCAGCGACTTATTCTTTAACCCTTTTTTCTCCCCCAATCCCAGTGTCGCCTTGTTAACTCGCACTTTTCAAATATTATGTGTTGTGCCAGTCAGTGTTTGTACTTTTAGCTATGGATTGGGTAAAAGTTTGGGAGCACAACCTTCACAAAATCGATTTATTTTCTTCTCTGCTTTGTTGACGGGTGCATTTCTGGTAAATGAAATTTACAGAATTCATCTATATATTAGCTCCTTGGGAATTCCCAAGTTAGGAGTTATTTTGCTGTACGCTATATTTGTGTTTTCCTACGGATGGTTTTTTCGGCGAGAACTCCAGTCTACTCCTTACAAAATCTTGTTGGCTGGATTGGGCTTGTTGTTTTTTGCGATCGGCATTGATACGCTGAAGTTGCAAGACAAGAACTTAGCTAGTTTATTAGAAGGGGTTCCTAAGTTATTGAGCGAAATCAACATTGTATTTTATTATTGGTATGTCTGCAAATCTTTCCTTGAAAAAACTTTTCACAACAAGATGAACACGTTATTGTAGCTTTGTGATACAATGCTAGCACAAGTATCTCCCAAAATTTTTCAGATTCAAAAATAGGATCTCCCAGTTTACGATTTACACTATCTGCATCGATCGGCTTTCATCTGCTAAAAAATACTCCTAATGCAGCTTCTAAAATACTATGATAGCAGCCACCATCAACTTTAATGCGATCGCCCAAATAACCGACGACCAATTTTATCAACTGTGTCGCGAAAACCCCGATGTCAAATTTGAACGCAACGCCCAAGGAGAAATAATCGTCATGTCACCCACAGGAGGAGAAACCGGAAGTTACAATTCAGAAATTAATGCTGATTTTGTGATTTGGAATCGACAAACCAAATTAGGAATTTGTTTCGATTCTTCAACTTGCTTCAAACTCCCTAGCGGTGCAAATCGTTCTCCTGATGTTTCTTGGATAGAACAAGCAAGATGGGATGCACTTACTCTCGAACAAAAACAAAAATTTCCTCCGATTGCTCCAGATTTTGTCTTGGAGTTAATGTCGCCAACTGATAGTTTAAAAGATACTCAAGGCAAAATGCAAGAATACATGAATAACCAAGTAAAATTAGGCTGGTTAATTAATCGTAAAACGCGCCGAGTAGAAATCTATCGCCAAGGGCAAGAAGTAGAAATACTGGAATCTCCAAGAGAACTATCAGGAGAAGATATTTTGCCTGGTTTCGTGCTAAACTTGCGATCGCTCTAGAGATAATAGCTGAATCCAAAACCGAGAAACCGGGTTTTTTCCCGAATCTGCGTGTCGCAATGAAGTACGTATTAAAAAACCAGGTTTCAGAGTCCCTAATCTGCGGTTAAAAAAATCTAATGGAAACTAAAGAAACAACTTCCCTAACAGCCGAACAACACAAACAGAAAATGCAGCGCCGCCAAGAAGTGCAAGCGCAGCGAATTGCCGGGGCTTCCAAAGACAAAGGTTTAATAATTGTCAATACTGGTAACGGGAAAGGCAAAACTACGGCCGCTTTGGGAATGGTTGTGCGATCGCTCGGTCATGGATACCGCGTCGCCATTGTACAATTTATCAAGGGAGCTTGGGAACCCGCAGAGAAAGCTGTTTTTGAACTATGGGAAAAACAGCTAGAATTTCATGCAATGGGTGAAGGCTTTACCTGGGATACACAAGACAGAGACAGAGATATCGAAACAGCTCAAAAAGCGTGGAAAAAAGCTCTCACTTTTATCTGCAATCCCGAATTTAAATTAGTGCTGTTAGATGAAGTTAATATAGCATTAAAACTGGGTTATTTGCAAGTTGAGCAAGTCCTCTCCGGGTTAGAACAAAAGCCAGAAGAAACTCACATTATTTTGACAGGTAGAGGCGCACCACCTGCACTCATTGAACGGGCAGATTTGGTGACGGAAATGACATTAGTTAAGCATCCATTTCGAGAACAAGGGATTAAAGCTCAAGCGGGTATTGAGTATTGATTTTATTTGTAGCTTATATCAATTCCGGCTGCGCCGGAATGACAAGCGAGGAGACTGCACGTGCCGTTTCCCTACGCCAGATTAATTGTAGGGAGACGGCACTGCCGTGTCCGGATTTCGAGTAGCTTATATCAATTCCGGCTGCGCCGGAATGACAAGCGAGGAGACTGCACGTGCCGTTTCCCTACGCGCCAGATTAATTGTAGGGAGACGGCACTGCCGTGTCCGGATTTCGAGTAATATTAATTCCGATGTAACCGAATAGGCTATATCCTATGCTGGCAACATTAGGATAAAAGTTGACCCCTTCCCAATCTCACTACTCACAGTAATTTCTCCCCCCAGCATCTGAGAGTATTTCTGCGCTATTGCTAAACCCAAACCTGTACCTCCGTACTTGCGGGTAGTCGAAGTGTCCGCTTGCGTAAAAGGTTGAAATAACTTTTGTATCTGTTCGGGAGTCATCCCAATCCCCGTATCAATACACTTAAAAATTAATTGTTCAGAATCCCAACTATTTTCAGCATTTTTAGTTCTTTCAATGCTAAGTGTAATTGTCCCTTTTTGAGTAAACTTAGCTGCATTGCTGAGCAAATTGAACAAAATTTGAGTCAACTTAATTTGATCGGAATGCAGTTCGCCAATATTAGGAGGAAATTCCACATTCAGGCGATTGGTGTTTCGGAAAAATAGCGGTTCAACAGTTCTGGCTACGTCTTGAACTACCTCCGATACATCAAAGGTTGCTAATTCAAGTTCTGCATGACCGGCTTCAATCTTCGACAAGTCCAGAATATCATTAATTAATGTTAGTAAATGCTGACCTGAATTATGAATTCTTTGCAAATCCTCCACAAAATCTGCTTCGCCCAAGTCTAAAGCATCTTCTTGCAGAATTTCGCTGTAACCGATAATCGCATTCAGGGGAGTTCGCAGTTCGTGGCTCATGTTAGCTAAAAACTGACTTTTGGCTAAACTAGCTGCTTCTGCGGCTTCCTTTGCTTTGTACAGTTCTGCCTCGGCTTGCAAGCGGTCGGTTACGTCGTGAGCCATGACTAATTCAGCATTTCTGCTATCAAAAATCATGGCATAAGAAGTAATTTCTACATCAATAATTGTGCCGTTTTTTGTCTGGTGCTGCCACACACTGGCAAAATCAATGCCGACATCTACTTGGGATATATTTTCTAGCAATCTCGGCACCTTTTGGAGGGGACGAATGTCTGCAACGGTCATGTTGAGAAATTCGTCGCGAGTGTAGCCGTAGTGCTCGACAGCAGCGTGATTGACGGCTATAAATTCCAGAGTTTCTAAGTCGTAAACCCACATCGGATGGGGGTTGTTTTTAAACAAAAGTCTGTAGCGTTCTTCGGATGCTCGCAATTCAGCTTCGGCTTGTTTGCGCTCGGTAATGTCGCGGACAACTGTACAAATAATCTCGCGGCCGCCGTAGGAAATCAGGCTGGCGCTTGCTTCTACGTCTACGGAGGAACTGTCTCGTCGCAGGTATAGAACTTCGCCAATTTTGAATTGTTTGTTTGCCAGCAGCAACTCGATGTTGCTGTCAATTAGGTCTTGAGAGTAAGCGACGATATCGTAAATAGTCAGTTGCGAAATCTCATCAAGACTGTAATCGAGCAAGTTTCTAAACGCTGTATTGGCTTCCAAAAGGCATTTGGTTTGAGCATCCCACAGAAATATACAATCTGTAGCTTGCTCGACTACGGCTCGGTAGCGGGCTTTTTCTTCTAGTTGTTCGCTGTCGGCTTGAGCGATCGCCCCTAACATTTTGTTGATAGTATGGGCAAGGTCGGACAACTCGTCTTCGCCCGTGACTGGCAGCCGCACCGAGAGGTCTTGGCTGCTGCTGACGCGGTTGACTGATGAAGCCAAACCGCTCAATCGAGACAGCACTAGATACTCTAGCAGCAGCAAGGTGCAGCCGACAAATCCCATTCCCGCGAGAATTACAGACACCAACAGGTATAGCAAACTGGTTTGACCTTGGCGGTATGTTTCTCTGGGGATATCCACCCTTAGTAGCAGGGCTGGTCGATCGTAAATATCCCGGATCAAAGCGTAACCCGCGATCGACTTTTCGCTTAAACGACGCACAAAAATCGGTTTATTTGCCGACAGTTGCTTGCTGACTTCCTCAAACTCAGTAGGCAAATTGGTCTCATTAATGCTGTGTATAATCAACGGCAAGCGAGTAATTTTAGACATCCGGTTAATACCCGCAGCATCCAAATTGCGCCCGAATACCAGTGTTCCTCGTATTGGGCCGGTGCTTTTTGTGGTGACAATGGGGCGGGAAGTAATCAGTATTGGCCCTGACGGCAGCAGCATGATACCAGCGAGGCTGCTGTTGGCGTTGGGGTGTTGCAACAGGCGATCGTTGAGAGAAATGTGCTGTTTTAATGCTTCTGGAACCGCAGTTAGTTTCAGCTTTTCGTCTAAACTTCTACCATAAACAATCTTGCCAGAAGTATTGACAAATACGGCTATGTTAACTCTCAAATTATTCAGCCCTTCTGGAACTAAATTGGAGGCAATGAATTCTGAGTTACGGTTTTGGATAAAGGTATAGGTGTCGTCCCATGCAGACCAATCGGCAAAGCGCGAGTTGAAATCGTCTGCGGTTTGCCCGAACACGCTGAGCACTCCCTTGACAGCCTGTGTGGCTTCTTGTTCCTCTGCTTTGAGAAGGCTTCCCAAGAGGATGCTTGATGAAGCTGCATACAGAATGCCAGTGAGTCCAGCGATGGTAATGCCAACGATCGATAGTGTTTTCCGACGCAGTTTCATCTTGTCATGTTTGTGGTGTCTGTCCGAAATTCTCAACTTAGCAATTTTACTGCTGTTTCAACCATGACGGATGGCGCTGCGCCAGTCTGCCAGTGTTGGGCTACTTTTCCCACACTTGCTGTTTGTGAGATTCCTTGCAAATACCCAATATACGCCGATCGTTCTCGCTGATGACAGAAATTGGGTAATACTGTTGCAGGTTTACGGAGTAGGGAGAGCGACTGTTGTCGTAACTGTCTACTACTGTTAAATTTAACTGAGTCCGGTCAAGAGTGCCGTAAAAACAGTAAAAAGCAGACCGAGGTAGGTAAAAAGCGCCGATTACCTTACTTTGCCGCATTTCAAATACAAAATATTCTTTTTTAATTTCATCGGGCTGGCTGGACTGGCCGTAGAGGTAAATTCCCTCTGCTAAACCTCTGCTAGCGGTATCTGGCGCAGGATTTGGGGTGGATTGCGAGCTGAAAACGCCGGATTTGATGTCCGAGAGGTCGGCGTGGCGTGCGGTCGATGGGATGCTGATGTTGTCGGGCGAGAGGGCAAGGGCGATCGCCATAGCTGGTAAACTTCTTGTCAATATCAAATAATTTAAAACCACTTCAGACCTCAAAATTTTAAATAGCTGGCTCGAATCGTTTTTTGTACCAGTTTCAAAAAGCTTTTAAAGAAACTGATTATTTGGCTCAATGCTGCCTATTAACTTGAAGTCACGATCGCCACACCGGTTCCTGAATTTAGAATGATATTAATTCCGGTTACACCGGAATGATATTAATTCCGGTTACACCGGAATAATATAGAGGAGACGGCAGTGCCGTGTCCCTACAATGTTATTTTGGGTAGGGACACGGCACTGCCGTCTCCTCATTTTGGCTAATAATGTAGACGGAGTTTCAATCGCCGGGTTTTTTGGGTTATCGCCACACCGGTTCCTGAACTTAAAAATGATATCAATTCCGGCTACGCCGGAATAATATGGAGGAGACGGCAGTGCCGTGTCCCTACAATGTTATTTTGGGTAGGGACACGGCACTGCCGTCTCCTGATTTTGGCTAATAATGTAGACGGAGTTTCAATCGCCGGTTTTTTTTGGGTTGATGATGCTACGAATTTTTTAACCGGGCTAAAATGGCGGCGAAAACAGCGGGATCGATCGGCTTTGCTAAGTGTTCGTCGTAACCGGCTTCGATCGCCCGATCGCGGTCTGGTTCGCTAGGATAAGCTGTTAGCGCCACGGCTGGCAATCTCTTGGCTGTGCCTGATTCGGACGATCGCACTTTGCGGATCAGCGAGTAGCCATCCTCAACGGGCATCCCGATGTCGCTGACTAAAATATCCGCAGGTGATTGCTGCAAAAGTTCGATCGCCTCAGCAGCAGAAGCAGCAGCCGTCGCAGTCGCGCCCAACTGTTCGAGGGCTGCAACTAAAAACTCGCGGTTATCGGGTTCGTCGTCAACTACCAGCACCTTTAAACCAGCCAAAATACCCGCACTCACCGGAGCGATTTTCCTTTCTCCTCTCAACTGCGACTGTGGACTCCGACGCTGTTTCAGGGGCAGCATTACTGTGAATGTCGCGCCGAGTTCCTCTCCGGGACTGGCGGCGCGTACAGTGCCACCGTGGAGTTCCACCAAGTGCCGGACGATCGCCAATCCCAGTCCCAAACCGCTGTCAGCCCTAGTAATCGAGCCGTCTGCTTGTCGGAAGCGATCGAATACGTAGGGCAGAAACTCAGCAGAAATGCCTTTTCCGGTATCGCTAACTTGAATTTGGACGTAATTAGGTGATGAGGAATTAGCAACAGCTACCGCAGACAAACGCAGTTGCACAGTTCCCCCCGCAGGCGTAAACTTGACGGCGTTAGTCAGTAAATTGGAGACTACCTGCTGCAACCTCTGGGTGTCTCCCCACATCAATCCGACTGCGGGGTCAAATTCTGAGGAAACGGTGACAGGCTTGGCTTCAGCGGCGAAACTGACTGAATTCAGAGCAACTTCGATCGTCTTTGCCATATCGAACCAGCCGGGTTTGAGAGCCAGCTTGCCTTGAATAATCCGGGAAACGTCGAGCAAATCTTCGACTAGCTGCACCTGCACTCTCGACTGACGCTCGATCGCTTCGAGGGCATTCGCTAAAGTCGCTGGCGTGTACTTCCCTCTGCGAAGTAGCTGGGCCCAACCCAGAATCGCATTTAAAGGCGTCCGCAGTTCGTGGGAAAGAGTGGCGAGAAACTCGTCTTTCAGGCGGTTGATCGCTTCTGCTTGGGCTCTGGCGGCTTGTTCGCGATCGAGCAACTGAGCGCGTTCTGCCTCGACTTGCTTGCGATCGCTGATGTCGGCAAGGATCGACATACAGTTAATATTGCCCTTACCGTCGCGGACTGGAGTTGCCCACAAACCGATGTCGATCGAGCTACCGTCTTTCTTTTGGCGCTGGGTTTCCATGCCCGCGATCGCGTTTCCGGCGCGAATTCCTTTCAAATTCTCGATGAATTCCTCCCGCTTGGAAGCAGGAACACTTGGCACGAATTGACCTACCACCTCTGATTCTGACCAGCCAAAAATCCTCTCGGCGGCTGGGTTCCACATTTTCACAATGCCGTCCTCGGCGTCCAAAACGGTAATTGCTAGGGGACAAGCGCGGATCAAGGCTTCTAAAGTTTGATTGATTTGCGATCGCGCCTCTTCTGCTTGTTTGCGATCGCTGATATCGACGTTCACGCCGATCATCCGCAGAGGCAAACCGCGATCGTCCTGAAACACCTTAGCCCTGCAAGCAATCCAGCCCACGCTGTTGTCCAGGCGGCAAATGCGGAACTCAATGTTTAATTCCTCCCCGGAATCTGCCGCCATCTGCACCTGCTGTTCGGTGAAAGTGCGATCGTCTGGATGCACCATTTCCACCCAACTTTCATAGCTATTTAGACTGCCGGCCTCCAGCCCGTACAAAGCCTCTAACTCCGGCGTACAGGCGACGGAGCCGGTTTGGATGTTCCATTCAAAAGTTCCGATTTTGCCTGCTTGCTGAGCGATTTTCAGCCGTTCTTGATTGTTTTTGAGTTCTGCTTCCACCTGCGATATCTCGGTCAAGTCGATGTAGAATGCGACGATCGTCTCTAGTTCGGGGTTGTCCGGGCACAGAGTTGTCGCGCCCATCAGCACCGGCACGCGGCTACCATCTTTGCGGATGTGCTCTTTCTTGAAAGGAGTTGCGACTCCCGACGCCCGAAGTTCTTGCGCCGCCTTGGCATCGAGGTGCAGGTATTCGGGACTCGTCATATTATCCCACCGCAGTTGGCCAGAGAGCACGTCTGAGCGGGTGTAGCCAACCATTTTGAGCAGGGAGTCGTTGGCGTAGGCGATGCGGCCGGTCAAATCGCCGATCGCAACTCCGAAAATATTGGACTCAAACAGTCGCCGGAATATGGCTTCGCTTTGCTGGATTACCCGTTTTGCTTGGTTGCGATCGGTGATTTCGGCTACCACGCTGCTGACTCCCAACAGGGTTCCCGATTCATCGATTACGGGGTAAAAACTGACTTGCCAATCCCGCACAACTCCAGGCTGTTGTAAGGTTGCAGCCTTCATTTCCAAGTCGAGCACGGGGGTTTGCGTCGCCAGCACTTGCAGATAAATCGGCTCTACCATATCTGCAAGTTCCGGTATCGCTTCTCTGACGGTGCGCCCGATGTGATCGGCGATCGTGCGGCCGTTGATCTGAGCGAGGCATTCGTTCATGCGGATGTAGCGCAAATTGGTATCGACAAAGCACAGCCCGACTGGTGTGGTGTTGTAAACTAAGTCGAGTTCTGCTAGTTGGTTGCGAATCCGAATTTCGTTTTCTCTGATCTGGTTTTGGGCTTGTTTGCGATCGGTAATATCGAGCACGAAAAACGAGCCTCTGTCGGTGAATCCTTGCAAGTTTCCGCCCCCGACTAAAATCGGAAACCGCGAGCCGTCAGAGCGGATGTATTCTTTTTCATAAGGCGTGCAACTTCCGAATTCGGCAATTTGGGCGAGGGCGATGCGATCGAGTTCTGCGTATTCCGGCGGGGTGATATCTATCCAGCGGATTTGTCCCGCAACCAAGTCTTCCCTCGTATATCCAATCATTTCCAGCAAGGCGTCGTTAGCTTCGGTAATTTCGCCGCCCGCATCCCAGAAACCGATGCCTAACATGGTAGATTCTACCACACTGCGGCAGCGCATTTCGCTTTCTTGCAAAGCTAATTCTGTTTGTTTAGCTGCGGTAATATCTGTCAAAATTATCCCAGATCCGATGATTTCTCCCTTTTCATTTTTCACCGGGTAGTAGTTGGCTAGCCAGTAGCCGAACTCTCCCGATTTTCCATTAGGTTCGCCGCTGATTTCTACGTTTAAAACAGGCTGACCGGTTTCTAAAACTTGCTGGATTATTGGTGCAAATTGAGCTGCTGATTCTGGCAACAATTGGCGGTAGTCTTGACCGAGATGCTGTTCGGCACTCAAACCGTTGAGTTCTGCTAAGACTTGATTGATGCGGATGTAGCGCATTTCGCGATCGAGAAAACAAATCCCTAGGGGAGATGCTTCTAACAGCGAATCAATTAAGGCGAAAGATTCCGATGTTTGAGATAGTGCTTGTTGCGCTTCTGCGTAAAGTCTGGCGTTGTCCAGGGCGATCGCCACGCGATATGCTAAATCTTCTAGCATTGCCATATCTCCGGCACTATAGCGGCGGCCAGACTTCTGCGTAAAGCAAGTGATCGCACCCATTACCCGCCCGCGCGCCTTCAGTGGTACGCAAGCGTGAGATCCGATATTGAGCGATCGCAATATTTCAATTTCTGCTATATTTTCCACTCCTACTGCTAAAATCTGCTCATCCACTTCGGCAATTAGCTCGGATTTGCCGGTGCGAATTACCAGCGGATAGCCGTTAACTGCATCGGGGGCTAACGGGCTGCGGACTCTCAAGTTATTCAGAGTATGAACCGTAGAGGGTTCTGCGTGAGCCACAGCTACTCGGCGGACTTTTGAGTCAGTTTCGGTCAAATGAATGTAGCACCCATCTGCGATCGAATTAACAGCTAATTCAGCGACATTTTGCAGCACTGTTTCCCCGTCAAACGCATCAGCCAGAATTTTGCTAACTTCTGCTAAAAATGCCGATCGCCGCTGTTCAATTTCCGCTTTTTCCCGGGCTGCTTGCTCGATTGTCAACTGCACTATTTGAGTTTCGGCAAGTTTGAGTGCTGTGATATCGCGGGCGACAATTAATGCCGATTCTGGTACGCCGTCTTTGTCAAATTCTGGAACTACGCGAGATTGATAAGTTCTGAGGCCGTCGGTTGAGGGCGACTGAAATTCGATGATTTCTTCTCGACTTGTTTCTAACACTTTGCGCAGAGTTTTATCCCACATCTGGCACAGTTCCGGCGGCATTCCTAGGTCTTGACTGGTTTTGCCGAGGAAGAATGAAACTGGTTTTCCTTGACTTCTGGCAACTGCTTGATTCACATAAATATAACGCAGTTCTTTGTCTGTGCGGATAATCGCATCGGGCGTATTTTCTAGCAGCGTTCTCAGTTCGATAGTTCGCTGTTTGACGCGGTTTTCTAGCTGAGCGTAGGATAAATCTAGCGATATTTCTGCTTCTTTGCGATCGGTAATATCAATCCCAGTCGCTATTACATATTCTACCAAACCATCGCCATCCAGCGTCACAGTATTCGACCAAGAAATGAAGCGCTTCGAGCCATTTTTGGTGCGCCAATAATTTTGATATTCGCTGTAAAATAGTTCGACCTTGAGTTGGCTAAAAAATATTTGAACTGGCTCTATTTCGTCGGGAATTAAGAACAAATCCCAAACACATTTATTCAGAACTTCTGCTACCGAGTAGCCAGTTGTTTTTTCGCAAGCTTGATTGAAGCGTACAATCCGTCCTTGGCTGTCAAGAACTACAATCAAGCAAGCCGTCGTATCAATTACTTTTGAAAGAATCTGGCGTTCTATTTCTAGTTCTTGTTTTGCGGACTTTAAGCCAGCATACCAAGCGCTAACCATAGCAGCAGCAAAAAGTAAGATTGCAGGAGTTGCCTTGAGTGCAAACAGTAACAGAGTCGTCAGCAGTAATGCCGTGGCGGCGCTAAAGGTAGCAATGCTGTAAGATTTAATAGGCAAGGGCAAGACCTGGAACCGACTCATTTTTGTTGACCTGTAGCGATCGCGCTAGTTGTACCAATAAAACAATATTGTTAAAACTAATTATGTGTTTTTCATATACCAAATCACATCTCCCGTGGCCGTGCCATCTTCCCACAGACAGATTTGCACTTATGACTGGTGCTGAACAAACTGCTATTATGGAGCGAAGGACAAATTGGATAGGCTGATTTCTGGGAGGAATAAGCGAGTGAATCACAAGTGGGCAAAAATTATCGGATTATTTTTCGCAGCCGCCACCGTCTTCGGATTCATTGGTTACGCACTTCAAAATCCCAACTCGGTAAGCAACTCCGCGATCTCGATCGGCTTTCCCAATCTTACCTCAGTGGCCGTCGGGGCGATCGACAACAAACGCGACCAAATCTATCTTAACGGAAATTGGCAATTTGTCCCCGCCATTGGCAACCCTCAAAACCCGCCCGCATCGCCCAGTTGGGGCTCCATCCAAGTACCCGGAGACTGGCAAGAAGAAAAAAGCGAATTCATCCCCGGAATCATCACTCGCGGCACCGGAAAAGACTGGGAAAAATTCAACAGTAAACAACTATCAAAAGCCTGGTATCAGAGAAATATAGACATTCCAGGCGACTGGACAAACCGCCGAATTTTCATCGACTTAGCCAGAGTCAGTACCGATGCAATCATCTTCGTCAACGGCATCAACTGCGGTCAAATCGAGTGGCCCTACGGCAATGTTGAGATTACCAAAGTCGCCAAACCAGGTCAAAATACTATCTCAATTTTAGTCGCGGCAGTATCCGACGAAAAAGACAAAGCCGTGATCATGAGTCCCACAGAAATTTATACAACAAAATCCAATCTGCAATCGCGGGGAATCATCGGCGAAGTAAGGCTGCTGGGCGTTCCCGCAGGCCCGCTAATTAGCGACGTATTCGTCCAAACTTCCACCAAAAACAAGCAAGTTAAATTAGATATAGAACTCAAAGACGTTACTCAAAACGGTCAAGTTCAACTCATCGCCCAAATGCTCGATGAAAAAGGCAAAGTCGAACAAAATTTCACAGGAAACGCCAACGTTCAAGCCAAACAAATTCAGACAGTCCAAATCCAATGGGACTGGCAAAACCCCCGACTCTGGGATATCGGCAAACCAAACCTTTATACCCTAAAATTAGCCGTAAAAGGAAGTGGCATTGACACGCAATACAACCAACCTTTCGGGTTCCGCGAATTTTGGGTTGAAGGGCGCAAGTTCTTCTTAAATGGTACCGAATTTCGACTGCGACCAAACTTACATTCCGATACTTGGGAAGGTGGGACAGTCGAAGTATCTGACAAACTAATTGACGGCTATGTCAAATCCGGTTTTAACATAACAGAAATCTGGCCTTGGAATCACGACGAACGCGGCAGATGGCATTTCCGAGAACTATTTTCCGAACGCGCCGATCTCAAAGGTTTTCCAATTATGGCGCCAGCTTTAGACATTACTCCCATCGCCTGGAGTGAACAGTGGAATAACCGCCAAATCATCGATCGCTGGAAAGCACGAATGGCCGCAGAAATGCGCCGTTACCGCAATCATCCCTCAGTATTAATGTGGGCGACAAGTCCCAATTATTTCGGCAGCGGTGACGACCAAAATCCCCGCCGCATCGGCCGCAAAAAAATAGAAGGAACTCTCGGCCCCATAGAAGATCAGCGGATGCGCGCCAAAACCCCCTTGGGGAACGAGGCTTTTGCTGCTATGAAATCCGCAGATCCAACCAGACCTGTAATGGTACATCAAGGCGGCACTTTCGGCGATGTTTATTCTCTCAATTCTTATCTAAATGTGATCCCATTGCAAGAGAGAGAAGAATGGATTTCCGAGTGGAGTAAAACCGGAGAAATGCCCTATATGGTAGTAGAGTTTGGCACACCTCTGCACGCCACAATGATGCGAAACCGCCAAGGTTTTGATAAGGTGATTGTTAGCGAACCTTGGATGACTGAATTTGCAGCAATTTATCTAGGAAAACAGGCATACGAGTTAGAAACTCCGGGTTATAAAGGTAAAATTCGCGAGCAATTTGTCAAGAATCAGGAATATAAAAGCTGGCATAATAGCAAGGATTTAGACTTTGCACCAGCTTTCCAAAAGTTGCAGCATTTATTCAGTACAAACACTTGGCGGACTTGGCGGACTTTCGGAATGTCTGGAGGGATGATTCCTTGGAATGATGGACACGGTTGGGAAATTTCGGACGCTGGCAGAACTAGGGTGGATATTGGGGCATTTCAACCTAGTCGCCGGGGCGTTTATTTGAAGCAAGTATCCAATAATCTTGTGAATTATTTGCAGCCAGAAGCTTACAAAATACATCCTGGAGGCGAGGCAATCATCAATAATAATGGCCCAACTCTGGCTTGGATTGCTGGTACCAATCAGGCTTTTACTGCCAAAGATCACAGCTTTTTTGCAGGCGGAAAACTGGCAAAGCAAGTAGTATTAATTAACGATACGCGGGCGAAACAAGATTTTGCGTTTAATTGGCGAATATTGGTGGGTGGACAAGAAGTTGGAACTGGGGAGAAGAAGGGAAGTATTGAGACAGCAGGCACGCTGTTTTTCCCCATTGACCTGAAATTACCAAATACAATTTCCAGTAAGACGGACGGTGAAATTCGCTTGACTGCACGAATAGGCGATCGGCCACATTCCGATACTTTCGCTTTCCGGGTATTTTCCACTGTATCCAAAGTCAAGGATGCAGTGACAATCTTCGATCCAGTTGGCAAAACATCAGCCATGTTAAAGCAGTTAGGTTATCAGCTTGTGCCGTGGAACGGTTCGCAAGTTTCATCGTTACTAATTATCGGTCGAGAAGCGTTTTCTAGCGGGCAAAACTTGCCGGGAAATTTAGAAACTTTCGTGCGTAATGGTGGCAAAGCAATTGTGTTTCCCCAACGCCGTGAATGGCTAAAAAATATGGGTTTACGGGTTGCTGAACACGTCAGCCGCCGCGCGTATCCAATCGACAGTAACCATCCAGCAGTTAGCGGTTTGGACGATGCAGATTTGCGCGATTGGACAGGGGAAAGCACGCTGCTGGAAGCGTATCCAGATACGATTAAATCTGGGGCAAGATTGAGTCCATCAAATATGCCTTGGTACGGCTGGCATTGGGGAAATCGCGGCGGTGTCAGCAGTGCTTCTATTGAGAAGCCACACCGTACTTCTTGGCGACCAATTTTGGAATCTGAGTTTGATTTAGCTTACTCGCCGCTGATGGAATTGGATTACGGAAAAGGGAGATTGATTTTAAATGAGTTGGATTTGGAAGACCATTTTGGTGCGGATGCTGGGGCGGCACAATTAGTGGAACAAATTGTCAGTTACGGGATGAATTCCTCGGTACTTGGAAAGCCAGATAAAGTGGTTTTAATTGGGGGAGACAAGGATGCGCAGAAGTTGGACAATTTGGGAGTAATTTATCAGCGGGCTAATGCGCTTACTAAGGATGTTGGTTTGACGATTGTGGGGGCAGAAGCGAATCTAAAAGATGCTGATTTGCAGGGTTATTTGAATGGTGGGGGTAAGGCATTTTTATTGCCGCGTCAAGTGCCTGTTGCGGGCTTGGGCGTGGGTTTGCAGCAATCGAAGGATTTCGGCGGTTCGCTGACAGTCCCGGCTTGGGACGAGGTGAAGGGGCTTAGCGGTTCCGATTTGCGATCGCGCTCTTTTTATGATACTTGGTTAATTAAGTCTGGGGGAGAAATCGGTGCTGATGGTTTGTTAAGTCGGGTACAAGTTGGCAAGGGCGTGGCGATTTTCTCTCAACTTGACTCGGATAGTTTGAATGCTGATGCTAAGACTTATCTGCGCTTTACTCGCTGGCGACAAACTCGGGCAAATGCTCAGATTTTGGCTAATTTGGGGGCAAGTTTTAAGGCGGACGGAGTTGTATTTAATGGTTCGAGTCAGGAGTTTTATCACTCTGATTATAAGACAGATTTTGAGAATGGGGACGATCCTTATCGGTATTATCGATGGTAGAATTTACCAGTCAATATTGACCGGATATTTGGCAAATATCGAATCGCAACTCACTAACACAGCGTCTTCTATATTTGCTTGAGCAATCAATAGGCGATCGAATGGATCTTTGTGATGAGTTGGTAAGTTATTTAAAGCTAAAACATGAGCAATAGTAATAGGTAGCAATTCTATATTGTTAGTCACTTGCTGGCTTTCTATCACTTCTGTTAAAGACAGATTCAGACTTAGTTTACCAAGTTGGAGCTTGATTTGGATTTCCCAAATGCTGGCAACACTTACAAGCAAAGTGTTTTCGGGATTTTGACACAAGCCAAGAGCTTTTGGTGAAAGTCTTTGCGGGGAACTGTCCCACCAAATGAATGTATGAGTATCCAGGAGTAATTTCATAGATTCCCTGTCCAGAATTCATCAGATAACGGTTCATCAAAATCGTCGCTTGTCCAGATTGCTCCTGCGTGCAATCCTGCTGTGCGCGGCTTAGCTGGAGATGCAATGGGCGCTAAGCGTACAAGGGGAATGCCACCTTCTGTGAGAACAACCTCTATACCTTTAAGTGCTAGAGATAATAACTCTTTTAAATTTGTTTGTGCTTCTTGTATGTCAACTGTTTTTGTGAGCATTGCAGTTATCCTAGTTAGGAGTTAAAAGTACGATCGCATGGCAGAGTGCAATTTCTATATCAAACGGTGAAACCTATCATACTACATATCACAGGTCAAAGTGTCGCTTAAATCTGGGGTCTAATTTGTCGGTTTTCCTTTGATTGCAGGTGAGACAGAGGGTTTGCAGGTTGCTGATGTCGTTGGTGCCACCGCGGGCTAGGGGGATGATATGATCGATCGACAGTTGAGTTTCTTGTTTGGTTTGGCCGCAGCTTTGGCACTGGTATTTATTGCGGGTGAATACGTATTTTCTGACTTCTGGAGGGATGCGAATTCTGGGGGTTTTAGTCATGATGTATTTTAACCGCAGATGAACGCGAATCAACGCGGATGTTTGATGGCTCAATCAGCAAACATTTCGTCATAAATGTCATTTTCCGTACTCAACCAATCTTGATAAGCTTGGGATAAGCTGTTGCGCATTTAAACTGGATGTTCGGAACGGGCTAGAAGCCCATTCCACAATATTTGTATTGATTTTTGATGAACAATTTAAATGTAGAATAGCTTACAAGCATCAGTGGAACAGATTCTTTTCCATTTATTTTTCAAGAACAGCGCTAGGTTCAGAAGTATTGCTAACTTTTTATCTGAATTTGCTCGATTATTGTTAGAAGTTTTTGGCGAATGTTCATAGGATTAAAGTCGCTTTTTGTTACCCATTATACCATAATTGTTTTGACTAGATTTAAAACAGCCTCAAAAGTCATATTTTTTATGTTTCAACTGGCGATCGATCTAACTGTAGCATTTTGGTCGCCCAGGACAGCATCATCAGGCTTTGGTTAAGAAGATTCATTTAGCACAGTCCCCGGAAAACTTAAACTTGTGCCGAAATTACTGAAAAGTGCTATATTCAACTCCGTAAACCCTGAACAGCACTTTCAGGTATGCCAAAATTATCAACGAGTCAACTAAATGCCCTTTACTTTCAAGAAATTAGCTTCGATCGCAATCTTCTTCGTAGCCGTAAAAATTTTAGTTGACTCTCCGCAGTTCCAACAAGCGGCCAATGACATCACACACAGAAACCCAGCCAGCGCCACATCAGACACCGAAACTCTGCGGCAAAAATCCAGCAGCCAGCCCGCCACAGAACCCCACAAATCACCGGATCAAAAGTTTGATGTAGTAGTGTATGGCGATGAAGTACCGGGGATATGTGCCGCGATATGGGCAAAAAAGACTTTAGGTGAAAAGGGCAAAGTAGCTGTTGTGCGATCGAACTACGCAACTGCTCTTTTGGGCGGCGTACTCACCCGCGGCGGTTTAGGTTACGTCGATTTAGACAAAATCCCCGACTGGTATCGCCAACCCTACGCCCAATGTTTCCGGGAATTCTTAGACAAAGCCAATGTCCCTGAATCTTGCTTAGAACCAAAAACCGCCGACAAAGCTCTTAAAGAGATGCTTTCGGAAGCCGGAGTTAAAGTTATTTCTAACTCAACTCTGACTCCTCATGTAGTTGATAAAAAAATAGAATATGCCGAAGTCAAAGAGAGCAATATCAAAATTCAAGCTGACTCTTTTATTGACGTAACTCAAGACGCGGAACTGGCAAGAAAAGCCGGATTATCTTATTATACAGGATATGAATCGCAAAATATTAAATCAAAAAATGAAACCTTAGCAGTATCTGTCGTCCCGACAATTACGGGTATAACGATAGCCGACTTCCGCAAAATAGAAGATGAAATTGTTTACAATACTTCTTTAGTAGAAAAGATTAAAGCAAGCATTACCAAATATAAAGACCCGGCGAATACAGAATTCTGGATGAGGAATTTCTTGAGTCCGATCTATCAAGCCTATCGAGACGGCTACAATATCAGAAGCGTAGCTATAGGGGCAGCATATCATGTAGACAGAAATCTGCCCTTTACTCAAGATAAAGGATTCTTCTTTGACAAAGCCAATGTTTGCGTTTATAAAGATAATTCTATGTCGTGGAATGGCTTTCTATTTAAATACCAAGTTGATGAATTGATGAAGATGGAAGCTAACGGCAGAAAACCGAATGCTGAGATGGTGAAAGAAATGTCACATCTCCAAGAATGGCTGCAAAAGAAGTCGGGTAAAGACGTGAGAGTGTTTATCCCAGAAGAGATTTATATCAGACAAACTTTGAATGTTCGCGATGTGGTTGCGCCGCTAAGTGGGAAGGAGATTATCAAAGGGGGAACTGAGGCCGAAAAGTCGATCGGCAGTTTTTCCTATGATTTCGACTTGCGGGGCGGAGTCAAGGACTTGGGATCGAGAATTCCGCCACTGCCGACCTATAATTTTGGCATAGAGAGCGCTTTGGCTAGTAAAGTGAGTAATTTGGCTATTGTAGGGCGATCGTCCGGCTATGTCGGAATGGCGGTATCAGTCGGGCGAATTGCGACGGTGAATATTTATCAAGGACAAGGCGTGGGCGTGGCAGCGGGTTTGGCGAGCAAGTTGGGAGTCCCGCTGAATACGATTACTTCGAGTAAAACAAGAGCAACTTTGGAGACTTTAACGGGGAAAACGACGTATTTATCGGGGAGAGATACGAGTTATGGGGTGGATTACAAGGAAGTGAAATAATTGGCATCTTGGGATGCTTGTAGGGACTTCACAGGGTAGAGATTGAATTGACAGGCCACAAAACCCTTCAACATTGTCCGCCGCCAGCCTGTTTTGTGAAGTTTTGTTACAAAAGTCGTCGTTCTGCATAAAAACTAGAACTTGAGCCTGAGAGATAAGCAGACGGGTTTTGACGGCGATAGTAGTGAGAATTAACAATGGCAACCATTAACGGAACATTGGCTGACGATACTCTGAATGGCACTTCTAATGCAGATGTGATATTTGGACAACAAGGCTCTGACTTGGTGTTTGGGCGCGATGGGAATGATCTTCTGTACGGCAATGAAGGGAATGATACTTTTTATGGCGGCAAGGGTAATGATACGGTTTATGGCGGCAAAGGTGACGATCGAGTATTCGGCGATTCTGACGATGACTTGCTGTACGGAAACGAGGATCAGGATAGCATAAATGGCGGCAAAGGCAACGATACAGTTTACGGTGGCAAAGGTAATGACAGCTTGTTTGGCAACTTGGGGAATGATTTTCTGGCTGGCGACAAGGGATCGGATACATTAACTGGCGGAAGTGGCAATGATACTTTCTTTATAGGTAAAACAACTGGCGGCCGTCAGTTGTTGGATGCGGACTTCATTACTGATTATACAAACGGTGAGGATGTAATTAAGTTAAAGAGCGACTTGGTGTTTGATGATCTCAAAATTTATCTGGGTACAGGGGTTTATTCTGGCTACACGATTATTCAGGATAAGCTAACAAGCGAATATTTGGCAGTTTTGAATGGTACAAATAATATCGCTATTGCTGATGCTAGCGGGGCAAAGACTGTGCAGCCTCAGCCTTTGCCGACTCCCACGTTTGCAACGACTCCAACACCTGCGCCAACTCCGACGCCTCAAATTACGCCAACTCCAACGCCTCAAATTACGCCAACTCCAACGCCTGCGGTGACAACTCCAACGCCTCAAATTACGCCAACTCCGACTCCTGCGGTAACAACTCCGACGCCTCAAATTACGCCGACTCCGACTCCTGCGGTAACAACTCCGACGCCTCAAATTACGCCAACTCCGACGCCTCAAATTACGCCAACTCCAACACCTGCGCCGACTCCGACTCCTGCGCCGACTCCGACTCCTGCGGTAACAACTCCAACGCCTGCGGTGACAACTCCGACGCCTGTGGTGGCGGCACCTGTGACGACTCCAACGCCTGTGGTGACAACGCCGACGCCTGTGGTGACGACTCCGACGCCTGTGGTGACGACTCCGACGCCTGTGGTGACAACTCCGACGCCTGCGGTCACAACTCCGACGCCTGTAGTCACAACTCCAACGCCTGTAGTCACAACTCCGACGCCTGTAGTCACAACTCCGACGCCTGCTGTAACACCGCTTCCGCCTATCCCGCCTGTAGCTAACGGATTTAGTATCAAGTTCGACTATCGTTATGACACCACAGGTTTCTTTAACGATCCTAGTCGCAAAGCAGCGTTAGAAGCAGCCGGAAAAATCTGGACAGATGTCATCAAAAATGATTTTTCCAATCCTCCTGTTGGGATATCGGGAACCATAAGTCATCCGGTTACTGGACAACCTCAAAATGTAATCTTTGACTCTCAAATTGATGATATGGTTATGTTTGTTGGTGCTCAATCTCTCGTCTTTAACAACCCTAATTCTTCTGGAGTAGCTGGACAACTAGCTTCTGGTTTAATGACAAGAGGAGGTAGTGTTCAGGCAGCAAGACCGGGCGATATTTTTAGCAGCATCTCTTTTGCATCAGGTCTTAACTGGTTCTTTGATTCAACACCTACAACTGTTAATGATATTCCAGGAACTTCAATTGATTTCATTAGTGTTGCTGTACACGAAATTGGTCACTCGCTAGGATTTTATCCTGGCACTCAGGGCACAGGCCCTAACGCCCTCAATGTTAATGGTGGTAATCCGATTCCATTTATGCCTGGTGGTAATCCTCACATCGATCAAAACTTCCGAATTGATGGTGTAGCACCAGTTATGACACCAGGTGCAGGAGGACGATTCCCGACAAGAGCGGATTTAGCAATCTTGGCCGATAAAGGTGATAAAATTCCTAGCCTTTCTGGTTATGTTCCACAAGAAAAAACACCGATCGCCACCCCAAACAAGGACAATTTTAGTGGTACTGATGGTAATGATACGATCGATCTTTTAGCTGGAGATGATGTCGCCTTTGGCTATGAAGGTAATGATTTGCTATTTGGTGGCCCTGGAAATGACTATCTTGACGGTGGTATCGGAGATGATTCACTGATCGGAGGTTCTGGGGACAATACTCTGTACGGTCGTGAAGGTAAGGATATCTTTTTCTTTGACACGACAACTGGTAAGGATATTATCGGTGATTTTGTAGCTGCTGATGACAAGATTCAGGTATCTGGTTTTGCATTGACTGTTGACAATCTTGTCGCCCAAGCTAACAGCCCTCAACGGCTGATTACGCTGAGTCCGACTCAATCAATCCAGATTTTTGGGCCGGCTGGTTCGCTGACTGCCGCGAATTTCATTATCTAATCTAGTCTTGAGACAAGTTTAGGATTAAATCGATCGCACTTTTCCGCACTGATTCTGGAAAAAGTGCGATCGTATTTCTACAAGCCGCCCGATCGCACTTTCCCCCAAATTCCCCATACTCTCCCCCCCGATGTGGCACAATCGTTGCATAAGAGACAAATCCGAAGCTGCCATGACCGCAACCACACCCAACCTACCGCCCCAATACGACCCCCAAGCCACCGAAACCAAATGGCAAAAATACTGGGAAGACAACCAAACCTTCAAAGCTGATCCAGAAGCAGGCGGCGAACCCTACTGCGTCGTCATCCCGCCGCCCAACGTGACCGGCAGCCTCCACATGGGACACGCTTTTGAAGAGACGCTGATTGATGTCCTCGTCCGCTATCACCGCATGATTGGACGCAATACCCTGTGGTTGCCGGGAACGGATCATGCTAGTATCGCAGTTCAAACTATTCTCGAAAAACAACTCAAAGCAGAAGGCAAAACTCGCCACGATTTAGGGCGAGAAAAATTCCTAGAACGGGCCTGGGAATGGAAAGCTGAGTCTGGCAATACTATTACTAATCAATTACGGCGTTTGGGCGTGTCTGTCGATTGGTCGCGGGAACGCTTTACGATGGATGAAGGCTTATCCGCTGCGGTTTTAGAAGCCTTTGTCCGCCTCTACGATGAGGGGCTGATTTATCGCGGCAATTACTTGGTGAATTGGTGTCCGGCGAGTCAGTCGGCTGTGTCGGATTTGGAGGTTGACCAGCAGGAAGTTGAGGGGCATTTGTGGCATTTCCGCTATCCTTTGACGGACGGTTCGGGTTATTTGGAGGTGGCGACGACTCGGCCGGAAACGATGCTGGGCGATACTGGCGTTGCGGTGAATCCACAGGACGATCGCTATAAGCATCTTATCGGCAAAACTGTCACTTTGCCGATCGCCAATCGTGAAATTCCAATTTTTGCCGATGAATTAGTTGACGCGACTTTCGGAACTGGCTGCGTCAAAGTGACACCCGCCCACGATCCGAATGACTTCGAGATGGGTAAGCGCCACAACTTGCCGTTTATCAACATCATGAACAAGGACGGCACTTTAAATGAAAATGCTGGAGAGTTCAACGGACAAGACAGATTTGTTGCCCGCAAAAATGTGGTAAAGCGGTTAGAAACTGACGGCGTTTTAGTGAAAATTGAAGATTACAAACATACAGTACCGTATAGTGAACGCGGCAAAGTTCCCGTCGAACCGTTGCTATCTACTCAATGGTTTGTGAAAATAGATCCGCTTTCTCAACGCGCTTTAGAAGCATTAGACCAAAGTAACTCACCAGTCTTTGTTCCTGAGAGATGGACAAAGGTTTATCGCGATTGGTTGGTGAAGCTAAAAGATTGGTGCATTTCCCGCCAATTGTGGTGGGGACACCAAATCCCCGCTTGGTATGCTGTTAGCGAAACTCACGGCGAAATTACTGATACAACGCCGTTTGTGGTGGCGAAAACTGAAGCTGAGGCTAGGGAAAAAGCGCAGGCTAAGTTTGGTCAGGATGTCGAACTAGCAAGAGATCCAGATGTATTGGATACTTGGTTTTCGTCGGGATTGTGGCCTTTCTCAACTTTGGGATGGCCGGACGAAACTAAGGATTTTGATTTTTACTATCCGACAACTACTTTAGTTACGGGTTTTGATATCATCTTTTTCTGGGTTGCTAGAATGACGATGATGGCTGGACATTTTACGGAAAAGATGCCTTTTGATACTGTTTATATTCACGGTTTGGTGTTGGATGAAAACGGTCACAAAATGTCTAAGAGTAAAAACAATGGTATTGACCCGCTGTTGTTGATTGCGAAGTACGGGACTGATGCTTTGCGCTATACTTTGGTTAAGGAAGTGATTGGGGCTGGGCAGAATATTCGCATGGAGTACGATCGCAAAACTGATGAATCGAAATCAGTCGAGACTTCCCGGAATTTCACTAATAAGTTGTGGAATGCGGCCCGGTTTGTGATGATGAATCTGGAGGGACAGACTCCGCAACAGTTGGGAAGTCCTTACCCCCCCCAACCCCCCCTTACTAAGGGGGGGAGAGAAGAAGAATCCCTTCCTAATGATACGAGAGAAGGTGGTTTGGAATTGTGCGATCGCTGGATTCTTTCTCGCTATTATCAAGTTGTACAACAAAGTCGCACTTCCTTGGAAAGTTACGGTTTGGGAGAAGCGGCGAAGGGACTTTACGAGTTTATTTGGGGCGATTTTTGCGACTGGTATATTGAGTTAGTCAAGTCTCGCTTACAACAGGATTCTGAACCAAACTCTAAGAAGGTTGCACAACAAACTTTTGCTTTTGTGTTGGAAGGAATTCTGAAATTGCTGCATCCTTTTATGCCGCACATTACTGAGGAAATTTGGCACACTTTGACTCAAACTGGTGATGATGATTGTTTGGCTTTACAAGCTTATCCTGAACCAGATCCATCGCTGATTAATCCAGATTTAGAACAGCAGTTTGATTTGTTGTTCGGGACAATTCGCACTATTCGCAATTTGCGGGCAGATTCTGATATCAAACCCAGTGTGAAGGTGACGGCGATTTTGCAAAGCGAAAATGAAAAAGAACGCCAAATTCTCTCGGATGGAGGCGTTTACATTCAGGATTTGGCGAAAGTCGAAAATCTGACGGTGACAGCTAGTTTAGACGCTGATTTGGGACAGACAATTGCTGGTGTTGTCGGTACTGTGCAAGTTTTGATTCCTTTGGCTGGTGTGGTCGATTTGGTGGCTTTGCGTGGTAAGTTGGAGAAGAAGCTGGCTAAGGTGGAAGCTGAAATTAAGCATACTGCGGCGCGTTTGACTAATCAAAAGTTTGTGGATAAGGCTGATCCGCAAGTGGTTCAGGTGGCGCGGGATGGTTTGGCTGAGGCCGAGAAACAGGCGGAGATTTTGCGCGATCGGCTAAAGTTGTTTTAAGGAGTAATTAAAATAGGTTCGTAGTGAGGACTTTAGTCCTTCTTGACTCAAATGAGAGAGGACTGAAGTCCTCACTACGAACACGGTAGTTTTCAAAGTTTCTGAGGTACAAATCACCAATCACGAATTATCAATTCCCAATTCCCAATTACCCCCATGTTATATTTAGCCCAAGTACAAAAGAAGGAAATTTTTGACAAGATAAGTCTGCAATTACTGGCTTGTCAAAATTCTGATGAAACTTGGGCTATGCTTTTTCAAGAAACTCTCTTGACGCTACCGCCAAATTTTGGTCAAAATGTTTTAAATGAAGGGATGCTAGTATTAGCAGATATTGGCGAAAATAGCAAGGTTTTGCATATTCAATCTGCTACAAACTGGGTGCTAGAATTAGTAGATCAGTATTTAACAAAGGGTTTTACGCCCGATTTTTTGCAGCTAGAAGCCCAGAAGGCGGAAGGGTGGCGGCAATCTCTGACTTTGCAAAGTCAAGAATTGTCTCGTCGATCGATCGAAGTTGAAGCCCGCAGAGAACAGATTCAAACTTTAGAAGCAAAACTTCAGCAGGAAAGGCAATTGCTGGAAAGTTCGATCGACCAATTGAAAAATTCACCCGAACCCGCCGAATAGAATTCGGATGCTCGACAAACAAAGTCCGCCTGCGCGGACTAAGACAGAAGCAATACGGGCTCTTACTAAAGAATTTTGGATTTCACCCAAGCGGCGGGGAGACACTGTAATTTCTGAAAATTGGTAACATAGGCCCGCTTCTTGAACACGTCGTAGTTATTGAGCTCGATCGCATTTAAGATTCTGCTATAAAGCATCGTAGCAGCCCACACAGTCCAGCGGATATCGGGACTCAGCACTTTGATTCCCGGTTCGGCGCTAGTGTATAGTTTGCGAGCTCGCTGAATTTGAAACTTCATCAATTCCCGCCAGCGTTCGTCAATTACACCGTTGAATAAATCTTCTTCAGTGTAGTTAAACAGCGCTAAGTCTTCTAAGGGAATGTAAATACGGCCGCGGCTGGCGTCTTCTCCGACATCGCGCAGAATATTAGTTAACTGCTTAGCAATACCGAGGGAGATAGCCTCTTCTCTGGGAATTTTATCCCCCCAGTGCCAATTCCAGTTAGCCGCAGAACTCGATTCGTCCACGCCCATCACAGACATTGACATCATCCCTACAGTGCCCGCTACTCGATAACAGTAAAGATTGAGCTCTTCAAAAGTTTCGTAGCGGCTGCGGTATAAGTCCATTTGCTGGCCCGCAATCATTTCTCGAAACGGCTGAATGTCGATCGGGAAACGAGACAGCGTATCAACCAAAGCGACATCATAATCATCGTGGGGATGCCCCGCAAACAGGGATTCTAGGCGTTTTTCCCACAAATTTAGGGTTTCAGGGGTCGTGGACTCAGAACCAGGCCCGTCTACGAGTTCGTCGGTGCGGCGGCACCAGACGTAAATCGCCCAGATAGCCCGACGCTTAGCTTCGGGCATGAGTTGAGTGCCTAAATAAAAATTTTTGGCATAACTCGCTGTGACTTGGCGACACAGTTCGTAGGATTCATCCAAAGAAGCCAGAGTTCTCATGCACTGGAGTTTTGACAGTTGCAGCATCCGACAATAAGAAATTTAAAGATTAGAACTGATTTTCTCCCGTCTAGAAAACGGGAGATTCTTTTACGTCTTTATGAAAAATTCTTAATTTTTCATTTATTTAGGCTTTGAAATAGCCTGCGCTGTCAGCTTACCAGAAAGCACGGCGCCTTCCATACTCGCCAGATAACGCTGCATCGTATAATCCCCCGTTAGATAGAAATTACTAATCGGAGTTGTTTGCGTGGGACGGCACTCTTGACGGCCGGGAGTGGCTTTGTAGACGGAACGTGGGGTTTTGACTACGTGATATTTTAGTACCTTGGCGTGGTCTGGAATTTGGTCAGGAAAGAGTTTTTCTAACTCGACCATTGTGGCTGCGACGATATCTTCGTCGGATTTGCCTATCCAGTCTTTTGCCGGTGCGAGTACCAGTTCCAGCATCGATTTGTCTGGGTCGGCATATTCGCGGCAGGTATTGCTCATATCGGCGTAGACACTCAACAAGGGCGATCGCGAGAACAGCAAATGGTCAATGTCAGTCAACTTGCGATCGAACCACAAGTGTACATTAATCACCGGTACTCCCTCCAAACCTTCCAGCTTTTTGAAATAATCCATTTCGCCCCAAGGTTTCGGCATCATCAACTTCAGCGGGTCAACCGGCATCGCCGAAACGTAAATATCGGCCGTCAGAATTTCGGACTGTGCTCCTTTTACGCCCCGAATCTGAAACCCACGCACCGTGTTGTCATCGTTCAGCAAAAACTCACCAATCGGTGCATTCAGCCGGACTTCGCCACCGCGCTCAGTTATGTAGTCTACCATCGGCTGGCACAACCTCTCCGTAGGGGGGCCGTCTAAAAAGGCCATTTTCGAGCCTTTTGTCTCTTGCAAGAAGCGGTTGAGGGCTGTCAGCAGAATGGTTGCAGATATTTCGTGGGGGTCAATAAAATTCAGCGCCTTAGACATGGCGATGAACACTTCTTTCTCAACTCTGGGGGGGACATTTTGCTTTTTCAGCCAGTCGGAAAAGGAGTATTTGTCCATTTCTTCGACATATTTTTGGCCCTGAAGTATCGCCGGAAGCAAACCGAGGCCAAAACTGATTTTTTCGCCCCAGGTCAGCATATCGTTGTTTCTGAGGATAGCCACAAGGCCATTCAACGGAGCCGGAATATTGGGAAAGTCAAAGCGCGAATAGGTTCCGGGCGTTTCCGGCTGATTGAAAATCATCGAGTGCTCTTTCCATTGCAGCCTGTCTTCGATGTCAAGTTCTTTAAATAATTGGAGCATATTCGGGTATGCACCAAAGAAGATATGTAGGCCGGTTTCGTACCAGTCGCCGTCTGCATCTTTCCAGGCGGCTACTTTACCGCCGAGTACGTCCCGACTTTCTAGGAGGATGGGGGTGTGGCCCGCATCGGTCAAATATTTTGCACAGGATAGTCCTGCTAAGCCGGCTCCGGCGATCGCAACTCGCATTTAATACTACTTGGCCTCTGTATTCGCTTCGCTCTAATTATACGTTACAAGTCGTTACATTTTCCAGGTCACGCAACGACGAATCAGAAACCGGGTTTTTTCCACAATCTTTCGCTTTCACCCAAAAACTTGGCAAAAAACCCGGTTTCTCGGCCGCGCATGAGTCAGAAACTGGGTTTTTTCCACAATCTTTCACTTTTACCCAAAAACTTGGCAAAAAACCCGGTTTCTCGGCCGCGCAACGATGAGTCAGAAACTGGGTTTTTTCCACAATCTTTCACTTTTACCCAAAAACTTGGCAAAAAACCCGGTTTCTCGGCCACGCAACGATGAGTCAGAAACTGGCGATCGCACTATATTTCTAATTAGCAGATGGAATAGGAGCAGCAGGTAATTTTGGCCTGGGTACTGGCAAGGAAGTTGGTTGAGGTAGGGGTCGCGGGACACCGGGAATAGGGATATATCTCCAATTACCACTAAACAATAGGTACATCGCACCCGCAAGCACGACACCGCTAACAACAGCAGCAGTAATCTTCCAAACACTGTAGGGACGATCGCCTTGAACTTCAGCGGTGCGAGCATTAACTATTACTTGATATCCCTTGTTTTGATAGCGATAGGCACACAGCCACACAGGTAGCAAAATATGCTTAAAAGTGATAGCATTGTAATCTGTAGAAATGCTGTGAACCCGCTGCTCGTCGCCGCCGATATCCGTGCAAACATCGAAGTGAATAGTACCAGCCATGACATTTTTAGCAGATGCAAATCCTTGAGGGAGAGAAACTTGCGATCGCTGTGCTTCAAACCCAGCTAAATAAGATGAATTGTACGCGCGCAGCGACTCTTTGAGATGCCAAGGTTCTAACTCATCCAAGTGAGGGCGTGAAACTGAAGTTGTAGCGGGAATCAGAATATCGTCAAAAGTGCGATCGACTCTGCCAGAAGCCGGCCACCATCTGGTATGCTGCACTTCGCGAGTTTTAGTTTCAGTTTCACCCTGCTCGTTTGTTTCTGTATAACTCTCAGTCACGTAGTAGTGTTCTCCGCGATCGCCCTGATAGTAACTCACCGTACAACAGTCGTAAGTCCAAAACGGCAAATAAACCCCTTGAATTTTCTCCTGTTGCGCTAGGGATTTCAAAGCAGAAGGAGCAAACCAGCGGTTGCTAAGCCACTTCTGAATGCTTTCTCTGGCCTGTTTATCAGTAACTTCAAAAGGTACAATTCCCTCTGGGTGTACGCTAGGGCTTGCCTTTGCGGGTTGCGTCACAATTGGAGAAGCGCAAAACGGACATTTCCCCGCTACTTTTGGCGGTTCAAAAGTAATACTTGCTCCGCAATCATTGCATTTTACTTCTAAGGCTGTTGTTGATAAAGTTATCAGCGTCGTTTTGTCGAGTTTTAGATATTGTTCGTAAGAATTTTCTTGTACTTCTTCGGCACTTTGGGGAATTGCATCTTCCCAGCCGCAGTAAGCACACTTGAGCTTTCCTGCTTGGGGGTTGAACTCTAAATAAGCCCCGCAGCTAGGACAGGGAAAACGTTTAACAGCCGCTTCAGAATTATTCATAATAGTAATTGATTGATGAGATTACACGCAATGGTAATCGGTAATCTAGAAAGCGTACCGATTACCAATTACCAATTAACTAAATAAGCAAACTTTTACGCTGCTGGTGGGGGAGGCGGCGGCACTGTAGCCAACAAAGATACTAATTCCGGCACTTGCGATGCTAACTTCCAGCCGTCAAAACCTGCACGCCAAACCATTACCTGATGTGTCAAACCATTTTGCAGAAGTTGATGCAGCTCAAAAGGCCCTAATTGTTGACCGTTTTGGGCAATGTACCACTGAGTTTGTGTTAGTGGGGGAGGTGGCGGCGGTGTTGGCGATGCTGGCGACTGCATCATATTTGTCATTTGCTGACCCATTGCCATGCCCATGCCCAATTCTAATCCTTGATTGCCGCCGCTGGGGTTATTGGCTGATGCTTCTATAGCATTAGCAGCTTGATATTGGGTATATTGCTGCATATTTCCCAGAAGTCCGATCGAGGCTCGTTTGTCGAGTGCTGCTTCCACTTCAGGCGGCATCGAGATATTTTCAATTAATATCTGAGTTAATTCTAACCCGAACTGCTGGATATTTGGCTGTAGGGCAATGCGTATTTGTTCGCCCATTTGTGTGTAGTTGGCTGCAAAGTCCAGCAGGGGAACGCGGGAATTGCCAACCCAATTGGCAAAGGCACTTACTATTGTATTGCGGAGTTGTTCGCTAATTTCATCTACTTGAAATAGTCCGTCAGTGCTGATTAGTTGTTTTAAGAGTTGTTCTGGATGGGAAACTTTAATGTTGTAGGTTCCAAAAGCGCGCATTCGCACTGGGCCTAGTTCTGGATCGCGGATAATTACAGGGTTAGCGGTTCCCCATTTCAGGTTAGTAAATATTTTGGTGTTAAAAAAGTAAACTTCTGCTTTAAAGGGAGAGTTGAAACCGTAGGGCCAACCTTTTAATGTGCCCAGAAGGGGTAAGTTGCGGGTGTATAGTTCGTGCATTCCAGGATCGAAGACATCGGCAACTTGACCTTCGTTGACAAAGACTGCTAGTTGTCCGGGCCTTACGGTTAGTTTAGCACCTTGCTTAATTTCGTTTTGGTGGCGCTCGAATCGATAAGCAATGGTATCGCTGGTATTGTCTAACCATTCGATGATATCGACAAATTCGCCGCGAATCTTGTCAAAGAGTCCCATAGATTTATTGTGAGTTGTTGTTTGATTTTAGCTTCAAAAGGAGCGATCGATGTTCCCGATCGCCATTGTAAAGTTTTTAGGTGCGATCGCCCTTGCACCATAAAGCAGCCGAGAGCGATCGCCCTTTACCCCCTCAATCCCCTCCTAGCAATGGTTTCCCTCACAATTCCGGTTCAATTCCAGCCGATCGCAATTGAGCGCGTAATTGGTCTAATTCTTGCTGAGTGCGATCGGCTCTTTGCCGTTCTTGTTCAGCGATTTGCCGCTCTTGTTCAGCTATCTGCCGCTCTTGTTCAGCTCTTTCAAAGCCCGTCAACAATAGATTCCCTGCACTATCCCACCAGCGCAGCCAAGGTAATTCGGCGTTTTGATACCTCCCGTGCCAGATGCCCAATTCCACTCCTAACGGTTCAATGGAGTAATGATTGCGCGAATTTGCCGGGACTAATTCGTACCGATTCTGGATCAGATTATAAACTTCAACACTAGCCTTGTTCACTTCATAAATTCCGTAAAAAGCCGGATGGATCACATTTTCATAAATCCAGAATTTACCAGGCTTAGTTTCCTGTTGACCAGTTCGCAATAAAGGAGTTCTGTCCCGTTCTTCGGCACCATTCCCCGACACAAACTCCAACACAATTAACGGTGGTACAAATTCTTGCCACATCACATAGGAACGGCGCAATTGACCCTCAATAGTTGGCGGGACATTCGGCACATAAAACCAGTCTGGTGCTTCTGCACCCTTTTCTAGTGGCTCAGTCAATCGCCAATAAATGCCGCTGTCTTGACCGATACAATAGTTACCATCTGGATGAATGTTTTGGAAGAGGGGAGTAATCGAATCGGTTAATAGAATGCTTTGGGGATGTTCTTGAAAATTCTTCACAAAAGTACCGTCGGATTCTGGTAGCTGAGTATGGTCTGGCCAGCCTGTGGGATTGTTTTCTACATCGAGTGTAAATTTCATAGTTTTATTTTGATTGCAGACATTGTGGGGAGCGAGATTGTGATTGTAGGCGAACTCGATACATTTAACTTATACCTCTATCTCCCAATCCTCCAGACGCAAACCTTCAACGCGGCTGAACTCGCGGGTATTGTGAGTGACCACGATTAGGTTGTTGGCAAGAGCAATAGAGGAAATCAAGAGGTCATTAGGGCCAATGGGTGTCCCAGATTCAGCTAATTGAGCGCGAATTTGACCGTAAATTAGGGCAGATTGATCATCAAAAGGTAAGCTTACCAACTCATTGAAAAAAAGTTCTAGTCGAGCTAGATTGCTATCTTGACGAGAACTTTTAAAAGCACCCCAGTAAAGTTCTGCTTTAACTACAGAACATATTGCTACATCACCTGACCGCATGATTGCTAATCGGCGAGATACCGATGAGTTGCGGTCTGGATTTAACAAACGAATGCAAGTATTGGTGTCTAAAAGATAAATCACAGCAATTCTTCCCTGATTTCATATTCCAACGGCTCAGGACGGACAAGCGGTTCTCCCTCCCAACTTCCTATTACTGTCTCAAAAAAACCGGGTGGCCAGCCTAAATCTTCCGGTGTTTTAGCCTCAGTTGCTGGTATTATGGGCTGGAAAACTACAATAACTTCCAAATCTGTATCTTTGATGCCACCGGGGATTTGTAAATGCAACATCCCGTCGGAACCAACGCGCGATCGCACTTTAATACTTTGCATAACAATTAACCCGCTAAATTTGCTTCCTATTCTAGTTTAAATAAATTCCACCTACACAGGCCTCCAACCTGCCGATCGCACTCAACCAACCCCAACCGCTAGCCCAAGTGAGGCAATCCCCCACAGTCCCCGCTTCTTTGCGCGGTACAATTAGTGCAATCATACTTACGCTTATATTGAAAAGGCTAGAACAACGCCACAGGAGATAACAGACGCATGGGCAAAGTAGTTGGCATTGACCTCGGAACAACAAACTCAGTAGTAGCCGTCATGGAAGGCGGCAAACCGGTTGTGATTGCCAATGCAGAAGGGATGCGGACAACTCCCTCGGTAGTTGCTTTCACCAAGGAAGGGGAACGTCTTGTCGGACAGATGGCCAGACGGCAAACTGTTCTCAACCCGCAAAACACCTTTTACGCTGTCAAACGGTACATCGGACGCAAATATACCGAACTGACTCCAGAAGCAAAGCGCGTCCCTTACACAACCAAGCGCGAAGAAAATGGCAACATCAAAGTCAAATGTCCCCGCCTGAAAAAAGATTTCGCCCCAGAGGAAATTTCGGCGATGGTGTTGCGGAAGTTGGCCGATGAAGCCAGCCGCTATCTCGGACAAGAGGTGACGGGGGCTGTAATTACGGTTCCCGCTTATTTCAATGACTCCCAGCGACAGGCGACGCGGGATGCGGGACGAATTGCCGGACTTGATGTCAAACGGATTTTAAATGAGCCGACAGCGGCTTCTTTGGCTTACGGTTTGGACAGGCGAGAAAGTCAAACTATTTTAGTGTTTGATTTGGGCGGTGGTACTTTTGATGTGTCGATTTTAGATGTCGGAGACGGAGTATTTGAGGTTAAAGCAACTTGCGGCGATACTCAATTGGGCGGCAATGATTTTGACTCCAAAATTGTGGACTGGTTAGCAGAACAATTCTTAGAAAAAGAAGGCGTGGATTTACGCAAAAACCGCCAAGCTTTGCAGCGCTTAATTGAAGCATCGGAAAAAGCTAAGATTGAGCTGTCGGGAGTTGGCGTGACGGAGATTAATTTGCCGTTTATTGATGCGAATGAAGATGGGCCTTTGCATCTGGAAACCCGCTTGACTCGCGGTCAATTTGAGGGGCTGTGCAGCGATTTGGTGCAGCGGCTTCGTCGCCCAGTCAAACAAGCTTTGGCTGATGCAAATTTGAGTCCTTCTCGGATTGATGAAGTTGTGCTAGTCGGTGGTTCGACTCGCATTCCGTTGGTGCAGCAAATTGTTCGCAGTTTGATTGATAAAGAGCCGAATCAAAATGTGAATCCCGATGAAGTTGTGGCTGTGGGTGCGGCAATTCAGGCGGGAATTTTGGCGGGGGATGTCCGGGATGTCCTGCTGTTGGACGTTACGCCGCTGTCTCTGGGCTTGGAAACGATCGGCGGTGTGATGAAAAAACTGATTCCTCGCAATACTACTATACCTGTCAGGCGATCGGACATTTTTTCGACTGCTGAAAACAACCAAACTGTGGTAGAAGTTCACATCATCCAAGGGGAACGAGAATTAGGCCGGGATAATAAGTCTTTGGGACGGTTTAAACTAACGGGAGTTCCGCCGGCACCGCGAGGGATTCCGCAGATACAAGTAGCTTTTGATATTGATGCTAACGGGATGCTGTTGGTGACTGCTTTGGACAAAACTACTGGTAGGGAACAAAGTATTACTGTACAAGGTGCTTCGACGCTTTCTCAGCAGGAAGTGAATCAAATGATTCGGGATGCCGAACAGTTTGCTCAAGCTGATAAGTTGCAGCGGGAAAAGGTGGAAAAACGCAATCGTGCTGAGGCTTTAGCTTATCAGGCTGAGCGACAATTGCGGGAAGTTGCGCTCGATCGCGGAATGCAGTTTGCTCAAAGAAGTCGCCAACGAATTGAAACGTTAATTCGGGAATTGCGAGATAGTTTGGAGCGTAAGGATGAGCGGGGAGTTGACCAAGTTGGTTCGGATTTGCAGGATGCTCTTTACGATTTGAGCCGGGAAGTTGCAGCGTTTGCGATGGATGATGATGATGACGATTTCTTTGAGTCTGTGAAGCGCACTTTTGCTGGCGATGGTAATAAGCGACGCCCGGATGATTTTAGCAATGCTAAGCCCTATCGCCGATCGACTGTCGATCCAATGCCCGATCGCCCTTACGATGATCGCGATCGCGATCGATCCTACGATCGCGATCGCAGGGACGATCGATCCTACGATCGCGATCGCACACCCGATCGTAGAAGCAGTCCCAGTCGCCCAAGTCGTCCCTATCAAAATCAAAGCGACGACTGGGATGATGATGACGATTGGCTGTAATTGAAGGAAGAAGGAAGTTCGGCAACGGATTTTGTAACGGATTTAACGGATGTAAAGGAGAAGGAAAAGAGCTGATTTTAATTGTAAAATATAGCACTGCTCTTTTCCTGCTAATACAAAATGCGTTGCCAAAGTTCCCTCATCCATCTGTTAGATCCATTAAATTCGGGCGTTGCTGAGAAAGGAGTATGATTTGCCTCCGAAATTTAGAGTAGGGGCAATTCATGAATTGCCCCTACTCTAAATTTCAGGGATAGCTATAGCGAGTGAATCCTACCTAAATTCAGCAACGCCTAAATTCGTTACAGAATTTTCCTCATCCATCCATCCGTTACATCCGTTAAATCCGTTACAAAATCCGTTGCCGAACTTCCTTCTATCCGTTACATCCGTTAAATCTGTTACAGAATCCGTTGCCGAACTTCCTTCTCCTACTATGCAAAACTTTCGTAATTACTATCAAATTTTGGGAGTACCCAAAGATGCCTCAGCCGATGAGATCAAGAAAGCCTATCGACGGCTGGCGAGACAGTTGCACCCTGACGTAAATCCGGGGGACAAATCTGCTGACGATCGGTTTAAGGATATTAATGAAGCATACGATATTCTTTCCGATATCGATAAGCGCGCTCAATACGATCAGTTTAGTAAATTCTGGAAACAAAAGGGATTTCAAGGCAAACAAGGCGTGCGGATTCCTAATTTTTCAACTTGGGGAGGTGGTAAAAATAGCAGCAAAAAAACTGCTGAAAATGTCGATTTTAGCGATTACTCCGATTTCAATAAATTTCTCGATCAAGTGCTCGGAAGACGCCGGGAAGTGAGGATGGCGACGGCAAATGATGCAGCGCGAGTTAGTTCACCGGAACCCTGGAACACTGCTTCCAAGAAAACGAGTTATGTGGCTAATTCTCGGGAAGATAGAAGGGAAATTGACGATCGCGAAATTCGACGGGAAGTTAGAGAAATTGACGATCGCGAAAATCGACGGGAAACTAGAGAAATTGACGATCGCGAAATGCGACAGGATATGGATGCGAGGCTAACTTTGCGCTTGGAAAGAGCCTATTCAGGAGGAACCGAGCGAATTCGTCTGGAAGATGGAAGAGCGATCGAGGTGAATCTGCCTCCTGCTATGGTATCAGGCCAGCGGATTCGCTTGCGAAATCAAGGTATTGCTGGCGGAGATTTGTACTTAAAAATTACGGTTTCTCCCCATCCATTTTTCCGCTTGGAAATGTCGGATATTTGCTGCGAATTGCCACTGACTCCCAGCGAAGCGGTGTTGGGTGGAGATGTGGAAGTACCGACGCTGGATGGTAGGGTGAAAATGAAATTGCCTGCGGGGGTTACGTCTGGGAAACGGTTACGGCTGGCTGGTAAGGGGTATCCGACGGGAAATGGCGATCGGGGCGATCAGCTAGTAGAAATTCAGGTGGTAATTCCCAAAGAAATTAGCGACGAAGAAAGAGAATTGTACCAAAAGTTACGAGAGATTGAGTCTTTTAAGCCACGTCAGGATTTGTCTGTACAATAAAGTTAGTGTCAATGATTAATTACCCATTCATTACCCATCACCCATTACCCATATGATGACATTCATCAATCCCAAAACTGATTTTGCATTCAAAAAGATTTTCGGTTCTGAAAATAGCAAAGACATTCTAATTAGTTTTTTGAATGCCTTACTGTATGACAATCAGCCCACTATCCAAAGCTTAAAAATCTTCCCTCCTTATTCAGCACCGCGAATTCGAGGCCTTAAGGAGACTTACTTAGATATCAAAGCTGAGTTAGATGACGAGACAACAGTAATTATCGAGATGCAGGTTTTGAACGTAGAGGCATTTGAAAAGCGGATTTTGTACAATGCAGCTAAAGCTTATTCCACGCAATTAGAAACAGCAGACAAATATGTGCTGCTGAATCCAGTAATTGCCCTGACTATCACTGATTTTGAGATGTTTGAGGATTTTCCGAAAGTAACTTCGCGGTTTGTCCTTAAAGAAAAAGACTTTTTGATTGATTATCCGGTATACGACATTGAATTAGTGTTTGTTGAATTACCAAAGTTCAAGAAAACGCTAAATGAGTTAGAAACATTGACCGATAAGTGGATTTATTTCCTCAAAACTGCTAAGGATTTATCAATAGTTCCTGAAACAATGCAAAGCGTGCCAGAAATTCAGAAAGCATTTATGATAGCCAATCGAAATGCTCTGACTCGCGAGGAATTAACAGACTTGGAAAATGAGGAAATTTATATTCAAGATCGACGAGGGGCAATATCTAAAGCAGTCAAACAAGGAAGAGAAGAAGGCAGACAAGAAGGCAGACAAGAAGGTAGAGAAGAAGGCAGACAAGAAGGCAGACAAGAAGGCAGACAAGAAGGCAGACAAGAAGGCAGACAAGAAGGAGAGTTCGCCTTGACTATGCGTTTGCTAGAACGTCGTGTAGGTGCGATTTCTTCAGAACTTCAAAGTCAGATTCGGAGGTTGCCGATCGCACTTTTGGAAAATCTAGCAGATGCACTGTTAAATTTTAACAACATATCAGATTTAACAGCTTGGTTGGAAACACATGATTTGTCCTCAAATACTTAAGTAAAATTACTGTTGTAATTATTGCTGAAATAGCGAATAATTTACAGCAAAGTAATTTTTCCACAATCAAGAGCATTCTGCCACAATGACTAAAATGCCATCTCAATGCCAAAATCTGCAAGAACAAGTAGACTCTTTACTGCAATTGCTACGTCAAGAATCGTCTTTGCGACAACAAGATGTTACAGCAGTGCAAGCTTCTCTGAAAAAAGCAATTTCTCCTGAGTTTGAGATTGTATTTGCAGGTGCTTTTAGTGCAGGAAAATCGATGCTAATCAATGCTTTGTTGGAGCGTGAATTGCTCTACAGCGCTGAAGGACACGCGACTGGTACTGAATGTTATATCGCCTTTGCTGAGCCTGATGAAGAGCGAGTTGTTCTCACTTTTTTGAGTGACTTTGAAATTCGAGAACAAGCACATACTCTTTGCGAAAAGTTAGGTTTAACTACTGAACTTAATATTGATCAACCAGAAGTAGTGCCGCTTTTGTCTCAGGGATGTAACATAATTATTGAAAAGGAAGGTGGAGAAAATAAGTCGGAGCGAGCCAAACAAGCTAAGGCTTTGATGCTGCTATTAGAAGGTTTTGAGGCAAATCGCGATCGCATTCACACCCTCGAAAACGCCACCTACTCGATGGAACAGTTTAATTTCTCCAATCTGAAGGAAGCTGCTAGTTATGCTCGTCGGGGTAGCAACAGCGCGGTGCTGAAGCGCGTCGAATATTATTGCTACCATCCGTTGCTACAAGATGGCAATATTATTATCGATACGCCGGGCATTGATGCGCCTGTACAACGAGATGCAGAATTGACTTATGATAAAATTGAAAGCCCGGATACTTCGGCGGTTGTCTGCGTTTTGAAAGCTGCTTCGTCTGGGGAAATGACGACGGAAGAGACGGAGTTGATGGAAAAGACGCGGGGAAATCCGGGAATTCGCGATCGGCTTTTTTACATTTTCAACCGCATTGATGAAACTTGGTACAACACTCAACTGCGACAGCGCTTGGAAAATCTGATTAATTCCGACTTTCGCGATACTGCGAGAGTGTACAAAACTAGCGGGTTGTTGGGATTTTACGGCAGTTTGATTAAAAATAGCACAACGCGCGATCGCTTTGGTTTAAATACAATATTTGGCGAAAGAGGGCGGGTTTATGTAGATGGTAAGTTGGATTCAGAGTCGATCGGCAAAACCCGCCCCTACAATACGGGTAATGGTAGCGAGAATAGCGAAGAAACTCCACAATTTATCAGTGAATTCAACCGCTACTGCGCGAATTCCGGCAAGTTATCTCCCAGCAAATTTCGGATTTCAGTTAATAGCTACGAAACACCAAATCAAAATTATGTGCGAATTCTGGCTGAACAAGGAAAACCGCTAATCGAGCAATTGATTCAAGATAGCGGCATCGAAGATTTTCGCACAGCCATCACCCGCTACCTCACCGAAGAAAAACGTCCACAACTGTTCAAAAACTTAGCCGATGATTTAGAAGATTTGTGCATTCAACTGCGGAAACAATACCAAACAATTCAGCGGGATTTGGCAAGCCAGCCTCGCGAAATTGAGGCGATGAAAGCACAGGAACTTCTGCGGTTAAATCAAGAATTGCAGCAAGTCGGACAAGATTTTCGGGAGCATATCGCTACAGAAATCAATGAAATGATTATGAATAAGTGCGATGTTTTTGATAACGATTTTCGCCAACTACAGTCTCGGATGATTCGGCGCTTGGATGAATTGCTAGATAGCTTTTCGGTTGAAGCAGCTTATGGGCGCACTGTGCTGACTCATCCCCGCAATGCCACAGCGCCTTTAATTGCTGTCTTAGTTGAGGCGCTTTACTATTTAGCAAATCAGTTGGAAGATATTTTAATAGAGGCTACGGCTTCATTGGTTGCTAATTTCTTCCAGTATTTGAAAGATAGTGTTCGCAAATCTGAATATTATCGACTTCTGTATCGGTTGCTGGGGAATGATGGGGGAATTGAACAGCAGTTGGATGAGTTGTCAAAGCGGGTTTCTGATGCTTTGGTGAATGCGGCGGGCGTTGAGTGCGATCGCTATGTACGAGAAAGTCCCCGTTTTTACGATGAAGATACGTTTTCGATTTATCAATTCCGGCAAACATTGCAGCAAACATCTCAAGGTTATGACTGCGAAAATATGGTTGATGCGCAACCAGCAATTCGCCAATTGTTGCGCTTAGATTTCGAGCCAAAAGTATCGAAAACAATTCGCCAAACCTTCCGCCAAACTGTGAATAAGACGCTCAAAGATCATTTGTTACCGATGGCAGAGAAGCAAGCCGATGATATTTTGCAGAAGTACAGTCAAGCCCGGGATTATGTGGAGCAAACTCTGGCGCAGGAGGCGGAGGAGAAAATTGCCCGTAACCAGCGCCTGCAAGCTGAGAATGATGAAAAGATCGAAAAGTACGATCGGGCGGTTTCTGGTATCAATAGCTGTTTGCAGGCGATGCAATTGTACGAAAGTTTGTTGCCTGCGATCGGGCAAAATAATGATGTTTTGATGGATGGTGAATGATTGAAATTTTGGCGATTGGAAATTCAATCACCTGAGTTATTTCTACATCTCCAGTGGTGGCGGGTGTCGTTTCCACATTGGTAATTAAATGAGGTAAATCTCGATCGCAAGTTTATGTAATCATACCAATTTTAAAAAAGAATGCAACAGTATTCTTGTCCCCCCTCTTTGCAAGGGGGGGCTAGGGGGGGTCAAAGAGTGTTGCACAATTTTAGAAAAATGGTATTAGTTTACCATTAATTTCGCACAAAAAAAAGAGGCGCAATTGCGCCCCCTAAATCTTTTATGTCTGCGTTTTAAACACTAACAGCCACTTTCGATTGCTTCGCAGTCAACTTCTCGTAAGTCGCCCGCATCTTCAATCCCACCAATACTTGGAACAAACCAGTTCCATTATTAGAACCAGGATATTCGCGGTGCTGAAGCAATAGGTGAGTTAACTCGCCTTCGTACTTCGCAGAAGTTTTGCTCAAATGGCTTTCGATGTAAATCACTTCTTCGAGATTTTCAAACTGACCATCTACTTCCAAAATCGACACTTCGTGGCCGTAGAAAGCATCTGGCCCGTAATACATCTTAATTCCTGGATAGGAACAAGTCAGTTTGCGGCCGCAAGGAACCCAGTTAATTGTTGAACCTTCGTCAAACAAATAGGCTGGCTCAAAATTGGCGATGCCTTCGCGCTGAATCATCTGCACGCGCAGAATCTTCCGATCTTTGTCGTCCTTAATTAAATTGGTCGTCAATACTTGAATTACCACATCAGCATATTGCTTTTGTGGATCGATGTAGGCGGTAAAATCGGGTTTACGAGCGTTGATCGCAAACAGCACGTCTTCGTAACGGTGGCCCCGTTCCGCCATGTCGCGCTGGATTTTCCAAGCAATTTTTACTTCGTCGCTGATGTCGAGGTAGACGCTGAAGTCGAGGAGCTCTCGAACTCGCTCGTCGTACAGTGGGTGCAATCCTTCAATCACAATCACATGATTCGGTTCTACGCGCTCAGGAGGATCGAGTAGGCCGGTTTCGTGGTTGTAAATCGGTTTATCGATTCCCCTACCTTCTTTGAGGGCTTTCATCTGCTCGGCCATCAGGTCGAAATTGTTGGCTCTGGGGTCAAGGGCGGTAATTCCTGTTTCTTTGCGCTGTTTACGATCGAGACAATGATAGTCGTCCAGGCAGATGACGGTAACGAAATCTTCCCCGAACAAATCTGTCAATCGGCGCAAAAAGGTAGATTTTCCGCACCCGGAGTCTCCGGCAACGCCAATTAAAACCACGCGATCCGGCTTACTTGTCATAGTTTCCCTCTAAAAAAATCACTGTTTACTAACAAAGAGTCTAGATTTCACAAAATTTTAGCCCACAGGTAGATCCAACCATGTTTTGCGCGGTTTTGCTACCCCCACGGGATCAAGCTCTCACGAGCATACAGCAGTCCGTTGACTGCTTGCTTGGGGAGACCCAAGCAATTTTCAAGGCAAGTAATTAATAGCTTTTGACACTCCCCGCCCGGTCGGTGCGGGGATTCTTGATTCACTGACATACCTTAAAATTGTCCATCCTTTCGGCAATACTTAAACCAAAAACCCGTTCAATAGAACCTATGTTTCGAGCCTAATTTGAACAATCCCAGAGGGTTCATCTCCTCAAGCGATAG